>DASVVS010000090.1:0-15636 GCA_036386455.1 Thermoleophilaceae bacterium
GCGTCGCAGCGCAGCCACGTCTGCGAGTACACGTTGTCGCCGCCCAGCGTCCAGACGCCCCTGAAGTGGCCCAGCGTCTGTCCCTGCACGGGAACGCCCGTGACCGCGGGCGGCACCACGTTCAACGCCGGAGGCGGACCCGCCTGAGCCGTCGTCCCCACGCCCGCCCCAAGCACGCACGTCGCCGCGACCGCACCCGCCAGCCTCTTGCCCACCCGCATCGTTCGCCCCCCGTTGTCGCTACGTGATTTGCGGGCGAGTATGTGCGCTGGCCGCTGTTGCTAAACCTCGCGGCCGCGCCAGCGCACCGGGTGCGAGATCGCCTGGTTCAGCGGCGTCTCGAGGCAGAACAAGCCGCCCGGGGCGAGCACCCGCGCCCTGCCGAACGCATACCCCCCACTCGGGTGGTGCGCGCCCGGAGCGGCCGGGCTCTACTGGATCGAGCGTTTCTACCAGGGGGGACACCGATGGACTCGACACGACCTGCTTCCACGACGCAGGACAGCACCCAGACCAGGCGCCGCCTGCTGGCCGCCGGCGCGGTGGGTGCGGCGGGCGCCGGGCTGCTCGCCGCCGACCCGGCCCGCGCCCAGCTGCCGCCGCTCGACGACCGCTACGTGCTTCGCGAGCGCATGCCGCTCAACGTGAAGGACTACGGCGCGCTGGGCAACGGCTCGACCGACGACACCGCCTCGTGCCAGGCCGCGATCGACGCCGCGGCCGCCGCGGGCGGCGGCGCGGTCTTCTTCCCGACGGGCAACTACATCATCAACGGCGGGCTCACGGTTCCGGCGAGCAAGCCAATCCGCCTGTTCGGCGCGGGAATGGCACCCGGCGGCTCGCTGACCGCCCCCACCCGGCTGAAGCGCAACTCCGACAGCACCAGTCCGATCATCAAGGCGCACGGAACCAGCTTCTCGGTCCGGGCGTGGGTCGAGGTCGTGGACATGGACATCGAGGGCAAGCCCGGCGTCAACGCGAACGGGCTGGATCTCCAGCGTGCCCAGCACGTGTACCTGCACCGGGTGCGCGTAGCGAGCTGCAACGGCCACGGGATCCTGATGAAGCAGGTGTTCAACTCCTGCGCGGACACCGTGCAGGTCTCCTCGTGCGGGAACGGGACGGGCACGCCGGCGATGCTGCTCGACTCCATCACGGGCGGCGGGGGCCAGGGCGGGAACGACACGAGCCTCTACACGTCGCTCCAGTTCGAGGGCAACGGCGGGACCGACCTGAAGATCGACGGATCGCAGGCGGACACCTCGCCGTCGAGCTCGCTCGAGTTCACCGGCGTGAAGTTCGAGGCGAACCCGGGCAACACGCCCTACATCGACCTCGCCTACTGCCAGGCCATCAAGTTCTCGCAGGTGTTCGTGAACGCGAGCGGCTCGGCGGTGCCCATCCAGATGACGCATCCGTTCGGGCTCGGGTTCGCCAACCAGTTCGCGAACCTCAGCGTCAACTGCGCGGGCGGCACGGCCCCCTACGCGATCAAGCTCGGGCGCGGGGCGCTCCAGCTGTCGAACGTGAACGTCATCAGCCCGCAGACGGCGGCGATCCGCGTGGAGAGCACGGCCAGCCCGGCCGACCTCCAGGTGTCGAACCTGTGGAGCAACGGGCCGCGCATCTCGGACGCGCGCTCGCGGTCGGACTTCGTCCGCAACGACGTGAACGTCGTCCCGCAGGCCCGGGTGTTCAACTCCACGAACATCTCTATCCCGAACAACACGATCACGTCGCTCTACTTCGACTCGGAGCGCTACGACCTCGGTACGCAGGACGAGCAGCACGTCAGCGGCGGCAACCAGCTGATCTGCAAGGTGCCGGGCCTGTACCGGATCGGCGGAAGCATCCGGTTCGACGGGACCGCCGGGACGATGCGGGAGCTGCGGATCAGGTTGAACGGCGGGGCCCAGATAGCCAGCACCCTCGTGGCGCCGGCGCCGGTGACTCGCCTGACGGTGAACACCGAGTACCGCCTGGCCGCGGGCGACGCGGTGGACCTCACCGCCTTCCACGACGCGGGCTTCGCGCTATCCACGATCGCCGAGGCGCGGGCGCATCCCGAGTTCTGGTTCTCGTGGGTGAGCCCGTAGCGAAGGTCGCGACGATCCTTTGGTTTGAGTTCCTTTATCAGTGGAATCGCACTCCAGGGGCTCCGAAGGGGGCGAAGATCGAAGGGGGTAGTGATGAGGCGATCGATCACGATCGTGGTGTGCATGGCCGTCGCCGGGCTCGGGGTGCAGCCCGCGTCGGCGAACATCCTGGACAAGACCGTCACCAAGTGCGAGACCACCGCCACGTGGCAGGTCACACGAGGCGAGACCAGTTACGCGGACATGACGTTCGACACCTCGGCGCCCACCGGGTGCAAGAGGCTGAACGTGGAGGTCGAGGACGACCTGAACTTCCTGGTGAGGAACTACGACGACGCGCTGATCGGTGGCGCGACGTACAGGTACAACCTGGTGGGGGCCATCGTGACCGGTGCGCCGCAGTTCGCGGGCGTCGCCCTCGATCCCGGGGGTCGCGTGCGGGGCACGGTGACCATCGCGGACACGGGCGTGCTCACCGCGACGCTCACCGGCGTCACCGCGAACGGCGGCACGCTCGTGGAAGAGCACCTGCCCGACGGCGGCTGCGGAGCGGGCTGCTACCGCACCAAGGTGATTCTCACGGGCGTCTACGACTTCTAGGGAGTCGCCACGCTGTCCGGCGCTCCCCAGCCGTTGCTGCGACAGGTGCCGGACAGCCTGAAGTCCTTCGTCGTACGGTCCGCGTAGACGTTCGACGGCGCCTGGATGTCATTCGATATGGCCACGTCGCCGCGGAAGTAGGACTCGATCCCGTTGTCGCTGTTGTAGTAGCTGTCCGCATTCGAGGCCCGCAGGCAGGTGTTCGTCATCACGTTGCCGGTGCCGGTGATGGCGGGCCCCTCGACGTTCCAGCGCCAGTACGAGTTCGTGATGACGTTCTTGTCGAGAGTGTTGTCGTGGCTTCGCAAGTTGAGGTTGATGCCCTCGCCGTTGCCGTCGATCGTGTTGTTCCTGACTGTGACGTTCGCCGCTTCCGGGAAGAGCTGAATGCCGCGATCGGCGTTGTCGAAGATCACGTTGTCGTGGATGTCGCCGCCGTTGCCGACGCCTCCCGCCCCGACGTAGATGCCGTGGTCGTGGTTCCTGGGGGAGCCGGTCGAGCTCGAGAGCTGGCCGCAGTGGTGGATCCGGTTGAAGGCGATCTCGTAGCTGACGGGGTCGCCGCTGTTGGATTCGTTGACGCAGATGCCCGCCCGCTCCGAATCGCCGGTGCGGCGGTTCGAAATCTCGTTGTCGAGCAGCTTTATGCCCTCGGCGTGGAGCACCGGGCTGCTGAACGTGCACTTGTCGACGTCGTAGCAGCGGTCCTCCACAGGCGCGGCGTTGTTCCTCGCCAAGCAGTTGGCATCGCTGCCACACGTCGGCCCGTAGCTTCCGTCCAGGGTCATGCCGCGGACCGTCACGTCATCGGCCGCGATCACGAGCCGGCCCCGCCAGGTCACGGCCTCGGCGCCGTACGGCCGGAAGGTCGCCCCCGGCGTGGTGATGGTGCGGTTGGTCTCCTCGTAGGTGCCGCCGCGGAAGCAGCCGGTCTCGCCTGTGTCCAGAGCGGCGTCGAGCTGACCCGGCGTGGTGATCGTCGCCCCCGAGGTTCCGGGTGGATATGCGATCTCGTCGCAACCCATGACCTGCTTGACCTCGCTGGCGGTCAGGCCATAGTCGTAGACCGCCACGTCGTCGAGGTATCCGTTGAACGGGTTCGTCGTGCCTCCCTCGGCGCCGAGCTCGAGGTTGCCGGGTGAGCCCAGGCCGAAGAGGAACGTCTTGGTCCCCTTGCTCACGCCGTCGACGTAGAGCGTGGCCTGACGCGTGGCGTCGTTCCAGACGAGGGCCCAGTGGAACCAGACGCCGGTTCCCGGAAGCGCGTTCGTGAAGTCCTGTCCCAGCCCCGTCGTGTTGGGGTTGAACCGCACGCTGTTGCCACCCGCCAGGGCGCGGAGCACGGGATAGCCCACCGCCGCATCGCCCGCGAGCAGCGCGTCGTCGGTCCCGTTCGTGCTGCGCTTCGCCCAGCCCTCGAACGTGCGGGTCGCGGCCGATGCGAACGGGTTGTACGTGGTCGTGATCCGCCCGTTCACGCCGTCGAGCAGAACCGCCCTGCCGCCGTCCGGGGTGGCGCCGGCGTGACTGAGCGTGGAGCCGCCGTTGTAGGTCCCGTTGTTCGAGCCCTTCGCGTCCTTCGCCGAGAAGGCCGGCACCTCGACCGACACGTCGTCGATCTGGAAGGTCTTCGCCGAGCCGGCCGCGGCGGGCAGATAGACGCCCAGGTCGGCCGACGAACGATTCGCGGTCGGCGTCCAGGTCCCGGTGAGGCGCTGCCAGGTGGCGCTCAGCGCGAGCGGCCCGTTGGAGGCGCCCGTGTTGTCGACGTTGGTCCCCCCGAGCGCGGCATTCACGTTGTTGGTCGCGCTGGCGGAGCGCACCCAGAGCGAGAACGTGTAACGGACGCCGGCCTGGAAGGGATAGGTGATCCGGTAACGCCCGCCCTCGTAGGCCACGGAGCCGGGGACGGTGACGGCACCCGAGGCCGACCCGGAGTGGGCGCTCGTCGTGTCCCTGGAGACGCTCGTGCCGGCGGCCGTGAAGTAACCCGCGTCTCGGGAGTAGCCGCTGTCGTCGGACTCGAAGCCCGGGTTGCCGACGAGGTCCGTCTCGGCGACCGACAGGTCGTCGACCTGGAAGCTCTTCGACGAGCCGGCGGCCACGGGCAGGTAGACGCCCAGGTCGGCGGACGTACGGTCCGCGGTCGGGATCCAAGTCCCGGTGAGCCGCTGCCAGGTGGTGCTCAACCTGCGCGGGCCGTCCGACGCGCCCGCGTTGTCGGAGCCGATCCCGAGCGCGGCGTTGACGTCCTTGGTCGCGCTCGCGGAACGGACCCAGACCGAGAACGTGTACCTGACGCCCTTGCGGAAGGGGTAGGTGATCCGGTAGCGCTCGCCCTCGTAGGCCGCCGATCCGGGAACGGTCACGACGCCCGACGCCGACCCGGAGTGGGCGCTCGTCGTGTCCCTGCTCACGCCTGTCGCTGCGGCCGTGAAGTACCCCGCCGCCGATGCGTGGTCGTTGGCATTCGACTCGAAGCCGGGGTTGCCGACGAGGTCGGTGGCGCCGGTGGCCTCGTCGAATCGCCACAGGGCCGAGCGCGTGTCTTCGACGGCCGCGAACGCGGTCGATGGAACAACGGCGCACGCGGCTATTGCCGCGGCGAGGGCCAGTAGCCGGGTCATGGAGGGTCCCTTCGGTTCAGGCCCGGCCAGCGGCTGGGCCCGCGAGTCGCCTTGCGGCAGTCGGTTTACTCAAACACGACTGAGCATGCGTGTCAACGCGACGCATCCCTTCTCGCCACCGAGCGCGATACTGCGTGGCCGCGGGCTTCGAGTGGAGACAGAGCCCCGACGCCGTAGAGCCAGGCTCACATCGCGGCGCGTCGATCGGCCCTGCGCTTCGCCAGCTGTTCGGGGTGTGGGCGAACTACCGGATCGAGGCCGAGGAGTACATCGATGCGGGCGACCGGATCGTCGTCATAGGCCGAGCTCGTGGCACCGCACGCGGAGCGGGATGGAGCTCGATCAGAGCGTCTTCTTCCTCTGGACGGCACGGAATGGCAAGCTCGCCAGCGTCGAGTCGTTCCGCGACCGAGGCACTTCAGCGGAGAGGGCGGGATTCGAACCCGCGAAGGAGCTTGCACCCCTTACTCGCTTAGCAGGCGAGTGCCTTCAGCCACTCGGCCACCTCTCCGGGTCCGGCGGATTCTAGGCGCCGCATCCGCGACGGGCACGATCTCTGCCCGTGCCGGCCCGCACCGTCCTGGATTGGGGTCGATATACGACCCTAGGGCAGGACGGTGCGCTAGAAGTCGCCCTCCTCCAGCCGCAGCCGCACGCGCGGCTCGGGGTGGCGGATCTTCGTCGTCCAGTTCGGGTGCCAGTGGCAGGCTCCGTCGCGCTCGTACCAGAAGCGGAAGCGCGGCACGGGCGCGTGGCCGGTCCGGAGGTCGCGCGCCCGGTGCGTGACCGTCTCCCCCGCCAGCAGGATCTCGCCGCCGCGCTCCCAGCACTCCGCAGAGAACAGCTCGCCCAGCCGCACCGCCACGCCGCGCCCGCGCGCCCGCGGGTGCACCGCGAGGTCGCCGCCCGCATACATGCGCCTGGGCGGATCGGTCCCAATGGCGAAGCCCGAGATCTGCCCGACCAGCTCGCCGTCGATGCGCGCCAGCGCGCGGTACTCCGGCCGGATGCGCCGCCACGGGCGCTCGGCGTACTCCGCCCCCAGGCGCGTCATCACGACCGACAGCAACCCGCTCAGCTCGCGAAGGTCCGCCTCCGTGAGGTCCTCCTCGGAGACGACCTCGAACTCGACAACCGGCCCCCCGGCGGCCGACCGCGAGGAGCGCCGCAGCTCGCGCAGCGCGGCCCGTCCCGGAAGCCGGCCGCGCACGGAATCGCCGGCCCGCCGCGCCCCCAGCGGCGCCGGCTCCCACCCCCGCGCGCGCAGGTTGCCCGCGAGCGGCTCGATCAGCTCCACGGTCTGCGCGCAGTCCGCGCGCAGCGCCCCCGGCCCCACCGCGTCGTGCATCACGATCACGTCGCCCGGGCCGAGCCCGTCCACCGCCATCCGCTCCAGCATCACGCCCGCAAGCCGGCCCTCCCAGTCGCGCGGATCGGCCGACCACCCGGCGAGCCGCAGCCCGTGCCGCGCCGCCACGAGACGGGTCGCGCGCGTGACGTGCCCGCCGGGCGGCCGCCAGCGCCGCGGCCGCACTCCCACGGAGCGCAGCACAGCCAGCGCCTCGCGCGTGTCCGCCTCGATCTCGCGCGCGCCCAGCTCCGGATGCCGCACGTGCCGCATGCAGTGCAGCTCCACCTCGTGCCCGGCGCGGACCAGCCCACGCACCACCTCCGGACACTCCGCCACCCGCTCGCCGATCACGAAGAAGGTCCCGCGCGCCCCCACCGCCTCCAGCTCCGCGGCCACGAGCGGGGTCCAGCGCGGATCGGGGCCGTCGTCGAAGGTGAGGTGGACCCGCGGCGCCGGCATGTGTGCCCAATCTATGCCGCACCGCACAGGCCGTAGGTAAGACTCTCCCTTACATGGACCGCCGCGTGCTGTATCCCCTGATCGGACTGGCCGTCGTGCTGCTGCTCCTGGTCGCGACCCAGGTGCTCGTGCCCGCGTACCTCGAGCGCCGCGCGGAGAACCGCCTGACCGAGGGCGGCGGCGAGGCGACCGTCGACATCGACGCCTTCCCCGCGGCGCGGCTCCTGTTCGGCAAGGGCAAGCGCATCCAGGTGCGCGGCGAGCGGCTCGACATCCCGCTCGAGGGCGAGCGCGGCAAGGTCTTCGACGACCTCGACCGCTTCAAGGAGGCCGACGTCCGCCTCGACCAGCTCACCGCCGGCCCGCTGCGCATCACCCGCTTCTCGCTCGCGCGCAGCGACCACGACCGCCCGTACGAGCTCGTGGTGGAGGCGACGGTCACGGTCGCGGAGCTGGGCGACTACGCGGGCCAGCAGTACGGCCCGCTCGCGGGGCTGCTCGGCAGGATCGGCAGCGCCCTGCTCCCCGGCTCGAACTCGCCTATACCCGTGAAGCTGGACGCGAGCGTCGCGAGCGAGGACGGCAAGGCCGTCGTCCGGTCGGTGGACGGCACCGTGGCCGGGCTCCCCGCCGACCCGCTCGTCGCCGCGCTGGCGGAGGCGATTGCCGCCCGCCTCTGACCGGTACGCTCGCCCCATGGACGAGGATCCGACCACGCAGGAGCTGCGCATCGAGCAGCTCCAGCGCGAGCGGGCCGAGCGCGACGCTGCGGCCGAGGGCGCCACGCCCGACGACACCGAGCAGCACGAGCGCCGCGCCGAGAAGGCAAGCTACCTGCGCGAGAAGCTCGAGGAGCGGGCGCGGGCCGAGCGCGAGAGCGACTGACAACCGAGGACAACGGGAGGACGATGGACCACAACGAGCGGGCCGACGAGCTGGAGCAGGAGGCCGAGCGCCTCGAGCACGAGTCCGACAAGCTCGGCGAGAGCACTGAGCAGGCGCGCTCCGACTGGGATACGAAGAAGTCCGACCCGAGCAAGGCGCCCGGAGCCGCGGACCCGGAGGCGACCGGGCCGCACAACATCGACGCCGAGGATCCCGCCACCGGCGAGCGCTACGGCGAGAAGCGCCAGGAGGAGATCGACGAGGCGGTCGGAGCCGACGACGAAGCCGGCGAGGAGAGCGACTCCGAAGAAGATGCGGATAACGACTCAACCTGAATTGCGTTAGTGCGTTCATCCCCTGTGAAGACGCGGCGATAGGCGTCGCGGGCAGGGGGGATGAGACCAGGTTGAGGGCACGTTGTTCGAAAGACATCAGCGCGACCACGCAGAGCATCCCCGGCGCGGGAACGGAACGCTCGGACCGGCGATAGCGGCGGCCCGGGAGCAGCTCGGGCTCGAGATCGTCTGCGTCAGCCGCAACGTGCGCGCGGGCGACCTCGCCGAGAGCGACGACCACCCCGCGCACGAACCGCGGCCGCTGCCCGACGGCGCGGCGATCGTGCCGCTCGAGTCCGGCGACGGGCGGCTCTTCGGGAGCCTCGTCTGCCGGCCGGTCGACGGGCACACGGAGCTCGACGCGCGCGACCTCGGCTTCCTGCGCGTGCTCGGCCGCGTGGTGGGCGCGCAGATCGACGCGAGCGAGCACGACCGCGTCGCGCGGCGCGAGCACGCGGAGAAGAGCGGAGTGCAGGCCCTGCTCGCCGCCATCGAGGCCCGCGACAGCTACACCGGCGAGCACTCGCGGAGCGTCGTCGACCTCTCCGTGCGGGTTGCGCACGCGCTGGGCATGCGCGAGCGTGACCTCGAGCAGGTGGAGCGGGTGGCGCTGCTGCACGACGTGGGCAAGGTCGCCGTGCCGGACGCGGTGCTGCAGAAGCGCGGTCCGCTCACCGAGCCGGAGTACGAGCAGGTCAAGCGCCACCCGGTGGTGGGCGCGCGGATCGTCGGCTCGGTGTCGGAGCTCGCGCACCTGGCCCCGGCGATCCGCTCGGGCCACGAGCGCTGGGACGGCCGCGGCTATCCGGACGGCCTGAGCGGGTCCGACATCCCGATCCTGAGCCGCGTCACGTTCGTCTGCGACGCCTACGACGCGATGGTCTCCCACCGCCCGTACCGGGACGCCCTCGGCCCGAAGGCGGCCGTCGGCGAGGTGCGCCGCAACGCCGGCTCGCAGTTCTGCCCGCGCGCGGCCGGGGCGCTCCTGAGCGTCCTCCAGCAGGCGCGCCCGGCGGTGCGCGCCGGCACCCGCCGCACGAGCCTCCCGCCGGTCTGAGCGTCGCGCCGGTACAGTCGCCGCTTCGCCCGTCCACGAGTGGGTAAACGGAGGCCCATGCAGACCAACGAGCTCAACAGCGACCTCCTCCGGCGGCTCGCCGATCTTCATCCCGAAGGTGCGCGGGTCCTGAGCCTGTTCCTGAACCTGGACCCGTCCGAGTTCGCGACCCCGCCCGCCCGCGCCACCGAGGCGCGCTCGCTGGTGGACCAGGCCGAGCGCCAGGTGCGGGAGGCCGGCGACTCGCTGGGCCACGACGAGAAGAAGGCGCTGGTCGAGGACATCGAGCGAGCGCGCGAGTACTTCAGCCGGCTGGACGCCGACGGCGCGCACGGCCTGGCGCTGTTCGCCTGCAAGCCCGCCGGCCTGTTCGAGGCGATCAAGCTGCCGCGCCCGATCGAGACGCGGGCGGTCGTGGACGATTCCCCGTTCGTGGAGCCGCTCGCCGAGCTGGCGATGCGCGGTAGCTGGTGCGTCCTGCTCGTGAACCGCCAGGTGGCGCGGATGCTGCGCGGGTCGCCCGAGCAGCTCACCGAGCTGCCGCCGGTCGAGGACGAGGTGCACGGCGCGCACCAGCAGGGCGGCTGGTCGCAGGCGCGCTACCAGCGCAGCGTCGACCAGGAGGTGCGCTGGCACCTCGAGCGCGCGGCGGAGGTCGCGTTCCGCCGCTTCCAGCGCTCGCCGTTCGACTGCGTCCTGCTCGGCGGGCCCGAGGAGACCGTCTCCGAGTTCGAGGGCCTCCTGCACCCCTACCTGCGCGAGCGGATCGCGGGGCGTGTGAAGGTGGACGTGGAGAACACCACGCCCGACCAGATCCGCGAGGCCGCCGCACCCACGATCGCCGAGATCGACGAGCGACGCGAGCGCGAGGCGCTCGACCGCCTCGAGGAGGGCGTGGAGACCGGCGGGCGCGGGGCCGCGGGACTCGAGCCCACGATCGCGGCGCTGAACGAGCGGCGCGTGGAGACGCTGCTGCTGAACGAGCGCTTCGACGCCGCCGGCGTGCTGTGCACCCGCTGCGGCTGGGTCGGCGCCGACCGCGAGCTGACCGAGTGCCCGGTCGACGGCGGGCCGCTCGAGCAGCGCGAGAACATCACCGAGAACGCGATCGAGCTGGCGATCCTCCAGTCCGCGGCCGTCCTGCGCGTTCGCCATCACGCCGAGCGGCTGGAGAGCCGCGGCGCGATCGGCGCCGTGCTGCGCTTCTAGCGCGCCGGCATCAGCCGCGCGCGCATGAGCGCCACGCGCGCGGCGTTCGCGCCGCACGCGCCGTGCACCGCTCCGCCCGGGTGGGCCGAGGACGAGCCGAGGTAGAGCCGCCGCACCGGCGTCTCCGGCCGGCCGAGGCCGCTGGTCGGCCGGAACACGAGCTGCTGGTGGATCTGCGCGGTGCCGCCGTTGATCGCGCCGTTCACGAGGTTCGAGTTGGCTCGCTCGAGGTCGTGCGGGCTGAAGACGTGGCGGGCGCGGACGAGGTCGCGGAAGCCGGGCGCGCGCTGCTCGATCTCGTCCTCCATGCGTTCGGCGAACAGCTCCTTCTCGCGCTCGTCGAAGCGACCGGTGATGCCCGCGCCGCCGGCGTCGCCCTTCGGCGTGCGCGGGTGGTGCGTGTAGGCCCAGGCCACGTCGCAGTCGCCCGGCGCCCGGGTCGGATCGACCGGCGCGTACTGGCCGACCACCATCAGCGGCTTGGAGGGCATCAGCTTGCGAGCCACCTCGCCGGCGTGCACCGTGAAGTGGTCCAGGTCCTCGCCCGTGTGCACGACGCCGGAGCGGCGCGCGTCGGCGGCCTCCCACGGGATCGGCCCGTCGAGCGCCCAGTCGACCTTGAAGGTCGAGGCGTCGAACTCGAAGCGCTGGAGGTCCGCGAGCATGCGGGCGGGCAGGTGCTCCTCGCCGACGAGGTCGAGGAACAGCGACGGCGCCACCACGTCCGCGATCACGGCGCGCCGCGCGTCGACCTCGAGGCCGCTGCGCGTGCGCACCCCGACCGCACGCCCGCGGCGGATCAGCACGCGCTCCACCCGGTCGCCGCAGCGCACCTCGCCGCCGCGCGCCTCCAGGCGCCGCATGAGCGCCGCGACGATCTGACCGGCGCCGCCCTCGGGCGTCGGGTAGCCCACGTGCTGGCCGAGCGCCGACAGCATCCAGCCGAAGCCCGCGCTTCCCGCCGACTCCGGCGTGAGGTCCGCGTGCAGCGCGTTGCCGGCGATCATGCGGCGCGCCGGCTCGGACTGGAACCACTCCTCGCTGAAGCGGCGCACCGGCAGCGTGACCATCCGCATGAAGCGCACCATGTCGCGGTTGAGCGCCCACGCCATCTTCGCCGCCCCGCGCACCGGCGGGAACGGCGCGCCGAAGCCGGCCTCCATGATCGAGTCGCCCACCCGCTGCCAGATGCCGTACGCGCGCCGCCAGGCCTCCCCGTCGCCCGGGTGGAAGCGGTCGAGCAGCTCGACGGTCTCCTCGAGGTCGAGCGACACGTACGAGCAGGACCCGTCGAGCGCGGGGTGCGCGAACGCGAGCGGGGAGCGGCGCCAGACGAGGCCGTGCTCCTCGAGCCGCATCGCGCGCATCGCCGGCGAGAGCACGGTCAGCGGGTAGAACGCGCTGAAGTAGTCGTGCACGAAGCCGGGCTGCCCGGTCAGCTCGCCGCTCTTGACGGCGCCACCGGGGACGTCCTGCTCCTCGAGCACGACGACGCTCCAGCCGGCGTCGGCGAGCACGTTGGCTGCGACGAGGCCGTTCTGGCCCGCTCCGATGACGACCGCGTCAGGCACGGGCGTGAGGCTACCCGCGTGGGCGCGGGGAAACCGGCCGCCGGCGGGCGTCGCGAGGCTCCAGAGCGACACCCGCCGGTCGAACCGGTGTTGCGGAGCCCGCGAGGGGGTCGGGCTCCGCGCCAGACACCGCCCTCTAGTGGCGGTGTCCGAACCTGTTGCCGACTCCGAATCCGCCCGACGGAATGCCCGCGAGCAGGACGAGGATGGCGGCGACGATGCCGACGATTGCCGGGAGGCCGAGGGCCACGCAGATCGCGTAGACGAGGGCCGCGAACAGAACGGCGAGAACGATGCCGATCACGTTGGACTCCTTCCCTGAGCTGTGGGGTACGCGGGGAGAGGCGTTCTGCGCTCTGCCCGTTTCTCAGTGTTCCCGTAACTGAACGCAGCTACGCCTTGCAGGTTGGGTGAAAGCGCAATTTCTCGCCCGCCTGCGATGGATCGGGAGAGTTTGCGGGAAGATACGCGGCATGCCCCGATCGATTTGGACCGGCGCGATCAGCTTCGGGCTGGTCAACGTCCCGGTGAAGCTCTACAGCGCGGTGTCGAAGAAGACGGTCCGCTTCCACCAGCTCCACGAGTCCGACGGCGTGCGGATCCAGCAGAAGCGCTTCTGCCCCGCCGACGGCGAGGAGGTGCCCTACGACGAGATCGTCAAGGGCTACGAGATCAGCCCCGACCGCTACGTCGTGATCTCGCCCGACGAGCTCGAGGCGCTCGAGCCGCGCAAGACGAAGACGATCGACATCGAGGACTTCGTGTCGCTCGACGAGATCGACCCGCTCTACTACGACCACCCCTACTACCTGCTCCCCGGGCAGGGCGCGCAGAAGCCGTACAAGCTGCTCGTCGAGGCGATGAGGCAGGCCAACAAGGTCGCCATCGCGCGCGTGGTGATCAGGTCGAAGGAGCAGCTCGTGGCGATCCGGCCGGTCGGCGACGTGCTGGCGATGGCGAGCATGAACTTCGCCGACGAGGTGGTCGACCCGGACTCGTTCGACGAGGCGCCCGGCGAGGACGTCGAGACGCGCAAGCGCGAGGTGGAGATGGCGCAGCAGCTCATCGACAGCCTCACGTCCGAGTTCGACCCGTCGAAGTACCACGACACCTACCGCGAGCGCGTGCTCGAGATGATCGAGGCGAAGGCCGAGGGTCAGGAGATCGCGGTGCAGCCGGCCGAGGAGGAGGACGCGCCGGTGCCGGACCTCATGGCCGCGCTCGAGGCCAGCCTGGCGGCGGCGAAGAAGGACAAGCCGTCCGGCGACGGGAATGGCGGGGCGCCCAAGAAGAAGCCCGCGGCGAAGAAGCCCGCGGCGAAGAAGAAGGCCGCGGCCGAGAAGTAGACGGGGCGGGTCGCCCCGCCCCGCGCCTACCTCCGTCCGGCCTGGAGGCCGGGTCTGAGCCCGGCCTCGTGGCGGCCCTACTGGTGCGAGTCGAAGCCCTCGTCCGCGGGCTTCGTGCTGGGCGCGCCGCCCGTCGCCTCGCCGTCGCCGCCCGAGTCGGGGCTCGTCGGGCCCCCGATGTCGCGGTCCGAGCGCTCGCCGTCGCCGGCGGGATGGCCCTCGTCGGCCGAGGTGTGCGGGCTGCCGCCCTCCTGCTTGTCTGTGTCTTGATGATCGGTCATGACGCCACCCCTACCCGATGGCCGGGGGTCCGACTCCTGCTCGGCGTGCTGGCGCGGCCGCAGCGCCACCGCTACGGGCCGGCCCGGTCGCAGCGCGCCGACCTCTACGTGCCGCGCGGCGAGGGGCCGTTCCCGGTCGTCGTGCTGCTGCACGGCGGCTACTGGCGGTCGAAGTACGGCAAGTCGCTGATGCGCGCGGTGGCCGCGGATCTCGCGCGGCGCGGGTTCGCCGCGTGGAACGTCGAGTACCGGCGGATGGGGCGCCACCGCGGCGGCTGGCCGATGACCTTCGACGACGTGGCCGCCGGCATCGACCTGCTCGCCGAGCTGCGCGACCCGCGCCTCGACCTCGCGGCGGTCGACGTGGTGGGCCACTCCGCGGGCGGGCAGCTCGCCGTGTGGGCGGCGTCGCGGGAGGACGGCCGCGTGCCAATCCGCCGCGTCGTGGTGCAGGCCGCGGTGCTCGACATGGAGTGGGCGGGCGAGCCCGCCGCGGAGCTGCTCGGCGGCCGCCCCGATGAGGTTCCCGAGCGCTACGCGGCCACCGACCCGATGCGCCTGATCCCGCTCGGCAAGCCGGTGCTGGTCGTGCACGGCGCCGGCGACGAGACCGTGCCGCTGCGCAAGAGCCGCGAGTGGGCCGAGGCCGCGCGCGCGGTGGGCGACGACGTGGAGCTCGTGGAGCCCGAGCCGGGCGGTCACCGCATCCACATCGACCCGCGCTCGGAGGCGTGGCGGGCGGTTGCGGCCTGGCTGGCCGGGTAGCCCTCCGCGTGTGAAGGTTCCAGAACCGGTCGCCACCGCCACCGCGAACCTCTTCCAGGCGCTCTCGGCCGCGCGCGGCAAGCGCTCGTTCCACCCGGACGGGCTCGTCTTCGAGGCCACCCTCACCCCGTACGTGCAGCCCCGGGCGACCGGGATCGAGGTCCTCGACGGCGGCGAGCGCCACGTGCTCGTGCGCTGCTCACGCGCGCTCGGGCTGCCGGAGCCCGTGCCGGACATCCTCGGGTTCTCGATCCGCTTCCCGGACGCCTACGGGCCCGGGCGCCACCAGGACCTGCTGAGCGTGACCTCGTGGGACACGCCCGTCGCGCACCACGCGCTCGTACCGGCGACCGGTTTCTTCGCGCGCCCCTACTCGACCCTGCTCGCGTACCGGCTGCCGCAGGGCGTGCGCCTCTTCGGCGTCGTGCCGGTCGGCAGCGGGCCGGCGATCGGGCCGCGGCTCGAGCAGATCGCCGAGGCGGCGGCCCGTGACACCGCCACGTTCGAGCTCGCCATCTCGGAGCTGATGGGCCGCTTCAGCGGCGTCGGCACGGTCCGCCTCGGGCGGCAGCTCCCGCCGGAGGAGGGCGAGCAGCTCCGCTTCAACCCGTGGAACTGCGGGGGCGGCATACGCCCGACGGGTCCGCTCATGGGCCTGCGCGACGCGGCGTACCGCGGCAGCCAGCGCGGCGCGGCGACCTAGCTGTAGTTCCCAACCAGGTTGTTCACCCGGCTCGCCGGAGCTTGGTGGCCAAGGGAGCCGTGCGGTCGCCTGAAGTTGTAGTGGTCGAGCCAGCCGGGCAGCGAGGCCGTCCGCTCGCCCGAGGACCCGTAGGCGCGTCCATAGGCCCACTCGCGCAGCAGCGTCTGGATGAAGCGCTCGGCTTTGCCGTTGGTGCGCGGTCGGTAGGCCCGCGTGCGCAGGTGGCGGATCCCGAGCTCGCGACAGGCCGCCGCGTGCAGCTTCGAGACGTAGGGGTTGCCGTTGTCGGTCATCACTCGCTCGACCGGCACCTCGCGCTCGGCGAACCACGCGATCGCGCGGCGCAGGAAG
>DASVVS010000091.1:0-7326 GCA_036386455.1 Thermoleophilaceae bacterium
TCGGCCTCGCGCGAGTTCTTCAGCTTCGAGAGCGTCTTCGACTCGATCTGGCGGACGCGTTCGCGGGTGACCCCGACCTCGCTGCCGATCGCCTCGAGGGTCATGGGCTCGTCGGAGGCGAGTCCGTAGCGGAGCTCCAGCACGCGCCGCTCGCGCCACTGCAGCGACCGCAGCGCCGCCTCGAGGTCGCGCGAGCGCATGTCGCCGGAGACGACCTCCAGCGGCGCCTCGGCCTCGTCGCCCTCGATGAAGTCGGCCAGACGGGACTCGCCCTCGTCGGGCCCGACGGGAGTCTCGAGGGACACGGGCTCGCGGCCCAGCTCGAGGATCTCCTCGACCTGCGTGGGCGTCATCTCCACCTGCGGCGCGATCTCCTCCGGCGTGGGCTCGCGGCCCAGCTTCTGGCTGAGCGCCCGGCGCGCCCGCCCCACCCGGTTCATCCGCTCGACCATGTGCACGGGGATGCGGATCGTGCGCGACTGGTCGGCCAGCGCGCGTGTGATGCCCTGGCGGATCCACCAGGTCGCGTACGTCGAGAACTTGAAGCCGCGGCGCCAGTCGAACTTCTCGACGGCGCGGATGAGCCCGAGGTTGCCCTCCTGGATCAGGTCGAGCAGCGTGAGGCCACGGCCGGTGTAGCGCTTGGCGATCGAGACGACCAGCCGCAGGTTGGCCTCGATGAGCTGGTTCTTGGCCTCCATGTCGTTGGCCTCGACCCGCTTGGCCAGCCGAACCTCGTCCTCCTTGGTGAGGAGGCGGACCTTGCCGATCGTCTTCAGGTAGTTGCGAACGGCGTCGTCGGCGCCGCCCTCGGGCTGGGCCGCGGGCACGCCGGCGGTCACGACTCCGCCCTCGTCGAAGAGGTCGCGGACCGCGCGGGGCGAACGCTCCTCGCGCTCCACCTCCTGCGGGTCGTCCAGTCGTGCGGAGTCGACTTCGCTCATACGGCCTGTCCCATCAGCTCGTTGATCCGGTCCAAGATACGCATACGCTCGGGCGCAAGACGCCGCTGAAGCTCTTCATCGCCATCTCGGGCCGCTCTCCTTAGCTGCCGCTCCACGCGATCGCGCTCGAGCTGGGCGAATTGGAACGCCAGCGCGTGCGAATCCACCGGCTGATCGCGCATGGCGACGTCGGTCACGACGGCCGCCAGCGGCGGGTCGTCGACGGGCAGATCGGCGAGCGGGTCGTCGGGGTGCGCGAGGAGATGCGCGCGCGCCCGGCGCACGACCGCGAACGAGAAGTGCTCCTCGCCCGTGCGCGCCAGGTACTCGGCGCCGAGCTCCCCGGCCGAGACGCACATCGCCAGGAACTCGCGCTCGCGGCGCTCGAACGCGTCGGCCGGCGCCGTGCGCGGCGCCTCGGCCGCGGGCGCGGGGGCTGCGGGCCGCGGCGGCGCGCTCACGCTCACCTGGGAGGTCACGTATTCGAAGGGCACGTCGAGTCTGTCGGCAAGAAACCGCACGAGGTCATCTCTTGTTGCGGAATTTGCGGGGAGAGCCCCCACGAGCGGCCGCACCTGCTCGAGCGCCCGGTCGCGCCCGCGCGGGGAGCCGAGGTCGGCCTGCGCCACCACGCGGCGCGCCTCGAAGTCCGGGACGAGGCGCGCACCGTCGATCCGGCGAGCGAACCCGTCAGGGCCCTCGGCCGCGATCAGCTCGGCCGGATCGTCGCCCTCGGGCATCTCCACCACCCGCAGCTCGAGGTCGAGATCGCGCGCCCCGCGGGCAGCCCGCCGCATGGCGTCCTGGCCGGCGCGGTCGGCGTCGAGCGCCAGGTAGACCGTGCCGTCCTTGCCTACCCGCTGCGCCAGAGTCGACAGCTGCTGCTGGGTAAGGGCTGTCCCCATTATGGCCACGCTCTCGGTTATCCCCGATTGGTGCAAAGCCAGCACATCCGTGTAACCCTCAACGGCAACGATCCGTCCCCTCTTCGCCGCCTGGGAAGCCGCCCGGTCGATGCCGAACAGCTGTCTGCCCTTATGGTATAGCTCGTTTTCGCTGGTGTTGAGATATTTCGGCCGCTGCTCTTCGGTGAGCGCTCGCGCGCCAAATCCCAGCACCCGGCCGCGGTAGTCGGAGAGCGGGAACATGATCCGCCCGCGAAAGCGGTCGTAGACCCCGCCGCGTGAGCCCTTCTGCGCCAGGCCGGCCGCCGCCAGCTCCTCCAGGCTGAAGCCGTCGCGCTGAGCTCCGGTGAGCAGCCGGTCCCATGCGCTCGGGGAGTAGCCGATGCGGAACTGCCGCAGGATCGCCTCGTCGAACCCGCGGCCGGCCAGGTAGTCGCGCGCCTTGCCCGCCTCCGAGGACTCCCACAGGAAGCGCTCGTAGAAGGCGGTCGCCCGCTCCACCAGCGACTGCAGCCGCTCGAGCCGCCGGCGCCGCTCCTCCTCCTTCGGGTCCTCGCGCTCGCGCTTCAGCTCCACGCGGTAGCGGTCGGCCAGGTACTCCACCGACTCGCGGAAGTCGAGTCCCTCGGTGTTCTCCACGAAGCGGATCGCGTCGCCGCCCTCGCCGCAGCCGAAGCAGTGGTAGAGCTTGTGCTCGGCGTCGACCGTGAACGACGGCGTGCGCTCGTCGTGGAACGGGCACAGGCCGCTCCACTTGCTGCCCACCCGCTTCAGGTCCGTCCGCGCGCCCACCAGCTCGACCATGTCGACCGCGTCCTTCAGCCGATCGATCGAGTCCTTGGTGTAGAGCGACATGGGCGGGAGGCTAGTCGGCCTCTCCGACCGCCCGGTCGAGCGCCTCGGTGAACGGACCGGGTGCCAGCGCCTCGACCTCCAGCCGCTCCGGGCGCCCGCTCGCTCGCTGCACGAGGAAGGCCGGCGTGGAGTCGATCCCGGCCGCCTCCGCGGCGCGCTTGGCGTCGTCGATCTGGGCCCGCAGCGCCGGGTCCCCGCGCTCGCGCATGGCGCGCTCCACGTCGAGCCCCACGGCGCGGCCGATGCGAGCCAGGTAGTCGTCGTCGACCCAGCCCGTGTTCTCCACGCCCTGGTTGCGGTAGACGAGGTCGACGAACTCGAACAGCTTGCCCTGGCGGCCGGCGGCCGCCGCCATCAGCGCCGCCTCGGTCGAGTCCTCGCCGAGGAAGTCCAGGTTGTGGAAGACGATCCGCAGCTTGCCCGTGCGCACGTAGCGCTCGACGATCGTCGGCAGCACCTCGCGGCCGTACTGGCCGCAGAACGGGCACTGGAGGTCGGCGAACTCGGTCATCGTGACCTCTGCCCGCGGGCTCCCGAGCTCGATCCCCCGCTGCGGCACGCCCCGGTAGAGCGCCGTGACCTCGGCGGCGCCCTCGGGCGGACCGGTCGTGGTGCCGCTCTCGTCGTCGTCGGAGCCCGCGACCGCTATCGCGATCGCCACGAGGACCGCGGCCAGGATCAGCGTCGCCCCGATCAGCCAGAGCCGGCGCCGGCGGCGCTCGGCCAGGCCCTGCGCGTCTGGCGGCTCGCCGGTCACGAACCCGGCGCCGCCGCCTCCTCCACGCGAGCGCCCTCGGCCGCCTCGCGCTCCTCGCGCTTGCGACGCCGGCGGTCCGTGAACAGGACGACGACCAGGATCGACAGGAACGGGCCTAGGTAGATCCCGATGTCCACGAGCCAGTGGCCGGAGCCGTGAGCGACGATGTCCATCACGTCGAGAATACGCGCCGGAGCGCGCGGCGGATGCCCCCGCCTAGAACCCGCGCGGCACCGACAGCTCCGCGAACGTGCGCACGGCGAAGCGGTCGGTCATGCCCGCGAGCCAGTCCGTGAGGCGCTCGGCCTCCCCCGCGCCGGGCACGAGCGCGGGCGGCGGGTTCTCCGCGTAGTGCGCGAAGAGCGCGCGCAGCATGCGCTGGATCCGCGGGTGCTCGGCCCGGGCCGCCGCGCCCAGGTACACGCGGTCGAACATGAACGCCCGCAGCCGGTCCATCGCGGCGCCCACCTCGGGCCCCTGCACGATCGCGCCGGCCTCGGCCGAGCGCGCCACGAGGTCGCGCACCAGCGTGTCGATCCGGGTCGAGCCGGAGTCGCCGAGCACGCCGATCTCGTCCTCGGGCAGCTCGTCGCGCACGATCACCCCGGCGCGCAGCGCGTCGTCGATGTCGTGGTTGATGTAGGCGATCCGGTCGACCAGCCGCACGATCTGGCCCTCGAGGGTGGCCGGCTTCTCCGGGCCGGTGTGGCGCAGGATTCCGTCGCGAACCTGCTCGGTGAGGTTGAGCCCGGTGCCGTCGCGCTCGAGCCGCTCGACCACGCGCAGCGAGTGGTGGTTGTGGCGGAAGGCGATGCCGTAGCGCTCGCGCAGGCACGCGTCGAGCACGCTCTCCCCCACGTGCCCGAACGGCGGGTGGCCGAGGTCGTGCCCGAGCGCGATCGCCTCGGTCAGGTCCTCGTTCAGCGCCAGCGCGCGGGCCACGGTGCGCGCGATCCCGGCCGCCTCCAGGGTGTGAGTGAGGCGGGTGCGGTAGTGGTCGCCCTCGGGCGAGATGAAGACCTGCGTCTTGTGCTTGAGGCGCCGGAACGCCTTCGAGTGCACGATCCGGTCGCGGTCGCGCTGGAACGGCGTGCGCAGCGGCGAGTCCTCCTCCGCCACCGCGCGCCGCGCCGGGTAGGAGCGCTCCGCGAGCGGCGACAGGTTGGCGTGCTCCCAGGCCTGGAGGCGCTCGTGGAACTCGGTGGCCGAGGCGGTGGGCACGTCCCGATTGTCTCAGCCGGCCCGGCGGCCCGGGTCAGCCGGCGTGCGCGATCTGCGCCTGGGCCGCGGCCACCCGCGCGATCGGCACCCGGTACGGCGAGCAGCTCACGTAGTCGAGCCCGGCCATGTGGAAGAAGTGGATCGAGTCCGGATCGCCGCCGTGCTCGCCGCAGATGCCGAGCTTGAGGTCGGGCTTGGCCTCGCGCCCGACCCAGGCCGCCAGCCGCACGAGCCACCCCACGCCGGGGCGGTCGATCGTCTCGAACGGGCTGCGGTCCACGATGCGCTCCTCGAGGTAGCGCGAGAGGAAGCCGCCCTCCACGTCGTCGCGCGAGAAGCCGAGGGCGGTCTGCGTGAGGTCGTTCGTCCCGAACGAGAAGAAGTCCGCGACGTTCGCGATCCGGTCCGCGACGAAGCACGCCCGCGGCAGCTCGATCATCGTGCCCACGGTCAGGTCGAGCCCGGCGTCGTCCTCCGCCTCGACCACCCGCGCCACCAGCCGGCGCATGTTCTGCAGCTCCTGCTCGTAGGCCACGAGCGGGATCATCAGCTCGAGCTGAGGCGCCGCGCCGCTGCGCTCCAGCACGGCCTTCGCCGCCCGGACGATCGCGTGCACCTGCATCGCGTAGATCTCCGGGTGCACGATGCCCAGGCGGCAGCCGCGGGTGCCGAGCATCGGGTTGGTCTCGTGCAGCTTGTGCACGCGGTCGAGCGTGTGCTCGAGCTCCTCCAGGTCGGGGGTCTGCTCGATGCGCGCCCGTTCGACCTGGTGGCTCAGCTCCTCCAGGTCGGGGAGGAACTCGTGCAGCGGCGGGTCGAGCAGCCGGATCGTGACCGGGAGCCCGGCCATCACCTCGAAGAGCCCCTCGAAGTCGCCCTGCTGGAGCGGGAGCAGCTCGTCGAGCCAGCGCCGCCGCTCCTCCTCGCTGTCGGCCATGATCATCGCGCGCATCTTGGGCTGGCGGTCGGCGGCCATGAACATGTGCTCGGTGCGGCAGAGGCCGATGCCCTCGGCGCCGAACTCGCGCGCCTTGCGGGCGTCCTCCGGCGTGTCCGCGTTCGTGCGCACGCCGAGCCCGCGCACCTCGTCGGACCACTCGAGCACCCGCTCGAAGTTCTCGTCCACCTCCGGGTCCACGAGCGGCACGTCGTCGGTCGTGATCACGCCGTCGGTGCCGTCGATCGCGATCAGGTCGCCCTCGTGCAGGACCGTCCCGTTCACGCGCGCCTCGCCCCCGGCGAGGTCGATCTCGAGCTCCGACACCCCCGCCACGCACGGACGGCCCATCCCGCGCGCGACGAGCGCCGCGTGGCTGGCCTTGCCGCCCTCGGAGGTGACGATGCCGCGCGAGGCCCAGAAGCCCGCCACGTCGTCGGCCTCGGTGAAGGGCCGCATCAGCACGACCGCCCTCCCCTCCTCGGCCGCCTCCACCGCCCGTTCGGCCGAGAAGACGATCTCGCCCTTGGCCGCGCCGGGCGACGCGTTCACGCCGCGCGCGAGCACGGTGAAGTCGGCGTTGCGGCCGAACGTGGGATGCAGGAGCGCGTCGAGGGCGTTGGCGTCGATCGTGGTGAGCGCCTCCTCGCGTGTCAGGAGCCCCTCCTCCACGGCGTCGACCGCGAACCGCACCGCCGCCTGCGCCGGCCGCTTGGCGCTGCGGGTCTGGAGCATGTAGAGGCGGTCCTCCTCCACGGTGAACTCCGTGTCCTGCATGTCCTTGTAGTGGCCCTCGAGCGTGCGCAGGATCTTCATCAGCGTCCCGTGCGCCTCGGGCATCGCCGTGGCCATCTCGGCGAGGTCGAGCGGCGTGCGCACGCCCGAGACCACGTCCTCGCCCTGCGCGTTCACGAGGAAGTCGCCGGACGGCTCGGGAGCGCCGGTCAGCTCGTCGCGCGAGAACGCCACTCCCGAGCACGACGAATCGCCCTTGTTGCCGAAGACCATCTGCTGCACGTTGACCGCCGTGCCCCAGTCGTCGGGGATGTGGTTGATGCGGCGGTACTCGATCGCCCGTGCGCCGTTCCAGGAGTCGAAGACCGCGTGGATCGCCTGGCGCAGCTGCTCGCGCGGCTCCTGCGGGAACTCCTCGCCGGTCTGCGCGCGGTAGAGCTCCTTGAAGCCGTCGACGAGCGCGCGCAGGTCGGCCACCGACAGCTCGGTGTCGAGCTTCACGCCGGCGCTCCGCTTGCGCGCGGCGATCGCCTCCTCGATCAACTCGCCCGGCACGCCGCGGCAGACGTTCCCGAACATCTGCACGAAGCGCCGGTAGGAGTCCCAGGCGAAGCGCTCGTTGGCGGTCGCGCCGGCCAGCCCCTCCACCGAGCGGTCGTTCAGCCCCAGGTTGAGGACGGTGTCCATCATCCCCGGCATCGACTCGCGCGCGCCGCTGCGTACCGACACGAGCAGCGGGTCGGCGGAGTCGCCGAGCCGCTTGCCGGCACGCTCCTCCAGCCGCCCGAGGGCGTGGGAGACCTGCTCGTCCATGCCCGCCGGCTCATCGCCGCCCGCCGCGAGGTAGGCAACGCACGCCTCGGTCGTGATCGTGAACCCGGCCGGCACGCGCTCGGGCCCCAGGACGCGCGTCATCTCGGCGACGTTCGCCCCCTTCCCGCCGAGCAGCTCGCGCATCTCGCGCGACCCCTC
>DASVVS010000092.1:0-20932 GCA_036386455.1 Thermoleophilaceae bacterium
GCCGGGACTCAGCGGCCGGTCCGACGCAGAGGCCATCAGCGCCGCGTGGTGTCGCTCGAGCGACGTGGTCAACCAGCGTGGATCGACCCCCACGACGACCACGAACAGCGGGAACGCGAGCAGCAGGTGGACGGCCTGGAGCACCTCGACCACGAGCCGCGTCGGGCAGCGGTCGAGGTCGTCCACATACAGGACGATCCGGTCGATCGGCGGCAGCTCGCGGCCCTGCTCGTCACGCGGCACTTCGCCGGGCTCGCGGCGTGACATGAGGTCGCTCAGGCGCTCGAAGTCCCGCTGAACGGATCCGATCACGCCCAGGTGACGCGCGTAGTGGTCCGACGCCGCGCGCTCCTCCACGAACCGGCGGAGCACGGTTCCGGAGCTGGCCTTCTCGAGCGCGTCGCGCGCCGCCCGCTCCGCCGTCTCCGCCTGCCGGCGCTCCTGCTCGCGCTGGGCGAGCTGCGCTTCGAGCTCGCGCATCTCCATGTCGAGCTGGATCGTGCGGGCCTGCCGCGCCTCGTCGACGCTGTTCAGGAAGCGCGCCACCGGAGCGGCCACGCGCGCGATCGCCACCCCGGCCGTGGCAACCACCGCGAGCACGGGAAGCACTGCGGCGACGGCCGCGGCGATGAGCGACGAGGCCGCAACCGCGATCGCCACGGCGGCCACGACGGCGAGCACGACCGCGAGCAGCACTAGCGCCAGCCTCCCGGGCCGGGCGCGCAGGTACCGCCAGGCGGCAACCAGCCTGCCGCCCGGCCCGCGGAGCCGGGCGTGCCAGAGAGCGGCCGCCTCCGCGGCCGAGGTGTCTATGCCGAGCGACTGGCTGAGCGAGCTCAGCTCCGTCCTCACGCTCTCGCTCTCGGCCACGGTCGCGGTGATCTGACCGGCTCTGAGCGACGCGAGCTCGGACTTCTCCCGCCCGCGCCGGTCGGTGAGCCCGGCGACCTCGCGCCCGACCTCCTCCTTGTGCTCGCGGGCCTCGCGCTCCGCGCGGCGTGCCCTGGCCAGGGCCTCCTCGCTGATTCGCAGGTTCTCGAGCAGGTTCTCGGTGGCCTGGCGCTCGGCATCCTCCCCGTTGCGCCCGTGGTTCGCCAGCTCCTCGAAGATTCGCGCGACCAGGCTCGCCCACAGGTTCGCGTCGATGTAGTGCCACGCGTTGAACGTGATCTGCACGACGTTCGAGCAGTAGGTCTCCGGGTCGTCCCGCCCAAGGCTCTCGATCCGCTCGCGCATCCGGGCCATGAAGAAGCTCTTGCCGGTGCCCCAGCGCCCGAACAGCCCGACCGACAGCGGCGGCTCGTTGCTCCGGGTGGCGAGCACGGCGGACAGCGCCGCCACGTCCGTCTCGATTCCGAGCAGGTCATGACCGGTCACGCTGTCGGGTGCGTAGCCCGCGAGCACCGTGCCCTCCAGCGCGTCACGGAGCGCGCGTCCGGTGTCGTTCAGCAGGAGCCGGACCGGCTCCTCGATCTCATCCTCTATCTCCTGGAGCAGCCCCGTCTCGGCCATCCACCGCCCGAGCGGACGGTCGACGAGCGCCACGCCGACGACGAGGAGGCGTGCGTGGAGCACATTCGCCTGACCTTGGTCGAGCAGCCCCAGCACCGCGACGATCCACTCGTCCGCCGAGCGACGATCCGCATCCGGGGGCATCGCCTTCAGAATCTCGTCGTCCGCGGCCGCCCGCCGCGCCGGGTCGGGGTGACCCCTGAGCAGGCGGGCCGCGACCTCGTACGCCGTGACCGGCTCGATCATGACCCTCCGCGCCCGCTGGACGGAGTTGGTCAGTGGGATCGACGCAGCCGGCTCGCCCTCCGTGAGGCTCCGGATCGTCTCCACGAGCTCGTCGAACGGTCCCTCGCGCTCGATCAAGACGCGCGCCGCGGGAAGCCCCGGCGCGTAACGGGCGGCGGCGTCCACAAACACCGCGACCTTCGGCCCCGGACGCGCCAGGAGGTCGAGCATCGGCGGGTACGGCGGATCGGAGATGAGCACCGCGAGCAGCATGGGCGCGGGCAGTGTCCCCACCTCCAGCTCGTGCAACGCAACAAAGAGCGGCGGCGCGAGACCGGCGTCCGTCATGCTCGCCGCGACGCGCATTGCGAGGTCGCGGTCCTCGTCGCCCTCGTACACGATGCCCACCGGCCGAAACTGGCTCTCAGCCATGGGGGCGATGCTAAATGTCAGCGCACCGCAGTGGGCACGCGCGCGTTACCTCTTCGCCCGCTTGACCTTCTCGCAGCCCTTGACCTTGTCGGCCTTGTCGACCGACGCCGAGTCCTTCTTGCCGGCGCCGCAGTCGACGGTCTCCTTCTTGCCGTTCTTGGCGTCGACCGTGTCGTCGCCGGCGCCGCCCTTGTAGGTGTTCACGTCGGCGCCGCCGGTCAGCCTGTCGTTGCCGGCGCCGCCGTCGAGCGAGTCGCGGCCCCTGCCACCCGCGAGGGTGTCGTTGCCGCCGCCGCCGAAGAGCTTGTCGGCGCCGTCGTCGCCGGAGATCCTGTCGTTGCCGCCCGCGCCGTAGAGCGCGTCGTTGCCGGCGCCGCCGTTGAGCGTGTCGTTGCCGCCCGCGGTCTGCGCCGCGCTCAGCTTGGCCTTCACGTCGCAGAGGTCGCCGAACACGACGTCGTCGCCGCCGAGCGCGTTGATCGTGTCGTTGCCGAGCAGCCCGCAGATCGTCTCCCCCACTCCGGTCGCGTCGAGCGAGTCGTTCGAGTTGGTCGAGCCGAACGGGCCGGGGACGCTGGGGTCGGCGGGAGCGGGGTCGGTCGCGTCGGGCACGCCGTCGCCGTCCGAGTCCGCCGCGGGCGGCGGGGGCGGAGGCGGCGGGCTCTGCGCGTCCGCGCCGCTGCAGTCCTCGTCGACGCCGTTGCCGGGCACCTCGGCCGCGCCGGGCTTCACGCGCGCGTCACGGTCGTTGCAGTCGGTGGGCGGGGAGACGCCGTCGCCGTCGTCGTCGACGACCTTCACGAAGACCGCGATCACGCTGCGCGCCTGAATGACCGAGAGCTGACAGGTCGGCGACGTGCCGGAGCAGTCGCCGCTCCAGCCGCTGAAGCGCGAGCCGGGGGCCGGCGTGGCGGTGAGCGTCACGGAGGTGCCGTGGTCGAGGCTCTCGGAGCAGTCGGCGCCGCAGTCAATGCCGCCGCCGCTGACGGTGCCCGCGCCGGCCTTGGTGACCGACAGGGTGAGCCGCGCCACGAAGGCCACGGTCACGGTGCGCGCCTGGCTCATCGTCACCTGGCAGGTCGTGCCGCTGCAGCTCTCGGTGCCCGCGCCGCTCCAGCCGCCCAGGCGCGAGCTGCCCGACGGCGCCGCGGTGAGCGTGACGACGGCGCCCAGGTCGTAGACCTCGTCGCAATCGCTGCCACAGGAGATCCCGGGGGCGCTCACGCTGCCCGCGCCCGTCCCGGTCCGGACCACCGCGAGTGCGCGCAGCTGCGCGAAGGTGGCCGTCACGTTGCGCGCGGCGCTCATCGTGACCTCGCAGGTGCCGGTGCCCGAGCAGCCCTCGCCGCTCCAGCCGACGAAGCGCGAGCCCGCCGCGGGGGTCGCGCTGAGCGTGACCACGGTGCCCTGGTCGAGGGTCTCGCCGCAGTCGGTGCCGCAGTCGATCCCGTTGCCGGTCACGGTGCCGAACCCGCTGCCGCCCTTGGCGACGGAGAGCTCGTGGCGCCGGACGAACGTGGCCGTGACGTTGCGCGCCGCGCTCATCGTGACCTCGCAGGTGCCGATGCCCGAGCAGCCCTCGCCGCTCCAGCCGCCGAAGCGCGAGCCGGTCGCGGGGGCCGCGGTCAGGGTGACCGTCGAGCCCTCGTCGTATGCCTGCTCGCAGCCGCTGCCGCAGTCGATTCCGGCCGGGGCGCTCGTGACGCCACCCGCGCCGCTGCCGCTCTTGGTCACGGCGAGCACGTGCTGCTTGACGAACGTGGCGGTCACACCGCGC
This sequence comes from Thermoleophilaceae bacterium, assembly GCA_036386455.1. Classification (GTDB taxonomy): domain Bacteria; phylum Actinomycetota; class Thermoleophilia; order Solirubrobacterales; family Thermoleophilaceae; genus AC-37. The sequence continues at coordinate 3,947 of DASVVS010000092.1, forward strand.
GCCTGGCTGACCGTGACCGCGCAGGTCGTGCCGCTGCAGCTCTCGGTGCCGGCGCCGCTCCAGCCGCCGAAGCGCGAGCCGGCCTCGGGCGCCGCGGTGAGCGTGACCACGGTGCCCTCGGGGTAGAGCCCGTCGCAGTCGTCGGCGCAGTCGATGCCCGCCGGAGCGCTCGTGACCTTGCCGGCGCCGCTGCCGGTCCTCGTCACGGTGAGGGCGTGGTGGATCACCACGACCAGCCTCGCCGCGCCGGGCGGGCCCGCGGAGTAGTCCGCGTCGTAGCCGCGGTTGCCGCCGGCCATCGTGCCGGTCTCGGTCGCGAAGGCGCCGCTGAGCGCGCCGGCCGACGTGACGAACGTGAAGACGTCGCTGTCGGCCGGGGTGATGCCCCCGCCGTCGATGTCCAGCGTTCCGTCGAGGGCCGCCGCGCCGCCGACGGCGAGCCGGTCGTGGTCCGCGCCGGGGGTGGTGCCGTCGACGTCGATGCGAAGCTTGCCGTTCGGGCCCTGCGTGTAGTCGCCGGTCACGGTGAGCTCGCCCGGTGCGCCGGCGCCGGGGCTCACGGTGCCGCCGCCGTTCTCGAGCGGGCCGTTCACCTGGCCGGTGGCGGCGAGCATGCCCCCCTGCAGGTCGAGCTTGCCGGCGGGCAGGTCGAGCTGGCCCTGGAGCGCGAGCGTGCCCCCGGTCTGCACGAGGTCTGAGGCACTCATCGTCACCTGGACGCCGTCCCACACCTCGAGGAAGCCGGCGTTCGTGAGCTGCGAGTCGATCGTGGTCGCGTGACCCAGGCTGACCGTGCCGGTGGTCGTGTTGGCGAGCGTGCCGACGTCGCTGACCGAGCGCGACCCGGCGCCGGACCCGACCGCACGCGAGCGCAGCGTCCCGCTGTTGGTCAGGGTCCTGTCGCCCAGGTCGAGCGTCGCTTCCCCGTTGTCGCCCGCGGTGGAGTTGCTCAGCACGATCGTCCCGGCGTTCGTCAGATCCTGCGCGACCGACAGCCTGGCCGGCTGGCCGAAGACGCCGCCGACCACGTTCACGGTCTTTCCGGCGGCCACGTCGGAGACGAGGAAGCTCGCGCCGCGCGTGGCGTTCACGGTCGAGGCGCCGAGGCCGTCGAGATCGAGCGACTCGGCGGTGGTGGAGATCACCGTGGAGCTGGTCTCGCCGCCGTTGTGGTGGTAGGTCCCGTTCTGGAGCAGGAGGGTGCCGGTGCCGCCGATCGCGCCGGCGTTCATGTTCAGCTCGTGGCCGCCGGTCGAGAGGGCGGTGTGCTGGTTGGTCGCCAGGCCGCCGTTGACCGTGATCGTGCCGGAGTTGGTGAAGCTGAACGCGCCGAGGTTGGTCGCGGTGTTCGACTCGAGCGTCGCGCCGCCGCCGTTGGCGATCGCGGCGAAGCTGATGGTCCGCGCTCCGCCCGCGCCGGCGAGCGTCCGCACGGTGCCGGCGTTCGTGAGCGTCCCGCCGAACATGCTGCTGCTGCTCGCGGCGGTGCTGGTGAGCTGGACCGTCGCGCCGGCGGTGACCGTGGCGTCGCCGTCGTTCGCGGTGATGGTCTCGGGGTCGTCGAGCGTGAGGGCGCCGATGACGTCGAGCCGACCCGTGCCGGTCACGCGCAGGCCGGCGATGGTCTCGCCGCTCGGGAGGGTCACGGTGCCGCTCGGGATGCAGATCTTGTCGTCCACGTCCGGGTAGCCGTCCGCGTTGGCGTCGACCGAGGGCTCCTCGAAGGTCCAGTTGTTGTCCGTGAAGCTGCCGTCGCCGCCGTCCCAGGTCGCGCTGCAGAGCTGCACCGGGGCGATGTCGGTGGCGAAGGTGACCTGGTCGCCGATGCCGATGCCCGACTCGTTCGTGGCCACGAGCTGCGCGCAGTACTCGGTCTCGGGCTCGAGGCCGGTGAGGTTCACGGCGATGCCGTGCGAGGCGTTGTCGATCTGCGTGAGGTTCTGCGGGCTAGTCACGTCGAGCGCCGAGCCGCTGGCGCCGTGGCTCTGGCACCACTGGGAGGACATCGGGCCGTAGCGGGCCCAGTACTGCGTGGGGCGCCCGACCGGGTTGAGGCTGCCGCTGACGCTGGCCGTGGTCGCGCCCGTGGACTGCCCGACGAGCGTCTGGACCGCGGGTGCGCCGGCCGTGAAGCGGACGATCGAACCGCTGCCGGAGCCGCCCTCGTTCGTCGCCGTGAGCCGGGCGCAGTACTCGGTGCCGCTGGCGAGGCCGCGCAGCTCCACGCTGACCACGTGGTCGGCGGTGTTCGCCTGGGTCAGGGTCTCGAGCGACGTCTGGCTCCCGGGCGTGCCGGCGGAGCCGGAGGTCTGGCACCACTCCGAGTCGCCGACGTCGTACTGCACGCGGTACTGAGTCGGACTCCCGAACGGGTTGATGCGGCCGAGCAGCTCGACCGAGGTGGAGTCGACCGACTGGATGCCGAAGGTCCCCACGTCGGGCGGGCTCGGCGCCTGCGCCGAGGCCGCCGCGGGGAGCGCGGTCACGGCGAGCAGGGAGAGAAGTAGTGCTTTGCGCAGCAGCATGCGAGGTCTCAAAGGACTCGTTCGGCGGCTGCGGGGCGGAACTTGACCCGGCGGGCGGGTGTTTGCCCGCTTTGACGGAGTGCGGCGGCGCGGCTAGCGAGCGGTCCAGGTGTCGCGCCAGAGCTCGGCGTCGACCTGCTCCGTGGGCTTCTTGCCCAGGTAGAGCTGGAGCCAGCGGCATGCGTCCACGGAGTGCGCGCCGAACTCACCGTCGGCGGCGAGGGTGAAGCCGCGCTCGCGCATCCGCTGCTGCCACTCGCGCACGTCGGCGCCGCTCGTGCCGAACTCGAGCACCCGGCCGGGCCAGCGCGGGGCCTCGCCGGGCTCGTGCGCGGGCGGCGCGTGCTCGGCCGGGTGCGCCGGCTCGTGCCCGGTGGCGTGCACCGCGGGCCGGCCCTTCGCGAGCTCAGCCAGCTGCTCCGGCGAGCCGTGGAAGTAGCTCAGGTCCACGTCGCCGCCGATCCCCTGGAGGCGTCCCGCGTCGGTGTACTGCCAGAACGTCCACGTGCGCCACGCGCGCGGCACCTGCACGCTCGGCCCGTACTCGGCGATCCACAGCGGGCAGCCCCACGACTCGGTGTAGCCGCCGAGCAGGCTCTTCCAGAACCCGCCCGTGTAGATGATCGGCCGGCGGCCCGTCTCGTGGTGAACGGTCTCGACCCAGACCCCCGCCCACTCGTGCACCTCCGCCGCGCTCAGACCGGACTGCCACTCGAGGTCGAGCACGGGCGGGAGGTCGCCCTCGTGGAGCCCGCCGGCGGCGTGCAGCACGCCGAGCATGTGCTCGGCCTCGGCCCGCGCGTGCTCCGCCACCGGCCCGCCCGACTGCGGCCGCGCGAAGTGGTAGGCGCCGCGGACCAGCCCGGCCTCGTGGATCCCGTGCCAGTTGGCGGCGAAGCGGGGGTCGGTCAGGCTGGTGCCCTCGGTGGCCTTGGCGAACGCGAACGCCACGTCGTGCGGGCCGTGCGCGCGCACGAGCGACCACTCGATCGCTCCCTGGTACGACGACACGTCGGGGCCGAAGAGCATGCGATCAGCCGTCGCTCGGTCGCCCTGCGCCGAAGGGGCCCGGACCGCCCTCGGTCACCGTGATCTCGATCGACTCGTACGGGGCCGGCTCGGGTGTGAACGGCAGCGGGCCCGGCGGCGGCGCGGAGTCGACCGGGACGGCCTGCGGGCCGGCCTGCGCGGCCTGCCCGGCCTTGACCCTCGCGAGGTGCAGGTCGATCACGCCCTGCTCCCACTGCTGCCAGCCGTGCAGCCACTTGTGGTGCATCGCCCAGGTGATCAGCGCCGTGATGCCGAAGGTGGTCGCCTGCGTGATGGCCTCGGTGGTGCCGCCGACGTCCAGGCCGAGCCCCGGGAAGTTGGTCACGAGCCACGCGGCGCCCGTGCCCGACACCGTCGCGATGACGGGGCCGAGCAGGGCGACGACCCGGTTCAGCGGGAAGCGTCCCGTCTCGAGCGTCGGTGGGGCGGGTGCGGCTTCGGAGGGCGGTTCGGAGGGCGCGGCGCCGGCGGGCTCCGCCTCGGAGGGCTCCGCTTCGGCGAGCGGGGGCTCGGCGTGGTGCGGACGTGGCTCCTCGTCGTGTGCGTGAGGCTCGGAGTGGTGCGGACGCGGCTCTGCGGCCTCGGCAGCCGCGTGATCGCCGCCGCGCAGCAACGCCATCGTCCGCTGGTCCACCTCTCCGGTCACCGGCAGCCCGTGGCGCTCCTGGAGCTGGCGCAGCGCGATCTTCGTCGCGGACCCCAGCAGCCCGTCGACCCCGACCCCGGGGAAGCCCTGCGCCCGCAGCAGCTGCTGCGCCACCGCCACCTCGTCGTGCTGGCGGTCGGGCCGCGGCGGCTCCGCGGGCGTTCCGTGCCAGACGCCGGCGCGGTAGCGGATGTGCCACCACTCGCTCTGCGCGTCGCTCCAGCGCTTGGCCCAGCCGTAGCGCGCGCCGATCTGGTCCACGATCTGCCGCCCCTGCCAGGTGAAGTCGACGGCCAGGCCCCAACCGTGGTTGGACGTGCCCGGCACGGCCGCCAGGTTGCCGCGCCCCGAGCGGTAGAGCTGCCAGAGGTAGACCTGGTGCTCGTAGGTGCGGTAGCTGCCGAGCGGCCCCTCGGGCTGGAGCGTGACCCCGAAGCGCCGCTCGCTCTCGGCGTTCATCGCGTTGAAGGCCGCGGCCGCGTCACGGGCCAGCTGGCCCCCCGGAATCGGGGCCAGAGCACTGCTGGGCAGGCGGCCGTTGGCGTAGGTCAAGTTCGTTCCTGCGTCGGGCGCAACATACATCGCGCGCTAGGCCGCCGCCGGCACGTCCTTCGTGCAGAAGCCGCACGTGCCCGCGCCCACCGGGATCGCCGAGAGGCAGTGCGGGCAGTCGCGCTGCGTGACCTTCTTCGGCATCGCCCGCTGAGCCGCCTTCACGACCAAGAACAGGACGAACGCGATCAGCAGGAAGGTGACGAGCGCGGTCAGGAAGGCGCCGTAGCGGATCACGCCGTCGCCGAGCGAGAACGTGAGGTCGCTGAAGTCGGGCTTGCCCACGACCGCGGCGATCAGGTTCATGAGCACGTCCTCGATGAACGACGTGACGACCGCCGAGAACGCCACGCCGAGGATGAACGCCACGGCCAGCTCCAGCAGGTTGCCCTTCAGCGCGAACTCCTTGAAGTCCCGGATCATCCTGTCTCCCGTCTCGTGTCCCGCACAGGTAGACAATAGGAAGATATCTTCCTATTGTTCCCGCCGATGCCACGGCGCAAGCCTGGAACCCTTCTACCCCTCGAGTCCGAGATCCTTCAGGCCGCGCTGTCGAATGGCGGCGCGCCCTTCCACGGGTTCGCCCTCGCCCAGGCCATGCGGGAGCAGAGCGGGGCTCAGTCCCTGACCGCCCACGGGACCCTGTACAAGGCGCTGGCCCGGCTCGAGGAGTTCGGTCTCCTGACCTCCAGCTGGGAGGACGCCGGGGCGGCCGAGGGGCGCCCGCGCCGGCGGCTCTACGAGCTGACCGGGCAGGGCGCGAGGGTCGCCGAGCAGGCGCGCGGCGGCAGGGGCGGCCGCGCCTCCCGGCCTGTCCCCCACGCCGGCTGGACGCCCGCGTGAGGCCGGAGCGCGTGGCCGCGCTGGTGGCCCGCTGGGTGCGCTTCTACACGCGCGACCTCCCCACTCCGCTCGCCCGGCGCCGCGCCGGCGAGATCGGCGCCGACCTCCACGAGCACATAGCGCACGAGCGCTCGCACGGCACGGGCGAGCTGCGCATCGCGCTCGCCATCCTGTCCCGGATGGTCCGCGGCCTGCCCGCCGACGCGTCGTGGCACCGCCGCCACGCCGCCGGCAGGAGCCTCCCCCGATCCCTCGCGCGCGTGGCGCTCGTCACGGCGCTCCTGCTGCTGATCCCGTTCGCGGCGATGCAGGTGACCGGTGAGGTGGCCTGGGGCGTGTTCGACTTCGTCCTCGCGGGCGGGCTCGTCGGCGGGACCGGGCTCGCCTACGTGCTGGCCACGAGCAGGGCGCTCAACGCCGCGTACCGGGCCGCCGTCGCCGTCGCGCTCGCGTCGGCGCTCGTCCTCGTCTGGCTGGTGGGCGCCGTCGGCGTGATCGGGGAGGACGGCGACCGCGCCGACCTGATGTACGGAGGGGTGCTCGCCGTCGGGATCGCGGGCACCGCGCTCGCGCGCTTTCGGGCGGACGGGATGGCGCGCGCCCTGGTCGCCACCGCGCTCGCTCAGGCGCTTGTCGCCGCGATCGCGCTGATCGCCGGAAAGCACGAGGCCCCGGTCACCTCCGCCTTCGAGCTCGTCGGGCTCAACGGGCTCTTCGTCGTCCTCTTCGCCGGGTCGGCCCTGCTCTTCCGGCGCGGCGCGCGCGGGCAGCCGCCCGCGGACGCGGCGGCGGCTGACTGAGCACTAGGCGGCCGCCTCGGCGTAGCGGCTCTCGTCGAGGATCGGGGACGGCCTGAAGCCCTTCCAGATCGTGTAGACGGTGATCGACAGCTCGAAGACGATCTCCGGGAGCGCGAACACGAAGTGCGCCCCGTCCTGCTCGTAGGCGCCGAACAGCACGGCGATCGACGAGGCGAAGATCAGCGGGCCGCCGACGACTCCGAACATCGCGATCCACCGCGGTACGAGACCGGACCGTAGGAACAGGTAGCCGAGCAGCAGCCCGTTCACGCCGACGCAGAAGCCGGGACCGAGCAGGAACGTCCAGTCGTGGACGGCCACGAGGGACTCGCCGGTGACGGAGAGCGAGCCCGCGTCCGCACCCGTCCCGGCGAGGTCCTCGCGCAGCGTCACGACGGTCAGCAGGCTGATGAGGCCGACGACGATCACGACCGACTCGACGAGCCGGCTCGTCACGAAGCCGAGCGCGAGCGTCTGGCTCTGGCGTCTGACGATCGGCCAGATCACCACGGCGGTGCCGATGTTCGCGATCGCCAGGAAGATCTCGCAGAGCGCCCCGAGCCGCACGCGCGTGTCGGCACCGTCGCCGAGGATGTAGTCCGCGTCGTTCAGGACAGGGTCGTAGAGCAGCAGCCCCGTGATCGACGTGACGAACGTGAGGGCGAACAGCACCCCGAAGATGCGGGCGCGCCGCTGCTGAGCTGGCGACGGACTTGGCATACCGGCTCCCGTGGCTATTCGACTGTGGACCGCAGGGGCCGGCGGGCCAGCGCCGGCCGATGCGCGAGGGCGACCCTACAGCCGGCGAGGACGCGGTGCAATCGGCCGCGTAGGCCTACCGGCTCGCCGCGGCGGACTCCTCCGCCAGCTCCTGAGGCTCGTCGTTCCCGCCGCCGCTGACGGCGTCCTTGAACGAGCGCATCCCGCTCCCGACCGACCGGCCCATCTCGGGCAGCCGCTTGGGGCCGAGCACCAGCAGCGCGATGACGAGTACGACGATGACTTCCATGGGTCCGATGCTTGGCATCTCACGTTCCTTTTCGAAGACTGGTGGAGGAGGCCGGAGGCCGCGCTCCTGGTGAGGACTGCGGGGACCGCGGAGTTGCGGATCAGCGCCAGGGTCCACTTGGCGCGCACGACTCGACTTCCCGGGATCGGCGCCAAACCGCGGTGCCCGAGTTTTCGGCCCCTGCGCGGGGGTAGCCAAGCGCATCGAGCAGCCGACGGGCTCGCCGCTCCGAGCGCGGCGACGCCCATGAACGGAGGGGATGCGACATGGGTCGCGACGCGAACGTGAAGGCGCAGGAGAACCTCGTCGAGAACATCAACGAGGGCGACGTCGACGCCGCGGTCGAGACGTTCGCCGAGGACGCCGTCGATCACGACCCGGCGCCGGATCAGGCGCCCGGGCGCGAGGGATTCAGGGTGTTCTGGACGACGCTCACGACGGCGTTCCCCGATGCGCACCTCGAGGGGCGGCACGAGGTCGTGACCGATGACCACATCGTGGCCGCCTACATGCTCACGGGCACCCACGAGGGCGAGTTCCTGGGCATCGCTCCGACCGGGAAGAGGATCGAGATCAACGGCGTGCAGGTGGGACGCTTCGAGGACGGCAAGCTGGTCGAGCGCTGGGGCTCGAGCGACGAGCTCGGGATCATGAGGCAGATCGGCGCCCTCTGAGAGCCCGCCGGAACGTGGCGTAGGCTGGCCTGATGCGGGCCGTTCTGATCTCCGAGCCAGGGCAGTACGCGCTCGAGGACCTGCCGGATCCGGTGCCCGGCACCGGCGACGTCATCGTCGCTCCGGACGGCTGCGGCATCTGCGGCACCGACCTGCACATCCTCGCCGGCGAGGTCCCCTTCACCAGCTACCCGATCGTGCCCGGGCACGAGTTCTCGGGCGAGGTGGTGGCCGCGGGCAGCGGCGTGGACCACGTCAGGGTCGGCGACGTGGTCGCGGTCGAGCCGTCGCTCTTCTGCGGGCGCTGCGGACCGTGCCGGACCGGACGCGAGAACCTGTGCCTCAACTTCGACTCGATCGGGGTCGGGCAGCAGAACGGCGCCTGTGCCGAGCTCGTGAGGGTGCCGGGTCACAAGGCGTTCGCGCTGCCCGAGGCGATGGAGCGGAAGTGGGCCACGCTCGTGGAGCCGGTCTCCTGCGTCGTGCACGGGTTCGACATGCTCGACACGCGGCTCGGCGACAACGTCCTGATCTACGGAGCCGGATCGATCGGGCTCATCCTCACGCAGATCGCGGTCCACCACGGGGCGGGGTCGGTCTCGGTCGTGGACACGAACGAGAAGCGCCTTCCGCGTGCGCTCGAGGCGGGGGCGGACTTCGTCGCCAGAAGCCCCGACGAGCTCGACCGGCCGCAGGGCTGGGAGGCTGTGATCGACGCCACCGGGGCGGTTCCCGCGATCGAGGACGCCATACGCCGCGCCTCCCACGGCGGGACCGTGCTGCTGTTCGGCGTCGCGTCCGACGACGCGGAGGCGCGCTTCTCGCCGTTCGCGGTCTACAACAAGGAGCTGCGGATCATCGGCTCGATGGCGATCCGGCACTCCTTCGAGCGCGCCCTGCTGCTGATGTCGCGCGGGGTCATCGACGGCGACCTGCTCATGACCCACCGGTTCGGGCTCGAGCAGTACAGCGAGGCGCTCGAGACGTTCCGGCGCGGCGACGGGCTGAAGCTGACCGTCGTGCCCTGAGGCCTAGCGGGCGACGCGCGTGGCGGGGGAAGGCGGCGGAGCCATCGCCAGGTCGCGGAGTCGCGGCGGCGCCGGCGGAGCGGTCAACTCGGCCAATCCCAGCCACAGCAACGTCGGCATCAGGTCGAGGCCGAGCCGCTTCATCGTCCGCATGGTCACCTTCGCGATCACCCAGATCGCCAGGACGCCAAGGCTCGCGGCGAGGAGCAGGGCCAGCATGTGCCGGGGTTTCGGCGCCGGTGTCTGCGTTCCTCCGCGCGGCGGCTCAGGTCGCCGGGCGCGAAGGCGCCGCCGGCGGCGGGTAGAGCTTGAGGTACTGGACGATGCGCGGCCGGTCACCGCGGTTGGGCGTCGGGCCGTGCGGCAGGGCCTCGTGCCAGATCACCATGTCGCCGGCGGCGCCCGGGATCGGCTGGCCCTCCATGCCGGACATGTCGCGCGACGGCGGCGGCTCCCGGTCGATCCGGCGGTGGAAGCCGGGCACGCACTGGAACGCGCCCTGCTCGGCGGGCGTGTCGGTCAGGTAGATCATGCCCCCGAGCCCGAACGGGATCGGGGGCTCGAGGCTGCTCAGGTCCAGGTGCAGGTGCGGGCCGGGGAACGGCACGCCGTCGGACTCCGGTGGGTTGAAGCCGCAGCGGTCGGTGGTCGCGATCAGGTCGGCCGTTCCCCAGAGCTGGGCGAACGCCTTGTGGATGCGCGGCAGCTCCCGGATCGCGCGCTGTGCCGGGTGGTCGAAGAGCTGGACCATGATGCCCTGCGTGAGGCCGTCCATGTGGCGCGGGACGGCGTCGGCCAGCGCGTCGCGCAGCTCGGCGCCGACCGCCTCATGCAGGACGACGTATCCGTGCTCGTCGAAGAACGCGAGGTCGTCGGCGCTCAGTGCGGGCGGGGCCGCATCGATCGCATCGATCCGCCGCTGGACCTCCGGGTCCCGTCCCGCCGCGCCGGTGATCTCACGTGCGCGCGCGAGGCGCCACGGGGCGACCGAGCCGCCGTTCTGCTCCTCGATCCAGCGCTCGAAGTCCGCGAGCGTCACGTCGCGGCGGAAGAGAAAGCGGTTGGCGGCCTCGCGGCCCGCGCCGAGGACGTCGAGGACGGCGTGGTCGAGCTCGACCTCGGACGGATCGCGGCGACCCGCCTCGCCGGCGAGGGTGGCCCTGGCGTGCGCCCAGATCCGCTCCACCGCCTGATCGAGCATGGGCGGCAGGCTATCCGTAACCCGGCCGGTCTCGCCGGCGCCCCGGCAACGGAGGAGTCATCTCACCGACTTGAGAAGCGCCTTGAAGTCGGCAACCGGACCGAGGTGCGTCAGCTTGTCGGGGTTCACGATCGAGCCGACGCTCCTGATCGCGCCGTCTGCGACATCGAGCGCCATCACGCTCAGCAGCCGCTCCTGCCCATCGAGGAACACCGCGCCCGGGGCCCCGTTCACCTCGACGCGGCGCAACTGCACCTCCGGCGACCGCGCGGCCAGGCGGAACCAGTTGATCAGCGTGCGCGCGACGCGGTTCCGCCCGCTCAGCGTCTGCGCAAGCGCCGGCGCCTTGCCCCCGCCGTCGCCGGTCAGCTCTACGTCGTGCGCGAGCAGGGCCTCGAGTCCCTCGAGATCGCCCTGCTGGGCGGCCGCGAAGAACCTTCGCGCCAGCTCGTCCTGCTGCTCGCGCGTCGTCTGGAAGCGAGGGCGACGCTGCTCGACGTGGCGTCTCGCGCGGGTGGCGAGCTGTCGCACGTTGGCCTCGCTCTTGCCGACGATCTCCGCGATCTCCGGGTACCCGTAGTCGAACACGTCGTGGAGCAGCAGCACCGCTCGCTGCTCGGGGGAGAGACTCTCCAGCAGGACCAGCATCGCGACCGAGAGCGAATCGGCCATCTCGGCGTGCCGGGCGGGATCGTCCTCGCCGTCCGTGACGATCGGCTCCGGCAGCCATTCCCCCACGTACTGCTCGCGGCGGGCGCGCGCGGAGCGCAGCTCGTTGATCGCGAGCCGGGTGGTCACGGTGGCGACGAACGCGCGCGGCGACGCGATCTGCTCCCCGGCGTCGAGCGTCCGGTGGATGCGCAGCAGCGCGTCCTGGACCACGTCCTCGGCTTCGGACACGCTGCCGAGCATCCGGTAGGCGATCCCGAACGCGACGGGCCGCAGTTCGTCGAGCAGTCGCTCGCGGTCGGTCACGCTGCCAGGAACCCGTGTCGCCACGTCGGGTGCGCCGGCTGCCACCCCAGCTCGCGCTTCGCCTTCACGTTCGACGCACCGCGTAGCTCGGTCATCATCACCACGCCCACCTCGCCGGCGAACAGCCGGCCGATGAGACGCGGTACGCGAATCGGCTTCTTGGCGCCGACCTCCTGAGCCAGCGCGGGCAGCCATTCGCCGACGGGGGCGGGATCGTCGTCGGTGACGTTGTACACCCCGCGACTGCCGCGCTCGACAGCCGCCACGGTCGCCTCCGCCGCGTCCGCGATGTGGATGAAGGACCAGACGCCGCCGCCGTCGCCGACCAGCGGGAACTTGCGCTTGCGGACCAGCTCGACCTGCTCAGCGCCCGGCGCCACCGACGTGCCTGGCCCGTAGAAGACGCCGTAGCGCAACACGATCCCCTCCGTCCACTCGGCACCGAGGACCGCCCCCTCGAGGTGACGAATCGAGGCCACGACCTCGCGCTGCTCCCGCGCCGGGGCGCTGTCGAAGGGGTCCTCCTCGCTCTTGACGCGGCCGCCGGTGCGTTCGTATGTGGAGTAGAAGCTCTGCGCGACGAACCGCTTGACGCCCACCGCCTGGCCGGCCGAGAGCAGATGGTCCGTGCCCTCCGTCCGCAGGCGGTTCGTCAGCGCGAAGTCGCGATCGAAGCGACGCAGGTCCAGCGTCGCCGGAATCGCGGTGAGCTGATGGACGATCACGTCCGGCCTGGCCCTGCCCACGGCCTCCGCGACCTGCTCGGGATCGAGCGCGTCCGCGACCACCGGCGTGGCGCCCATCTCGGCGAGCATCGCCTGCTTCGACTCGCTGCGCGTCATGCCGTGAACCTCATGGCCCGCGGCCACCAGACGTGGTACCAGTTGCTTTCCGATCGCTCCCGTCGCACCCGCAACGAACACTCTCATCGTTCACACCTCCTCGAGTTGACTGCCTGCACCTAGAGAGACAAGACAGCGGCCCGCGGTGTGACACCCCCGGGCGCAGGCGCTCGGGAACCCGCGAATCGGGCGCGAGATCGCCGCGCTGCACCAGGGACGTGCGGCGCCGGGTCTGCCCGAGCGCATTTGACGCTGAGCTAACCGCGCTGGGGAGGACCGCCGACCCTGACCTGCTTTACGCAGGCCAGAGCTTGAGTAACGGTCAGGAGGGGTGAGCGACGGGACTCGAACCCGCGACCGCCTGGACCACAACCAGGAGCTCTACCAGCTGAGCTACGCCCACCAGGGCGTCACGGAATCTAGCGCGGATCGTGCTCCGCGCCAGCGGGCTAGCGCTGCCCGCGCCCGGATGCGAGCCGCTCCACGGCCTTCGCGATCCGCCGCTCGCGCGTCTCCGGCTTCTTCGCCCCCTCGATGCCGAGCACGAACCAGCGCTGCTCGCTGTAGCCGAGCGTCGAGAAGAAGCGCTTCGCCTCGGGCCGGGCGTCGAGCGCCTTGTCGAAGTCGCGCGGAACCGTGACCACGCGCGGCTCGGTGTCGAGCGCCACGCGGACCAGCACCTCGTCGCCGGCGGCTACCCCCGCCGCCTCGCGGTTGTCCGCGCTGACCGGCAGCAGGAACTCTCCACCGCGCGCGGCGATCGTGCTCCGGTACGTGTGGCCGGCGAGCGTCACCCGCACAGCGGGCCGCCTGCTCGAACCCAGACCCGCCACGACCTCCTCCGGCACGCGGATGCCGCAGGCCGTCTTTCCGTTCCGATCGATGGTCGCGCTGAACTTCATCCCGTGCTCCTTTCGCCGATGGTCGGGAGCTGAGACCGCGGACGCGGCCGGGACTAATCGCTCAGCGCGAGACGGGCACTTCGATGTCGGACACGGCCTCGACCGTCTCCTCGATCCCCTCGTCCTGCTCGTCGCCGCCGCACACGATCCGGAACGCGCCGGTGCCGACCGCGGGATCGGACCGGATGGGCAGCCCGCGGATCGAGTCCCACCCGAGCCGCTCGACCTCGAACGGGTTCATCACGACGGCGACGGCCGGGAACGGGCAGCTCGAGTTGTGCTGGTCGATCGCCTTGCTGATCGCCTCGAGGTTCTTGGCTTCCGAGGACACGGCGACCCGAAGCTCAGGCGGGCTGCTTGAGCTGCTCGACCGCCGCGTCGATCGTGCGCTTGAGCCCCTCGCGCAGCGAGATCTTCGGCTCCCAGCCGAGCAGGTCGCGCGCGCGGCTGATGTCCGGCTGGCGCACCTGGGGATCGTCGACCGGCAGCGCCTCGAACACGATCTCCGAGCGCGACTCGGTCAGCTCCACCACGAGCTTGGCCATGTCGATCAGCGACAGCTCGTCGGGGTTGCCGATGTTCACCGGCTCGTGCACGCCCGACTCCATGAGCGCGATCAGCCCGCGGACCTCGTCCTCCACGTAGACGAACGAGCGCGTCTGAGAACCGTCGCCGAACACGGTGAGCGGCTTGTCGGTGAGCGCCTGGCGGAGGAAGGTCGGAATGGCGCGGCCGTCGTTGGGACGCATGCGCGGGCCGTACGTGTTGAAGATCCGCACGATCGCCGTGTCCACGCCCTGCTGGCGCAGGTAGGCCATCGTGAGCGCCTCGGCGTAGCGCTTGGCCTCGTCGTAGACGCCGCGCGGGCCGATCGGGTTGACGTTGCCCCAGTAGGTCTCGGGCTGCGGGTGCACGAGCGGGTCGCCGTAAACCTCGGACGTGGAGGCGAGCATGAAGCGCGCGCGCTTGGCCTTCGCGAGGCCCAGCGTGTTGTGAGTCCCGTAGGCGCCGACCTTCAGCGTGTGCAGCGGCAGCCGCGCGTAGTCGATCGGGCTCGCGGGCGAGGCCATGTGGTAGACGAAGTCGACCGGCCCCGGCACCTCGAAGTGCTTCGTGATGTCGAGCTGCAGGAACTCGAAATGGTCGCCGCGCAGGTGGTGGATGTTCTTCAGCGAGCCGGTCTCGAGGTTGTCCACGCAGATGACCCTGTGGCCCTTCTCGACCAGGTGGTCGCAGAGATGCGACCCCAGGAACCCCGCCCCGCCGGTGACTAGTGAAGTTGGCACCGCTGCGAGACTCTAGCGCCATGGCGGAGCCCGGTGACGCATACGTCAACTCGCTGACGCAGGAGCGGATCGTGTTCGTGCGCACCGCCGCCCAGACGGGTGGGGAGCTGCTGGAGATGGAGAACGTCTGGACGCGTCCGGACCACCGAACCGCCCCCCACGTCCACCCCCGGATGGAAGAGACGTGGGAGGTCCTGAGCGGCCGGGCCGGCTTTCGCATCGGAGACGAGGAGCTGCACGCGGGGCCGGGCGAGACGGTCGTGGCGGCGCCCGGCGTCCCGCACCACGGCTGGAACGAGGGCGGCGGCGAGACCGTCCTGCGGATCACGATGCGCCCGGCGCTGCGCTGGGAGGACTTCGTGATGCGGATGTTCGAGGCGCCCGAAAGGACCGCCGGGCTGCTGCCGGAGTTCCGCGACGAGATCGCGCCGGCCCGTAGCGGGCGCCCGCGGGCCCCGTAGCGCCCCCGGCTGGATTCGAACCAGCGACCTAGGGATTAGAAGTCCCTCGCTCTGATCCACTGAGCTACGGGGGCCCGGAGCGGCGAGTCTAGTTCCGCTTTCGGGTGTTCAGACACAGGTGCACCGGCCTCCCACTAGCCTCGCCCGCATGAAGCGGGCCCTCCTCGCGGCCGCGTGCGCGGCCGGCTGCCTGGCCGCCGCGGCCCCCGCCGGCGCGGCTCCGCTGCCCCAGGTCGTGGCCGACCACCTCGCGCCCGCGCGCGCAACCAAGGAGGTGCGGCGCGTGCGGCTGCCGGACGGCCAGGGCGCCCGCATCGCCGCGCCCGGCCGGATCGCGCGCGTCCTCCCCCGCTCCCCCTGGGCGATCTCGCTCGACCTCCGCCTGGGCCCGGAGAGCACGGTGGTCCTCGACGCGGGCGGCGCCCGGCTGCGCTTCGACACCGACGCCGACGGCGTGCTGACCCTGCGCGCGCAGGGCATGCCTCCGACCGTGCTGGCGCCGGCTATCGGCTGGGCGAGCGGCGGCTGGCGCCACATCGAGATCACCGGCGGCTCCGAGCCGATCGTGGCGATCGACGGCCAGGAGCTGCCGACCGACCTCGAGCAGGTGGGCGACGACGTGATCGTGCGCGTGGCGGAGGGATCGGCGCAGGCGACCGCGCTCGTCGCCACCCGTCGCGACGACCGCCGCGGCGCCCTGCTGCATCGCCTCGCCGAGCTGCACGCGCGCACGCCGCTCGGGCGCTTCCCGGTCGGCATCGGCGACGACGACTCGCTGCTGCGCTTCACGCGCGACTGGACCGACGGCTTCTGGCCCGGGATGCTGTGGCTGGCCGCCGACCTCGCGCCCCCCACCGCGCCGTTCGCCGGCTGGGCCCGCGTCGCGACCGACCGCCACCGCGGCCGCGAGCGCGACGAGATCCACGACCAGGGCTTCCGCTACCTGCTCTCGTCGGCCGCCGCGCACGACCGCGAGTGCGGCGGCCGGGCGCGCGGCTCCTCGGCGTGCAAGCGACTGCGGCTGAGCGCGATCACGGCGGCCAACACGCTGCTCGAGCTTGCGGCGGGCAACCAGGCCGTCGGCACCATCCCGACCTACGCGGCGGGCGGTCCCTGCCGCCGCTGCGCCTCACCCGACGAGAGCGAGACGATCGTCGACAGCATGATGAACCTCGGCCTGCTCGGCTGGGCGTGGCGCGAGCGGAACGACACGCGCTACCGCGAGGTCGCCCTGCGCCACGCGCGCGCGCTCGAGCCGCTGCTCGTGCGCCCCGACGGCTCGACCGCGCAGTCGGTCACCGCCTCGCGCCTCGACGGCCACGTGATCTCGGTCGGTACGCGCCAGGGCTACTCCGACACGAGCACGTGGGCGCGCGGGCAGGGCTGGGCGGTGTACGGGTACGCCGACACGGCCGCGCGCTTCCGCGACCGCCCGCTCCTCGCCGTGGCCGAGCGCACCGCCGCGTACGTGGACGGCCGCCTGCCCGGCTCGGGCATCCCGCCCTACGACTACGACGCCCCCGCCCCCGCGCCGACCGACACCTCGGCCGGCGTGATCACCGCGGCCGGGCTGCTGCGCCTGGCGCAGGCGTGCGAGACGCTCCGCGGCGCCTGCGACTCGGACCCCGACCGCTGGCGCGACCTGGGCACCCGGATGCTGAACGCGTCACTCGGCCGCGTGCAACGGCAGCCGCCGATCGGCATGCTCGGCGACCAGGTCTACTCGCTGGGCGGCACCTCCACCTGGGACGATCGCGGCGAGTACAGCTTCGGCCTGCACTACGCGTTCGACGCGATTCGCCGCGCGCGCAGCGGCTAGAACAGGCCCGCGATCGACGACGCCTGGATCGCCAGGCAGAAGCCGAGCAGGTAGGTCACGAGGCCCCATGCCTGGCAGGCGCTGCGGGTGACCGGCCGCAGGTAGAGCCGGCTGTAGCCGGTCCGGCCGAGCGACAGGACGACCGGCACGAACCAGAGCGTGCCGGCCATCATCAGGATGAACGGGGCCCAGCCGGTGAGGATGTAGCCGGCCTCCCACCTGAACGTGGCCACCGCGTCCGCGAACAGGCCGTCGAAGAGCACGAACGGCACGGCGCCGACGAACGCCACCGTCGCTGCCGCACTCATGCGGCGTCGCCTGAAATCAACGGTTCTGCTGCGCAAAGCTGCCTCCACGAGGCATCGTACAGAGG
>DASVVS010000093.1:0-3855 GCA_036386455.1 Thermoleophilaceae bacterium
CTTCGGAGCAACGCGCGGGACGGTGACCTACCCGTTCAGGGTCCTCATCCGCCCTGAGTCCGCGTACCCCTACGACCTCGGTTATTCCCCAACCGTGAAGGTCGTCGTACGCGGCAGGTAGGCACATTCGGCGAATAGCGGTCGGTGCGGGTCAACCGCGCCGGCCGCTCAGCCGATTTCGAGCTTGTGGACCTGCGTTGTGGATGTGCCGTGGCCGTTGCCGCTGCACTAGCTGTCGGGCTTGGCGGCAGTGCGAACGCCTCAGGAGCTGGTCTGGTCTCCGATCGTCTCTCGTCCGCCCGCGCATTTCGTGTTCCGGCGATGCGCTTTCAGGATGCGACTACCGATCGCATCCGCCTCACGATCATCCGCAAGCACAGCCCCGTGCTCGAACGAGCGCTGGGGCCAGACCTCGGTGTGCTTCTTGCTTCCAAGCGGAGAGCAGAACTACCAGCCCGAGATGCTGAAGCAGCGCGCTCATGGGCTGCCACCTCCGAGCCGGATCGCGCGCGTGCTCTAAGTCAACTTCAGGACGCCGCTGACGCCGCTATCGCGGACGTCTCTCTAAACCACGCGATCGAAGCGAGTGGCGGCAAGGTCGTCTCGAGCGACATCCTCACTGGGACCCTTGAGGCGCTGATACCAGGCCGTGCAGTGCGCGCCCTAGCTCGATCGCCGGAAGTCGCGTCGATAGAGCCCGCGCGCCCCGGGCGTCCCCTGAGTCTCGAGATGAGTACGGCCGCTGTTGGCGCTCCCGCTTTCTGGGCGGACGGCCGAATTGGTGGTCGCGGAGGCCGCGACGTTTCGGGGGCGGACTTGGCGATCTTGCATGACAAGATCGATGAAGAGCACCCCGCTTTTTCAGGCATCGATTTTCAGAGGCCCTCTGATTCACCCGCTGGGACGACATGCGGTCAGTTCCTGAACGGGTGCGAGCACGGCACCGAGGTCGCAAGCATGGCGATCAGCCGGGGCGTTGATGAGTGCGGAATCTGCCGCGATCAGGACGGCAACCGAAAGGGCGTCGCACCCGGGCTCGATTCAGTTCTCGACGCCGAGGCGGCTGAGCTCAGTGTCGATGAGAAGGCGTGGGCGCTGGGGATCGGAGCGTTCAATGTTGCCGGCGCAACCGACCCGGCGGAGGTGATGAGCGACAGCCACGGCACGCCCGCCGATCAGGACGACTCAGGTTCCCTCCAGCGAACCGACAAGATCATCTCCGCCTACGGCGCCCTGATTGCGTACCCAGCCGGTAACGAGGGACCGGCTCGGACCGTCAACGCGAACTGCATCGCCTACGACACCCTCTGCATGGGCGGGTTCGATCACCGCGGCACCGTCGACCCCTCCGACGACGTCATCGAGGACTTCTCCAGCCGTGGGCCCACGCCTGGCGGCCGGAAGAAGCCGGATCTCGTCGCTGTGGCCACCAGTGAGTTCGCCAATCAGCACTGGATCCGGGACGGGCGGCTCTGGAGCGGCGGCAGCGGCACCTCGCTGGCGGCTCCGCAGGGGGCGGCCGGGGCGGCGCTTCTCGCCGGCTCGGGCATCGGCGCACCCGTCGCCCAGAAGGCGATCCTCATCAACTCCGCCCGCCAGGGTCGAGCCACGCCCACCAGCCCGATGGGCACCCAGACCGGCTGGCAGCCCGATTGGGGATGGGGCGCCCTCGACCTCGAGGGGGCCCTCAGGGAGCGGACCCACCTCCACATGCGCGATGTCGCGGGCGGCGACGCTCACTTCTACCGCGCGACCACGCAGGCCGCGGGCGACCGGGCGACACTCGTCTGGAACCGTCGCGCGCTCGGCTGCATCGCTCCCGGCTGCGACACCACGACCCTGACCCTGACCAACCTCGAGCTCGAGCAGCTCGACCCGACGACAGGCGCGGTGGAGGCCCGCAGCGCCAGCTCGATCGACAACGTGGAGCAGGTCCGTTCACCCGGCACCGGCGAGGTGATCTACAAGGTCGAGGCGGCCTCGACCGTCGACGGACTCCCGGGCGAGCCCTACGCCCTCGCCTCGCGCCGCCAGATCACGCCACTCGTGACCCCGCGCCCCCGTGCGAGCGTCACTCTCTCCACCACGCAGGCGCGCCCCGGCGACGACGTCCAGGTCCTCGGCGAGCTCACCAATCCGTCACCGGATCTCTCAGCCCAGTCGGCGGCCGCCATGCTCGACCTGCCGGCGGGCGTCGAGCTCGCGCCGGGCTCGAACCCACGCAGCCAGGTCGTCGGCGACCTCCCGCCCGGCGGGAGCGCCGCCGTCGCCTGGACCGTCCGCGCACGCGGCGACGGCCTCAACCGGCTCGTCGTCGGCGCCACCGCCAGCCGCTATGGCGAGACCTTCCGGAGCGACGCCGAGGCGATGCTCACCGCCGACGGCACCGCGCCGAGCGTCGCGATCGCGGCTCCCGCCGGCCGCACCACCGACCTCGCGCTGGCGGTGAGCTGGAGCGGCTCGGACGCCGGCGCCGGCCTGCGCGACTACGACGTCGACGTCTCGACCAACGACGGCCCCTACACCCCCTGGCTCACCGCCACCACCAGCACGTCGGCGACCTACCGCGGCACGCCCGGCAACCGCTACCGGTTCAGGGTCCGCGCCACCGATCGCCTCGGGACCGCCTCCGGCCACGCGGTGTCGGACGAGGTCGCGATCGTCGCTCCATCCGATCCGCCGCCGGTCGCTCCCCCGATCGCGCCGCCGCCCCCGGGGGTGAAGTCGAGCCCGGCCCTCCGCGTGAAAACGATGACGCGCCGGGGCTCGCGCATCCAGATCAGCGGCACGATCGCCCGCGACGCTTTCCGGAGGCTCACGTTCGAGCTCAAAGGAACCGCGGGACGGAAGCGGGTGCGTGTGCGCGGGACGGCGTTCCCGCAGGCGGGCCGCTTCAAGCTCACGATCCGTGCCGGCCGCGGACTGAGCGGCACGCTGACGCTGCGCTACGAGGGCGACGAAGCGCTGGCCGCCGGCTCCACGCGGCTGAAGCTCCACTTCTTCTGACGCCTCAACACACGAGCGCTTGCGCAGACGCGGTGAAGGAGTTCGTGGAGGCACGAGGTTGCACGAACGTCGACTTCTGAGAGGCCGGCGCGGTAATCGGCTAGGGGGCGCGGCTTACGCCGCGCCGTACGGCGGCACCTGCTGCACGCTGGAAGGCCGCGGGTCGTCCGCGGTCGGCGGCCGCGGCCTCGCCTCCACGACCTCCTTCAGCGGCCCGCGCCCGCCGGGCAGCCCCGGCACCTTCACCACGCGCCAGTCGCCCTCGGCCTCCTGCGCGAGCCAGTGGAAGTCCGCGCTCTCGCCCGCCTCGGCGTTCATCGCCTCCGCCCGAGCCAGTGCCTCCTCGCGCGTCATGGCGCCAGTCGCTTCGTGCTCCCCTTCGCCTTGCGCACCTGAGCCGGGCAGAACGGGGAGTTGACCCAGCGCTTCTTCGAGAAGAGCCGCGTCTGGTCGCCGAAGTGCTTCGAGTTCGGGTTGGTCGAGAGCGAGTAGGTGAGCATCGTGCGGTGCAGGGGGCAGGCGCCGCGCTTGCGGGGGAACTCGACCACCTGCACGAAGCTCGTCCCGTGCGGCACGTTGGGGTAGCCCTTCGGCGGCGACCACGAGACGTTGATCGCCTGGAAGACGCCGTCGGTGCCCGGACCGCCGTGGATCGGGATCGCCTTGTCGCCGCGCATCTCGTACTGGTAGCCGCGCAGCGGCGCGTCCAGCGGGATGCCGGCGCCCTGCAGGTCGGCGATGGCGTCGCGCAGCGCCTGGCGCACCTGCGGGTTCTCGGTGTTCAGCCCGCGCGGCGTGTTGACCGGGTCGTTCACGTCGAAGGGCTCGCGGAACGGACCGCTCTGCGCG
>DASVVS010000094.1:0-11315 GCA_036386455.1 Thermoleophilaceae bacterium
TCGAAGCCCTCGGTCTCGATCGCGACCGGCTCGCCGCCTGGCGTGACGGCCTCGACCGCGATGTGCGTGGCCCGCCGGACGTTCGCGGTCAGGTCCGGGATGCTCAGGCAGCCCTCGCGCGCCACCTCGGCGCCGTTCGACTCCACCACGCGCGGGTTCACCAGCACCAGCTCGCCGTGCGCGACCTTCGCCTTCGGGTGCTCGCTCGCGTCCACCACGACCAGCCGCACGAGCTCGCCGATCTGCGGCGCCGCGATCCCGACGCAGCGCGGGAACGAGCGCATCGTGTCGAGCAGGTCGCGCGCCACGCGCTCGGCGCCGGGCCCGGGCGCGCCGGGATCGGCCACCAGCTTCAGCGTCGGGTGCGGTACGCGCAGGACGTCGCGAACCGGCATCGCCGGCTAGAGCGCCTCGGTGTCGAGCGGGCGCAGCGAGACCTCCACGCCCTGCTCCTCGCCCACCCGCCCCAAGGCCGACTCGAGCTCGGCGGCGTCCGCGCCGGGCGGTGGAGCGATCTCCATCATCAGCGCGTACAGCGGCGGGCCCTCGCCGCCCTCGCCCGCGAGCTTCGTGGTCAGCCCGGTGATGTCCACGTCGCGCTCCGCAAGGGTCGCGGTGGCCGCGTGGAGGATCCCCGGGTGGTCGGCGCCGTAGACCGTGACGATGTGGGTCGGCGCCGGCTCGGAGCCGGGATCCACCTCCGCGAGCGGGCTGAGCAGCACCGCCTCGAGGTCGAGCTGCGCGCGCACGTCGTCGAGGTCGTCGCGCAGCGTGCCAACGTCGGCCTCCTCCGGCACCGACACCACGAGCATCATCGTGAAGTGGCCGCGCAGGATCGTCATCTGCGAGTCCTCGACGTTCGCGCGGTGCGCCAGCAGCACCCGGCTCGCGGCCGCGACGATGCCGGGCCGGTCGCGTCCGATCGCGGTGAGCGCGAGGCGCCGCATGGCGCCGCACCTTAGCGGCGCTCGGGCCCGCCCGGGGCGGGGCGCTCTCGTAGACTCGGAGCCCCATGCCGCTCACCCCAGAGCAGCGACGCACCCGCGAACGCTTCGAGACCCTGATCCGCCTGATGGCGCCCGGCCTCAACCTGGTGCTGATGGCGGGCGAGCGTGTCTCGAAGATCGTCGCGCCGAACGACGAGGAGTACTACCCGGTGCGTCCCGGCGCCGTCGATCCCCAGCTGCCGCCCAAGTCCGGGGCGGCGGACCGCTGAACCACACCGAGCAGCTCGAATGGGAGGCGCGGGCCGCGCGGCCCGCCGCCGCTGCGGCGATCCTCTCGGTCCTGCTGAGCATCGTGGCGTTCTCGGTCTCGGCGTCCGGGGTCGGCCAGTCGTTCGAGGACATCGTGGAGCGCGACATCGCGATCCAGGAGAACCGCGGCGCCTACCTCGCGTCGGGCATCCTCCAGGCGCTCGGCGTGGCGCTCCTGTTCCTGGTGCTGCGCTACCTCTACCGGGTTACGAAGTACCGCCGCGAGGAGCTCCCGCGCGGCGTGTGGCCGCTCGCGACTGTCGCCCCCCTGGCGCTCGGGCTGCTCGCCCTCGCGGGCACGTTCCAGCAGCTCGACGTGGTCCAGCGCGTGTACGAGGCGCTGCCGCTGCCGCCGGCGGACGCCAAGGAGCTCGCCGAGGACGAGCAGACGAAGGGCGCGGCGGTGATCATCGGGATCCTGGGCTCGGTCGCGGCGCTGTCGATCGCGGCCGTCTTCATCCTGCTCTCGCAGAACGCCCGCAAGGCGGGCCTGCTCACCAACTTCATCGGGATCATCGGGATCATCGTCGGCGCGTTCCTGGTGATCGGGCCGCTGATCGGCTCCGTGCTCGGCCCGATCCCGATCGTCCAGTGGTTCTTCCTGATCGCACTCGCCCTGCTCTTCCTCGGCCGCTGGCCGGGCGGGCGCCCACCCGCGTGGGAGACGGGCGAGGAGGTGCCGTGGCCCAGCGCGCAGGAGATCCGCGAGCAGCGCGGCGCCGAGGCGATGGAGCGCCGCGAGCGCAAGCAGGCGGCGGAGCCGGAGCCTGAGCCCGGCGAGGGGCCGGAGGAGGAGCCCGGCGAGGAAGCCGGGGAACCGGCCGTCCCGGCGCACCCGCGCTCGAAGAAGCGCAAGAAGAAGCGCAAGCGCTGACCGGGCCCACCGCGCGGGGCGCCTGACGAAAAACCCGCTGTGACCGGGTGCTGCATGGGCAGGCCCCTGGCAGCCGTCCACCCCCGCTGCTTCACTGAGCCGCATGTCCGGACGCGGCGCCGCCTACGAGCTGAACCCCCACCTCGCGCCCGACTCCGGCAGCGACTACGCCTGCCCCTACGGCGAGTGCGACGGCTCCGGCTTCGTCATCGACGACGCCACCGACTCGGCCGTCCCCTGCCGCTGCCGCGAGGGGCGGATCGCCAGCGCGCGCGCCCGCAACCTCGCCCACGAGATCCCCAAGCGCTTCCTCGGCCTGGCGCTCGAGCGCAATCCCGTCCGGGAGATCCTCGCCGGCCTCGGCCCGCAGGCCTACGAGTACCGGGACTTCTGCGAGAACATCGGCCGCCGCCTCGACGAGGGCCGCGGCATCTGGTTCAAGGGCGACCGCGGCACCGGCAAGACCACGCTCGCGATGCTGATCTCGATCCACGCGATGCGGGCGCGGCGCACGGTCGGCATCTACACCGCGCCCAAGCTGCTGGAGGCGATCCGCGCCACCTACGCCGACGACTCCCCGATGAGTCTCACCGAGCTCACCGAGCGGCTGCGCTCGGTGGACCTCCTCCACATCGAGGACCTCGCCGTGCCGCGCACCAACGAGTGGGTGCTCGAGCAGCTCTACACGGTGGTCAACGACCGCTACCAGGACCAGCGCTCGATCATGTTCACGGCCGACATCGACAAGCTCAGCGACCTCGGCGAGCGAATCGGCCACCGCACGGCCTCGCGCCTGATCGAGCTCTGCGGCGAGCCGATCCTGATGCACGGCGAGGACTACCGGCTCAGGCCGGCGTAGACCCGCCGCCGAGCCACACCTCACGTTTTCGCGCCGGGCGGCGTTCTAGCCGCCATGAACCTCTCACGCACACTCATCGCGGCGGCTGTGCTCTCGGCCGTCGCCGCGCCGTCCGCGCCGGCCGCGACCCTCTCGCTCGCCGGCGGCACCGCCACCTACACCGCGGCCGGCGACGAAAACAACGACCTGCGCATCAAGCCCTATCCGGGCGGGGTGCTCTTCGAGGAGACGGCCGTGCCCGTGCAGGCGGGGTCGGGCTGCGGGCAGCTCAACACGCATGCCGCGACCTGTACGGGGCCGGGCGTCCAGCGGGTCGCCGCTCACCTGGGCGACGGCGTGAACGTGGTGCACGCGACCGCCGATTACCCGACCGACCTCCAGGGCGGCGGCGAGGCGAACCTGTTCTGGGGCGGCCCTGAGGGCGGGACGCTCAGCGGCGGACCGGGCAAGGACGAGCTCCACGGAGGCGGCAAGGCGGACCATCTGCTCGGGGGCGACGAGGACGACGTGCTCGACGGCCGCGCGGGCGCCGACTCGCTCGACGGCGGCGAGGGCTTCGACACGGTCGACTACTCCGATCGGACGATGGCCGTCGAGGTGTCGATCGACGACAACGCAGACGACGGGACCGACTTCATCGTGCCCGAGGGCGACAACGTCCGCACATCGGTCGAGCAGGTGCGCGGCGGCTCGGGCGACGACCACCTGACCGGCGGCTCGGGCGGCGACTACCTGCTCGGAGGCGAGGGGTCCGACACCCTGACCGGTGGGCCGGGGGCCGACTACATCGAGGGCGGCGCCTCCTCCGACACCATCTCCGGCGGCTACGACCCGGACGTCCTGATCGGCGACGACGGCGACGACACGCTCGACGGCGACGCCGGCGACGACCTGGTCCAGGGCACCGAGGGCGACGACCGCCTGCGCGGCGGGACCGGCGCGGATCGGGTGCTCGGCGGAGCGGGGTCGGACACGGCCCTCTACGACGACCACGCGCAGCCGGTCACCGCGGACCTCGACGAGATCAACTACGACGACGGGACGGAGGGCGAGGGCGACTCCATCCGGACGACGGAGAACCTCGTCGGCGGCCAGGGGGACGACCGCCTGGTGGGGAACGCGGCGGCGAACCGCATCGCCGGTGGCGCGGGCAACGACGGCGTGGAGGGCCTGGCGGGCCCCGACGTCCTGCTGGGCGAGCTAGGCGACGACACGCTGCGCAGCGACGACGGCGAGGCGGACTCCGACGACTGCGGGGACGGCTCCGACACGGCCTTCGCCGACGTTGCCGACACGAAGCTCGCGTGCGAGCTGCCCGAGGCGCCGAAGCCCCCCGAGCCGCCGGTGCAGCCCGCCGTCGTGGTCAAGCCGAGCAAGCCGAGCGCCGACCGCAAGGGCTACGTCCGGGTGAAGGTGCGCTGCCCAGCATCCGCTCCGGCCCGCTGTGCCGGCACGCTCCGGCTGCGACGCGGCACGCGCACCTACGGCAAGGCGAGGTACTCGATCGCTCCGGGCTCGACCAGGACGCTGCGGGTGAAGGTCAAGAGCAGCCTGCGGCGCTCGCTCGGCCGCAGGCGGCTGAACGTGGCCGCGGTCTAGCCGGCGGCGAGCCCCGCGAGGGCCTCGCCCTCGAAGCGCTGGAGCTTCCACTCGTCCTTCGACACGCCGCCGAGGGACGAGTAGAAGCCCAGCGCGGGCTCGTTCCAGTCGAGCGCCGCGAGCTCCAGCCGCCCGTAGCCGCGCTCGACGGCCACCGCGGCCACGTGCGCCAGCAGCGCCCGGCCGGTGCCGGCGCCGCGGTGCTCGGGCCGCACGAAGAGGTCCTCGACCCACACGCCCGGCAGGCACTGGAAGGTCGAGAACGTCGTGTACCAGAGCGCGAAGCCGAGCGGCTCGGGCTCGCCCCCGGCGCCGGGCTCGCCCCCCGCGCCGGGCTCGCCCCCCGCCGGAGCCTCCGCGATCGCCGCCTCGGCCACGGCCCGCTCCCCGAACAGCGCCTCCCGCAGCAGCTCCTCGGTCGCCACGACCTCGTGCGCGAGCCGCTCGTACTCGGCCAGCTCGCGGATCAGCGTGAGGACCAGCGCGACGTCGGCCTCGGAGGCCGGGCGGATCGTCACTCCTCGTCGGCCTGGCCGGACTTCACCTTGTCCCGGATGATCTCGGTCACGCTCGGGTCGCGCAGCGTGGTCACGTCGCCCAGCTCGCGGCCCTCCGCGATGTCGCGCAGCAGCCGGCGCATGATCTTGCCCGAGCGGGTCTTCGGCAGGTCGTCCGCGTAGACGATCCGCTTGGGTCGCGCGAGCTTGCCGATCTTCTGCGCCACGTGCTCGCGGATCGTGTCGTCGAAGCCCTCCTCCTCTTCCTCCGACCCCTTGATGGTCACGAACGCGACGATCGCCTGCCCGGTGTCCTCGTCCTTGGCGCCCACGCAGGCCGCCTCGGCCACCTTGTCGTGCGAGACGATCGCGGACTCGATCTCCATCGTGGACATGCGGTGCCCGGAGACGTTGATCACGTCGTCGGTGCGCCCGACGATCCAGAAGTAGCCGTCCGCGTCGACCTTCGCGGCGTCGCCGACCACGTAGACGTCGCGTCCCCACTTGCTCCAGTAGGTCTCCACGTAGCGCTCGTCCTCCTTGAAGAGCGTCCGCGCCATGCCCGGCCAGGGGCGGCGCAGCGTCAGGAAGCCGCCGCCCTCCTCAACGATCTCGCCGTCGCTGCGCACCACCGCTGCCTTCACGCCCGGGAACACCTTCGTGGCGGACCCCGGCTTCGTCTCGGTGATGCCCGGCAGCGGCGTGATCATGATGTGGCCGGTCTCGGTCTGCCACCAGGTGTCCACCACCGGGCAGCGCTCGCCCCCGATGACCTTGTGGTACCAGGCCCACGCGCGCGGGTTGATCGGCTCGCCGACCGACCCCAGCAGCCGCAGCGACGAGAGGTCGTGCTTCTCCGGATACTCGTCGCCCCACTTGATGCAGGCGCGGATCGCGGTCGGCGCCGTGTAGAGGATCGTCACGCCGTAGGTCTCGACGATCTCCCACCAGCGGTCCTTGTCCGGGTAGTCCGGCGCGCCCTCGTACAGCACGGACGTGCAGCCGTTCGCCAGCGGGCCGTAGACGATGTACGAGTGGCCGGTGACCCAGCCGACGTCGGCGGCGCACCAGTAGACGTCGGTGTCCGGCTTGAGGTCGAACACCACCTTGTGGGTGGCGGCGCACCCCGTCAGGTACCCCCCGGTCGTGTGGAGGATGCCCTTCGGCTTGGCCGTGGAACCCGACGTGTAGAGGATGTAGAGCGGGTGCTCGGCGTCGAGCGCCTCGGCCGGGCACTCCTCGTCGGCCTGCTCGAGCGCCTCGTGCCACCAGACGTCGCGGCCCTCGGTCATCGGGCACTCGCCGCCCGTGCGCTTGACCACCACCACGTGCTCGAGCGCCGGCAGGGAGTCGACGATCTCGTCGACCTTCGCCTTCATCGGGTTGGGCTTGCCGCGCCGCAGCGTCTCGTCGGCCGTCACGAGCACCTTCGCGTCCGAGACCTCCATCCGCTCGCGAACCGACTCGACGCTGAAGCCGCCGAAGACCACGTTGTGCACCGCTCCGATGCGCGCGCACGCGAGGATCGCCGCGGGCGTCTGCGGGATCATCGGCATGTAGATCCCGACCACGTCGCCCTTCCCCACGCCGAGTCCCTTGAGGACGTTCGCGAAGCGCTGCGTGTCGGCCAGGAGCTGCGCGTAGGTGAGGTCGAGCGTGAGCCCGTCCTCGCCGACCCAGTGGTAGGCGACCTTGTCGCCCTTCCCGGCGGCCACGTGCCGATCGAGGCAGTTGTGCGACGCGTTGAGCTTGCCCTCCTTGAACCACTTGGCCCACGGCGGGTTCCACTCGAGCACGGTCTCCCAGGGCTCGAACCAGTCGAGCTCCTTGGCCCAGCGCTCCCACCATCCCTCGAAGTCCTTCTCGGCCTCCTCGTAGATCGACGGGTCCGAGAAGTTGGCCTGCTCGGTGAACTCCTCCGGCGGCGCGAAGCGATCCTCCTCGCGCAGCAGTACCTCGAGGTCCTCGCGTGCTTCCGGCGTGTCGTTCATAGGCGCTCTATACCGCATCCACGGCGCGGGCCAACTTGGCGTAGGCCTCGCCGGGATTCGGGTCGCGGAAGACCGACGAGCCCGCCACGAACAGGCGCGCCCCGGCGACCTTCATGTGCGGCCCGGTGGTGGCGTCGATGCCGCCGTCCACCTGGATCCCCACGCTCGGATCGAGCCGCGTGTGCAGGCGCTCGACCTTGCCCCTCGTGCTCTGGATGAACGGCTGACCGCCCCAGCCGGGGTTCACGGTCATGCAGAGCGCGATCGCGATGTCGTCCATCAGGTCGGTGAACGCCTCCACCGGCGTCGACGGGGTGATCGCGACGCCGGCCGTGCAGCCCGCCTCCTGGATCGCCTTCACGGCGTAGTGCACGTGCGGCGTGGCCTCGAAGTGCACGGTGATGTTGTCGGCGCCCGCCTCCGCGAACGCGGCGACGTGGCGCTCCGGCCGCTCGACCATCAGGTGCACGTCGAGCATCCCGCCGGCCGCTCGCACCTGCTCGGCGAGTGCGCTGACGACCAGCGGCCCCATCGTGATCGGCGGCACGAAGTGCCCGTCCATCACGTCCACGTGGATCACGCGGGCGCCCGCGTCCATCACCTCGACCACCTGCTCGCCGAGCCGGGCGAAGTCCGCCGACAGGATCGACGGTGCGACCCGGCGGTCGCGCAGGAGCTCGGCGGCGCTCACGCCGTTGAAGCTACCTGAAAAGCAACGGGGGCCCCATCCATGGGGCCCCCGAAGTGGTTGCTCGGCTGCCGGACCGGGCTAGCGGTTGTCGCGCCGCTCGCCCTTGTCGCGGTCCTGCTTCGCGCCCTGCTTGGCGTCCTTGGACTTCGGAGCCGCGCGGTGCACGGTCTCGCAGGAGCCGTTCTGGCCGGCGGGCAGGCCGTCGATCTGGTCGACGTTGTCCACCCAGGCGGTGTCGTTGCCCGGACCGCACGAGATCTGGTCGACCTCGCCGTCACGGACGCGGAAGCGGTCGTCGCCCTCGCCGCCGGTGAGGTTGTCACCGGTGGTGTCGAGCTCGACGTCGCGGTTGACGTCGCCGCGGGCCATCGCCCACAGGTAGTCGTTGCCCGCGCCGCCGTCGGTCGTGTCCACGCCGAGGTTGGCGAAGATCAGGTCGTTCCCGTTCCCGCCGTTCGAGGTGTCGTTCCCGCGGCCGCCGGCGATGCGGTCGTTGCCGTCGCCGCCGCTCGTGGTGTCGGTCCCGTCGCCGGCCCACAGCAGGTCGCCGTGCGCGCCGCCGTCGAGCGAGTCGTCGCCGTCGCCGCCGTGGACGCGGTCGCGCCCGTCGTCGCCGTTCAGCACCGGGTCGTTGCCGCTGCCGCCGAGAATCAGGTCCCAGCCGCCGTTGCCGCTGACGTTGTCGGCGTCCTTGCCGGCGATGATGAAGTCGCCGCCCGCGCCGCCCGTGACGATGTCGTCACCGGCGAAGGCCTGGATCTTGTCCCGGCCGCCGTTTCCGTTGATGGTGTCGCCGGCATTCGTGCCGCGAAGCCGCTCGCCGCGATCGGTGCCGGTGATGGTGGCCGCCATGGCTACTGCCGCGAGAATCATTCCCACCGTGCCCATGGTGACCAGGGTGAAGAGGATGCGGGGGGTTCGCATCACATGCGCCTCCTTGGTCGCTTCGGCGGTAGTAACGCGGCCGGTGGCCTAAGGTTGCGGCGGAAATCTCCATGGTCCGGAAGACGACTCTCACAATGCTCGCGGCGCTTGTCGCGTTGGCGCTCGTGCCCGCGGGAAGCGCGTCCGCGGCCAAGCCGCTGACCGAGGAGCGCGCCACCGTGCTCGCCACGAAGCTGGGCCGCGAGGTGGCAAAGGAGCGCAACCCGCTCTACTGGCGCATCCAGCGGCTCGTGAAGAAGCGCACCAACCGGTTCGTGTTCGAGTACTTCGAGCGGCTGCGCGAGGACGATCGCTTCTGCAAGGCGAACGTGGTGGTGCAGCAGTCAGGCAGCCGCCGGACCGCGTCGCTGACCGGCAGCCGCTGCGCCACCATGCGGGCCGACGTGCTGGCCGTCGAGGACGCCGTGGCGATCGCGATCGACGCGGTCATCCCGAAGGTCCCGCAGATCCGGGCCGGGAACCGCGACTTCGAGCGCCGGCTCGAGTCCTGCGAGGCGCTCGACTACCCGAACAAGTACTTCAGCGACGTGCACCTGCTCTTCGAGCTGGGCACCGACGCGACGATCTACGCCCCCATCGGCGCCGAGGTGGACGCCCACGCCCGTCGCCTGGGCGGGATCCAAACCGGCGACTCCTCGCTGCGGGCGGGCTTCGCCGCATGGCGGAAGGTCCTCGACATCCTCGCCGCGGCGCCCGCGATCGCGCGCGACCCGTGCCCGCCGCTGCGCGAGTGGGCTCGCGCCGACTACGACCCGAGCGCCGCGCCGGTGGACTTCGCGCGGGTCCGCTCCCTGCACCGCTCGCTGATCAAGTACGAGCGGCGGATCCTCACGGCCGGCGACCGGCTCTACCTCCTGGGCGTACCGCAGCGCGTCTTCGCCGCGTTCACCCCCTACGGGCTGACCGTGCAGGCGGCCCTGGAGTACGAGCCCTTCAACTAGTTGTCCGGTTTCAGCCCTCCCGTACGTTGTAGAGGGCGATGGACTTCGAAAGTCTCTACGACGAGCTTCGGGACCCGCTGACGCGGCGTCTCGAGCGTCTGGTGGGCGACGCCCGCACGGCCGAGGACCTACGCCAGGAGGCGTTCGCGCGCGCTTGGAAGAGCGGGCCGCGCGACGCCGGCCACGGTCACATGCGGGCGTGGCTCCACCGGACGGCGCACAACCTGGCGGTCGACGAGCTGCGCCGCCGGCGCACGCGCGACTGGGTTCCGTACGAGGAGGAGCTGGCCCCGGCCTTCGAGGACGCCGACCCGGACGAGCGGATCGCCGCGCGCGAGGCGCTCGCGCGGCTCAGCGCCCACGAGCGGTTCCTGCTGCTCATGCGGTTCGAGGGCGGGCTCTCGCACGCCGAGATCGGCAAGCTGCTCGAGATCGGCGAGGAGGCGGCGCGCAAGCGGGTCGCGCGGGCGCGCGCGGCGCTGGCGGCGGCCCATCGCGAGGTGACGCCGCGCGAGCGCCCGCTCGTGCTGGTGCTGCTCGGCGACGACCGCGCCGCGCCGTACGAGGAGTGGATCCGGGGCGCCGGCGGCGAGCCGCGCATCCTCGACGGCCTGCGCTTCGAGCGCCAGCTCGCCTCAGCCGACGCCCTCGTGATCACCGGAAGCAACAACGACGTGCACCCCGGCCTCTACGGCGAGCCGGTGCGCGGCTCGCTCGGCGAGCTCGACCTCGAGCGCGACCGCCGCGACCTGCGCGCGCTGCGCGCCGCGCTCCTGCAGGACGTGCCGCTGGTGGGCGTCTGCCGCGGCCACCAGCTCCTGAACATCGCCATGGGCGGCACGCTGCACCAGGACATCGCCGTGGGGCGGCGCACGCGGTCGCTCTGCCACGAGCAGACCGAGCACACGATCGGCACCGGCTCCCGGACGCTCGCGCGGCGGGTGCTGGGACGGTCGTCGACCGTCGCGAGCGGGCACCACCAGGCCGTGCGCCGGGTGGGACGGGGACTGCGCGTGACCTCGGCCTCGCCCGACGGGGTGGTCGAGACGCTCGAGCTGCCGCGCCACCGCTTCGCCATCGGGGTCCAGTGGCATCCCGAGCAGCAGGACGGCGCGTCCGCGGGCGACCGATTGGCCTCGGCACTGGTGGAGGCGGCGCGATGACGGCGACCAGCGTGTCGATCCGCCGTGCCGGGCCACATGACGCACCCGCGCTGTGCCGTCTGGCGGCGCTGGACTCCGCGAGCCCGCTGCGCGGGGAGGTCCTGATGGCGGAGGTGGATGGGGTGGCGCTGGCGGCGCTGTCGCTCTCCGATGGCGCTTGCGTGGCGGATCCCTTCTCGCCTACGGCCGAGCTCCTGGCGCTGCTGAGGGTTCGACGGCAGCAGTTGGGGGGCGTGGAGCCGCCGCGCGGGCGCGGCGTGCGCCGGCTGCTGCGCTGGGCGCCCCAGCTCGCGCGGTTGTGACATTTGGTCCCCTATAGGGGGCTCAACGTCCCAATCGCTCGCCAGCGGGCCCTCAGGCCAGCTGCGCGCGCTTCGCCTGCGTGCGGATCTCGCTGAGGATCCGTTCCAGGCGCGGCTCGACGTCGTGGTCCACGTGCGTCATCGCCGCTCCCACCGCGGGGTGCACGCGGGCGATCTGGGCGTGCATCTCGTGCGCC
>DASVVS010000095.1:0-30031 GCA_036386455.1 Thermoleophilaceae bacterium
CTCGCGGTACTCCTTCGCGTTGATGACGCTGTTCCAGCTCGTCATCCCGACGAGCGCCGCGAACAGCACGAGGATGAGCCCGAAGAGCTTGAGGATCGGCGCGTTCATGGCGCCTCGGCCTCCCGCCGCGCACGGTCGGACACGAGCAGCAGCAGCGCCAGCAGGATGAAGTTCGCCACGATCGACGAGCCGCCGTAGGAGATGAACGGCAGCGTCACGCCCGTGAGCGGGATGAGCTTCGTGACGCCGCCGACGATGACGAAGACCTGCAGCGCGAGGACCGCCGTCAGCCCCGTCGCCAGGAGCTTGGAGAACGAGTCGGTGGCGAGCATCGCCGTCTTGAAGCCGCGCTCGATGAACAGCAGGTAGACGAGCAGGACCGCCGCCGCTCCGAGCAGGCCGAGCTCGTCGGTGATGACGGCGTAGATGAAGTCGGTGTGCGCCGCCGGCAGGATCGGCGGGTTGTCGCCGAGGCGGATGATCGCCTGGCCGAAGCCCTGGCCGAAGAGCCCGCCGTCGGCCTGGGAGAAGATCGACTGCGCGACCTGGAAGCTGCCGCCGACGGTCTTGCCGTAGAGGTCGGGGTCGAAGGGGTGCAGCCACGCCTCGACACGGCCCTGGATCGTCGGGCGGATCGCGTAGAGCACGCGCGCGCCGAGCGCGAACAGGCCAAGCCCGATCAGCACGAACGAGATCCTGTTCGTCGCGACGTAGACGAGCGCGAGGAAGCCGCCGAAGAACATGAGCGACGAGCCGAGGTCCTGGATGACGAACAGCAGCGCCATCGCCGTTCCCCACACCGCCAGCAGCGGGCCGAGGTGCTTGAGCGGCGGAAACGTGATCCCCGCGAACCGGCGCGCCCCGATGACGAGCACCTGGCGCGTGTCGCGCAGGTAGGACGCCAGGAAGATGACGATCGCGATCTTCGCCAGCTCCGCAGGCTGAAAGGCGATCGGCCCCATGTTGAACGACAGGTAGGCGCCGTTGGTCGGCTGGCCCAGCCGCGGCAGCAGCAGCAGCAGGATCCCGCTGAACGCGATGATGTAGCGGTAGCGCTCGAGCACGCGGTGGTCGCGCAGGAAGACGATCGTCAGGCAGAACAGGACGAGGCCGACGCCGAACCAGATCGCCTGCTGGCCCGCCCGCGAGGGCGAGATCCGGTAGATCTCCACGAGCCCGAACGCCGCGAGCAGCGCCACGAGCGGGAACAGGTACGGGTCCGCGTCGGGCAGCCGCGCGCGGATGAACAGGTGCGCGAACACGCAGGCGCCGAGGAACACGCCGCCGTAGGTCACGGTCAGCTCGTTGATCTGCGTGCCCTCGGCGTCGCCCTGGCGCGTGATCAGGATCGCCGCGAAGCCGGCCGCGATCAGCAGCGACACCGGGACCAGGGCCATGAGCTCGCGCGTGCGGGCGGACATCAGCGGGGGGTCTCCGTGCGTTCGAGCTCGCGGATGCGCCGCTCCGCGTCGTCCTTGCCGCGCAGCTCGTGGTTCAGCAGGCGGGAGCGCTGGCGGCGGTCGGCGACCGCGCTCGCGGGCACGCTGCTCGAGTACTCGTGGGTGTACAGGTCCACGCCCAGCGGCAGCTCGTACGGCAGCCCGCGGAAGAGGCTGACCGCCCCGCGCTCGTCGGTTCCGAGGAAGTACACCTGCCGGCTGGCGGCGTAGAGGCCGATCAGCACGGCGGCGAGGAGGACCAGGGCGAGTGCCGCGCCGCCGCCGAGCTTCGGGCGGTGGCGGCGCGAGCGAGAGGGGGCGGGTGCGTCGCGCGGGGGTGGCGTGCGGGCCGGCGCGCCGCCCGGGCCGGCGCGGGCGGGCGTGGCGGCCGCCACGGGGCGCGGCCGCTCCCGGGTCGGGGCGCTCGCGGCGGCGGCGCGCGCCCGTGCCGCCTCCTCGGCGCCCAGCGCCATCGTCCCCGCCTCGGTCGGCGGCTCGACCGCCGCCATCCCCTCCGGCGGCGTGTCCGCCTCGAGCTCGGCGCCCTCGTCGTCCGCGACCCGGAACAGCACCGCCGTGATGTTGTCCTTGCCCCCGTTGGCGTTGGCGGCGTCGATCAGTCCGTGCGCGGCGTCGTCGAGCGAGCTCGCGCCTGCGAGGATCTGGCGCATCCCCTCGTCGGAGACCATGCCGGACAGCCCGTCCGAGCAGAGCAGGTACACGTCGCCGTCCTTCGCCGTGTGGGTGAAGGTGTCCACCTGCACGTCGCTCTCGGGACCCAGTGCCCGCGTGATGATCGAGCGCTGCGGGTGCACCTCCGCCTCCTCCGGCGTGAGCTTGCCCTGGCGCACCAGCTCCTCCACGAGCGAGTGGTCGTGCGTGAGGCGCTCGAGCTGCCCGCCGCGCAGGCGGTAGAGGCGGCTGTCGCCGACGTGCCCCACGGCCACCTCGCGGCCGCTCACGAGCACCGCCGTGAACGTCGTGCCCATGCCGGCGTGCTCGCTGTCGCCCTGCGCCATCTCGTAGATCCGGCGGTTGGCGCCGCGCGCGATCTCGCGCAGCCGCTCCTCCGCCCGCGAGCCGGCGGCGTCCATGGTCGCCAGCTCCTCGACGGCCATCCGCGACGCCACCTCGCCGGCGCGCGCGCCGCCCATGCCGTCGGCGACCGCGAACAGCGGCGAGCGCTCGAAGAACGCGTCCTCGTTGCTCTGGCGCTGGCGCCCGACGTCGGTGACGCTCGCCTTTTCGACTATGCGGAGGGCCATCGCGCCAGTCCTACTCCTGGTACCGGTACTCGGTGTCGCCGATGCGGACGGTGTCGGCCACGCGCAGCTGCTCGGGCTTGCGGAGCTGCCGCCCGTTCAGGTAGGTGCCGTTGGTCGATCCCATGTCCTCGATGTACATGAACTGCCCGCGCGGGAAGATGCGTGCGTGCGCGGACGACGCGTAAGGATCGTCGATCCGCACGTCCGCCGTGGGTGAGCGGCCGAGCGTGGCGCTCTCGTGGATCTCGAACGACGTGCCCGGCTCGTAGCCCAGCGCGGCCACCACCTCGAGCCGCGGCCGCACGCCGCTGCGCAGGTCCATCGAGGCCCCGCGCTGGCGCGCGCCGCCCCCGGCGTCCTCCTCCTCGTCGGGAAGCCGCCCGGAGCCGGCCATGTCCTTCAGGGCGCTGCGGACGGTCCACAGCAGGAACAGGTAGAGCACGGCCAGGAACCCGAACTTGAGCAGCACGGCGACGGGATCTGTCACGGGCGGGCCTCGGTCATGGCTATTCGAGCTCGAAGCGCAGGCGGGCGAGGCCGAGCACGATCTCGTCGCCCGGCTCGAGGCGGGCCTGGTCCACACGGTGCCCGTTCACCTTGACGCCGTTGGTCGAGCCGAGGTCGGCCACCACCCAGTAGCCGCCCTCGAAGCGCAGCTCGGCGTGCCGGCGCGAGACGTTCGGGTCCTCGACGGTCACGTCGCAGTCGCGCGAGCGGCCGATCAGCAGGCGGGTGCCCGAGAGGACCGTGCGCTTGTCCTCGCCGATCAGCATCGCCTGGCCGCCGGGGGCCGCGGCGGGCGCGTCGATCCGGCGCGCGGCGCGGTCGGGCGAGTAGACCATCGTGTGGCCGAAGTCCTCCGCCGACGGCGCGGCCTCCTGGAACCACTCCGGCGCCTCGTCGGCGGGCGGCTGCACGAGCTGGGCCTGGATCCCGAACTCCCCCAGGCTCAGGCGCTCGTCGGTCTCGAAGTCGATCGTCGGGCGCGTGACGAGCGCGAGGCCCTCCGTGCGGGCGTACTCGAGCAGGTAGTCGGACAGCTCCTTCTTCACGCCGTCCTCGTAGCCCTCGAAGTGCCCGCGGTCCTCCGGCGAGAGCCAGACCGTGTAGTGGTTCGGCACGTAGGTGTGCGAGATCGACCGCGTCTGGTTGTCCTGCATCTCCTTGGCCAGCTTGCGGGCGAGCTCGACCGGCTCGACCTTCGAGCGGAACGCGCGGCTGAACGCGCCGCCGACCAATCCCTCCAGCTTGGCCTCGAGGCTTCTCAGGACACTCACGGACGGGCCATCCTACGGAACCGGTTCCCCGTCTCCGGGGCCGGTGCGCAGCCCCGACCAGACCCCCGCGACGGCCACGAACGCGCCGATCGCGGCCCCCGCCGCGGCCCCGCGCGCCTGGTCCAGCGCCACCGTGCCGGAGGCCAGCTCCGCGATCCCCTGGTGGGCGGCGGCCAGCGCGGCCGCCCAGACCGCCGCCGCCAGCACGTCGAGCACCAGCGAGCGCCCGCGCACCACCAGTGGCAGCACGGCCGCGAACGCCGCCCACGCCACGACCGGCAGCACCGCGGGCGAGAGCACGAGCGGGCCGATCGCGTCGGTGACCGCGCCCGACAGCGACTCCGCCCACGCGCCACGCGACTCGGCGTCGCCGGGCGGGCCGAGGAGCAGCTCGTCGGAGCTGAGCAGCTCGGCGACCGCGAGCCACGCGAAGCCGGCGGCGCCGAGCCCGGCGCGGCGCCAGGCGGTGGACGCCAGCCCGGCGGCTCCCACGAACGCGGGCGCGATCCCGATCACGCCGAGGAGCGGCGCGGCGGCGGGCATCGACCAGAGCCGCCCCGCCCGCAGGAGCAGCGGCGGCACGATCGCCACCGCGAGCCCGACCACGAGCGCGGTCCCGTCGAGCAGCTCCGAGCCGAACCAGCCGACCGTGCCGATCGCGGCGGCGAGCCAGCCGAGGCGCGGCAGCAGCGCGACCGCCACCGCCGTCGCCGCCACCGCGGCGGCGACGCTGAACGAGGGGTCGGGCCCGAGCGTCTCGAGCCCGGCCAGCACCAGTGCCGCGGCGGCGAGCCCCGCTATCGCGCGCGTGACGAGGTCGTAGGTGCGCTCCCCGCCGGGCAGCACGAGCGCTGTCTCGTCGGTGCGCGGCAGGCCGACCCGCTCCACCGTCTCCGGCGCCGCCAGGCCGCCCTGGTCGGCGAGCGAGGGCACATAGCCGGCGAGCGCCTCGCGCAGCGAGCGCAGGTCGGGGCGCCGCTCGGCGACCGGGTCGAGCGCAGCGTCGATCCACGCGCACATGTCTGGCGGGAGGTCGGGGCGGTACGCCGAGAGCAGCGGCAGGCGCCGCCCGAGCCGGCGGGCGGTGGCGGCGGGCGTGGGTCCGCGCACCGGGTTCGCCCCGGTCCAGGACTCGTAGAGCGTGAGCGCGAGCGAGTAGACGTCGGCGGCGGCCGTCACGCGCCGGCCCTCGGCCTGCTCGGGCGCCATGTAGGCGAGCGTGCCGACCACGTCGCCGGTGCGGGTGAGCGGGTCGCCGACGGCGAGCTGGGCCACGCCGAAGTCGGCGAGCTTCGCGAACCCGGCCCCCGCCGCCGGCTGCGCCACCACGATCACGTTCTGCGGCTTCATGTCGCGGTGCACCACCTTGCGGTCGTGCGCGTGGGCGAGCGCGTCGCACAGGGCGATGCCGATCCGGGCCACGTCGCGGTCCGACAGCGCGCCCTCGCGGGTCAGCTCGGCCATCGTCCGGCCAGGAACGAGCTCGGACACCAGGTAGACGGCCTCGTCGTCCTCGCCCAGCTCGTACAGCTGCACGATGCCGGGATGGTTCAGGCGCGCCGCCACGCGGGCCTCGCGCGCGGCGCGGGCCGTGACGGGGTCGTCGCCGTCGGCCTGGATGACCTTGACCGCCACCTCGCGCTCGAGCTTCTCGTCGAACGCCAGCCAGACCACGCCGAAGCCGCCCGCGCCGAGCTTGCGCTCGAGCCGGTAGCGGTCGAGCACGAGCCGCCCGCCGCCACTGGCGGGCGGGCGCTCGCCGGAGAGCGGCTCGGTGGCGTCGCGGTGCTCGCGGCGCGCGACGATCTCACCCCCCAGGCGGGCGGTCGGGTCCTCAGGCGGGCCGAGATCCTCTGTGGTCAAGGGGCGTTCCACTGCGGGTTTTGGGTTCGGGACGGTGGGGCGGCCACCTGCCCGCTGGGAGCCTCCGCCCGTTGTGCGGCCGGGGCGCCCGTAATACTTGCGACATAGCCTGCCAAGTCTGGCGGGCCGGAGCGTCCCTTTGTCCTTCTTCGACGAGCGAGACGACAGGCCGAGCAGGACTGCAACGCGGCGTCCCCCGCCGCGCGGTCCCGGCACCGATCGCCAGACTCTGCTGGTCCGGCGCCTGATCGCGCTCGGCGGCGGGATCCTGCTGCTGATCCTCCTGTTCGTGGTCATCAAGGGCTGCCGCGAGAGCGCCCGCGAGGACGCGTTCCGCAACTACGTGCGCGACGTGGGTGCGCTCGTCCAGGAGTCCGACCAGGCCAGCCAGCAGCTCTTCGGCCTGCTCACGCGGCCGGGGCGGCGCACGCCGCTGCAGCTCCAGAGCGAGGTCAACAGCTTCCAGAGCGACGCCGCCCAGCTCGCCGACCGCGCGCGCGACACCGACCACCCCGGCGAGCTCGACGGCGCGCACAGGTACTTCGTGGAGGCGCTCGAGTTTCGCCGCGACGGCATGGGCCGCATCGCGCGCGACCTCCCCGGCGCGCTCGGCGACCAGGGCCGCGAGGAGGCGACCGCGCGGATCACCGTGACGATGCGCAGCTTCCTCGCGAGCGACGTGATCTACGACGAGCGCTTCGTGCCGCGCCTCTCGCGCGCGATCGAGAAGGAGAAGCTCGGCGACATCACCATCCCGCGCTCGCGCTTCCTGCCGGACCTCCAGTGGCTGCGGCCCACTGTCGTGACCGAGCGGATCGAGGCGATCCGCGGCGGCGGGGGCGGCGCCGGACCGGCCGCGCCCGGGCTGCACGGCACGGCGCTCGTGGGAGTCACCGCCAAGCCCGGCGGCAAGACGCTCAACGCCGGCGGTGCCACCGACATCGCGGTCTCGCCGCGGCTGTCCTTCGACGTGGCGCTCTCGAACGGCGGCGAGCACGAGGAGCGCGACGTGACCGTCTCGGTCACGGTCACGGGCGCCGGGCGGCCGCTCGTGCGCGAGCAGCGTCTGCCGTCGATCAAGCCCGGCGAGCAGAAGACCGTGAGCATCCCGCTCGCCGCCACGCCGCCGACCGGACGGCCGGTCACGATCCGGGTCGAGGTCAAGCCGGTGCCCGGCGAGAAGAAGGTCGACAACAACAAGCAGAGCTTCCCGGCGATCTTCACGCGCTAGCTAGCCTCGCGACGATGGACGAGCTGACCACGACACAGGGGATCGTCGCGCTGGCGGCGGGCGGCGTGGCGCTGCTCGCGCTGCTGCTGGCGGTGGTGCTCGGCTTCAAGCTGCGGCGGCTGCGGCAGGGCCAGTCGGCCGTGCTGGGCGAGCACGGCTCGCGGGACCTCGTCGCGCACGCGGAGCGCCTCGAGGGCGGCTTCACGCAGCTGCGCGACTGGGTGGAGGAGTCGATGCACAACGTCGAGTCGCGCATGGGCCAGGTCGAGGGCCGCGTGGACGGCTGCATCGCCTACCACTCGCTGATCCGCTACGACGCCTACAACGAGCTGTCGGGCCACCAGTCGAGCTCGATGGCGCTGCTCGACAGCCACCGCAACGGGCTCGTGCTCTCGGCGATCGTGCACCGCGACTCCGCTCGCCTGTACGTGAAGCAGGTGCAGGGCGGCGAGGGCGAGGTGGCGCTGTCGCCGGAGGAGCAGGAGGCCGTCGACACCGCACTGGCCGCGCCGCTGCGCGCGGCCTGAGGTCGGGCGTGCGGGTCGCGTTCCTGGGCCCGGCCGGGACGTTCACCGAGGAGGCGCTGCGGCATTCGGCGCCGCCCGGCGCCGGCCTCGAGGAGGTCCCGTATCCGACGGTCTACGAGACGGTCATGGCGGTGCAGGACGGAGCCGTGGACCGGGCGGTGGTCCCGATCGAGAACTCGCTCGAGGGGTCGGTGACCGCCACGCTCGACGCCCTTGCCGGCGAGGCCGACCGCGTGCGGATCGCGGCGGAGGTCGTGCGCCCGGTGAGCCACTGCCTCATCGCGCGGGCGGGCGTGGCGCTCGAGGACGTGCGGCGCGTGATCTCGCACCCGCAGGCGATCGCGCAGTGCGCGGAGTTCCTGCGCGGCGGGCTGGCGCACGCCGAGCCGGGCTCGGCGCCGTCGACCGCCGACGCCGTGCGCACCGTGGCCGAGACCGCCGAGCCATGGGCGGCGCTGGCCCCGCGCCTGGCGGCGGAGCTGTA
This sequence comes from Thermoleophilaceae bacterium, assembly GCA_036386455.1. GTDB lineage: Bacteria > Actinomycetota > Thermoleophilia > Solirubrobacterales > Thermoleophilaceae > AC-37. Next base: position 8,087 of record DASVVS010000095.1, read on the forward strand.
CGGGTGCGAGGTGCTGGCTGAGGGGGTCGAGGACCGAGCGGACAACGTCACGCGCTTCGTCTGGCTCGCGCCGGCGGCCGAGCCGGCGACGGAGGCGCCCTCCAAGACCTCGATCGTCTTCTGGGGCTTCAACGACGAGTCGCCGGGTGCCCTCGTGGGGGTGCTCGCGGAGCTCGCCGACCGCGACGTGAACCTCACGAAGATCGAGTCGCGGCCGCGGCGGGTCGCGCTCGGGCACTACATGTTCTTCGCCGACCTCGAGGGCGGGGCCGAGGAGCCGGCCGTGGCCGAGGCGCTTGGCGCGCTCGCGCGTCGCGTCGAGACGCTGCGCGTGCTCGGCACGTATCCAGTGCTGCGAGCGGGCTTGGGCGACACGCCCTCCCGTTAGACTGAGGCCGCACAGTGGCTTCCGCCACCGGTCCAGCACCTGAGGTCGAAGGCCGGCCAGGCCGGCCCGGCGCGCTGCCCTCGGAGCCCCACGGGCAGCGCGGAACCAAGGGGCGCGTGCTCGTGCTAAACGCCTCGTACGAGCCGATCAACGTCTGCACCGTGCGGCGCGCCGTCGTGCTCGTGCTCAAGCAGCGCGCCGAGGTGCTCGAGCGCTCGGACCGCAACCTGCACGCCGAGAGCCTGACGGTCGCGCGGCCGGCGGTGATCCGCCTGACCACCTACGTGCGCGTGCCGCGCGACGCCCACAGTCGCAAGATCACCCGCCGCGCGATCTTCGCGCGCGACGGCTGGACCTGCCAGTACTGCGGCACCGGCCACGGCACGCTCACGGTCGACCACGTGATCCCGCGCTCGAAGGGCGGCACCTCCGGCTGGGACAACATCGTGACCTGCTGCGCGCCGTGCAACCGGCGCAAGGGCGACCACCTGCCGAAGAGCGTCGGGATGGTGCCCAAGCGCAAGCCGTCCCCGCCCAGCCCGACGATCTTCGTGCACGTGGCGGTCAGCCGCGTGCCGGAGACCTGGCAGCAGTACCTTCCGGCCGCGGCCTGAGAGGGCCGGCCCAACCGCGCCGCAAACCCCGAGGAGGGCCATGAGCACCGCGAACCTGATCACCGGGACCGACTTCGTGACGCTTCCCGTCACCGACTACGAGAGGGCGAAGGAGTTCTACGGCGGGGTGCTCGGCCTCCCCTTCGCGAAGCAGTGGGGCCAGATGCCCGCCGGCGAGTTCGAGACCGGCAGCCTCACCCTTGCGCTGATGCAGTCCGACGCGTTCGGTCAGGAGTTCCACCCGCACGGCGCTCCGGTGGCTCTGCACGTCGAGGACTTCGATGCGGCCAAGGCCGAGCTCGAGTCGCGCGGCGTCGAGTTCCTCAACTCGATGGACAGCGGCGTGTGCTTCATGGGGATCTTCAAGGACCCCGACGGCAACACGCTGATGCTCCACCACCGCTACGCGCCGCCGGACGCTTCGCCGGCGAGCTCCTAGCGCCGGGCTCCTGGCGCGCGAGGACCGGCCTCAACGACGAGGGGCGCCCCGCATGGGACGCCCCTCGAAACACTGCTGGCTGTATCGCTAACGGCACTGAAGCGCCTTCGCTCGCACCGGTGCGCTGAATCGGCTTGCGCTCCTTCGCGCGGTGGCCCTTGCTAATGCGCCGGCCGGGGGGACCAAATCCGACCTCCGCTCTCGACGGTGCCCGGGGTGGACTCCCTAGGCGGGTCCAGCGTCCGACCTAGCGGCCGGGCACCTCCAGGGTCCCGTTCAAACTGTCACTCAAGTTAGGACCACCTCCTTCCTCTGGTGAGGCCATTGTCGCACACCGGGCGGCGGGGCAAGCGGCGGCTGCAAACCATCGTCTGGCGGCGTCATCGGTCGCTCGCGTGGCTCCGCCACGCGTCGCTCCCTGCTTCCTTGCCAGACGGGGTTTTCGCCGCCTTACGGGGCCGGCTCGTCCGGCTCGTCCGGCTCTGGCGCAGAGTCCGGCATCGCGCCGTTGTCCGAGATGACTTCGGCGCTCGCGTCGGGCGCCTCCGCTTCCGCTCCGTCCACGGCTGCGACCGCATCGCCGCCGTCGCCCCCGCCCTCCGGGAGCTCCTCCGCCACTCCGGCTGAGGTGTCCGCCGCCGCCTCCATCACCAGCGCGACCGCGCTCACCGTGTCGTCCTCGCGCAGGTTCATCAGCTTCACGCCCTGCGATGCTCGGCCGTAGCGCGAGATCCCGCGGACGGAGGTGCGCTGCACCATCCCGTTCTGCGAGATGAACACGAGCTCGTGGTGCTCCTTCACGATCAGGGCGCCGGCCAGGCCGCCCTTCTTCTCGGTGAGCTGGATCGTCTTGACGCCCATCGCGCCGCGCCCCTTCACGGGGTAGTCCGAGATCGACGTGCGCTTGCCGAACCCGTTCTCGGTGACGACGAGCAGCTCGGTGTCGTCGCGCGCGACGTCCATCGCCAGCACGCAGTTGTCTCCGCGCGAGACGTTCATGCCGCGGACGCCGGCGGTGTCGCGGCCCATCGGCCGCGCCTCGTCCTCGCTGAAGCGGGCGGCCTGCCCCGAGCGCGAGACCATGATGATGTCGTCGTCCCCGCTCGTGCCGCGCACGGCCACCAGCTCGTCGTCGTCGCGGATGTTGATCGCGATGATCCCGTCGGCCTTGATCGGCGTGTTGTAGGCGAGGAACTCGGTCTTCTTGATCTGGCCGCGCTTGGTGGCGAACACCAGGTACTTGCTCTCGGTGAAGTCGCGCGTGGAGAGCACCGCGCGCACGAACTCGCCCTCGCGCAGCGGCAGCACGTTCACGAGCGCGCGCCCCTTCGCGGTGCGCGACGCCTCCGGCAGCTCGTACACCTTCTGCCGGTAGACCTTGCCGCGGTTCGTGAAGAACAGGAGGTAGTCGTGCGTCGAGCACACGAAGAGGTGCTCGATGTAGTCCTCGTCCTTCATGTCCATCCCGATCACGCCGATGCCGCCGCGGCGCTGCGACCGGTACGTGGACAGCGGCAGCGACTTGATGTAGCCGGACTTCGTGATCGAGATGACCATCTGCTGGTCGGCGATCAGATCCTCGATGCCGACCTCGTCCTCGGAGTGCGTGATCTCGGTGCGCCGCTCGTCGCCGTAGCGCTCGCGGATCTCCTCGAGCTCCTCCTTGATGAGGCCCTTCACACGCGACTCGTCGCCGAGGATCTCGCGCAGCTCGCGGATGCGCTCCATCAGGTCCGCGTGCTCGGCCTCGATCTTGCCGGCCTCGAGCGCGGTGAGCCGCTGGAGGCGGAGGTCGAGGATCGCCTGCGCCTGCTCGCGCGAGAGCTCGAACTGCTCCATGAGCCCGTCGCGTGCCGCATCCGGATCCTGTGACTCGCGGATCAGCTCGATGACCGCGTCGATGTTGCGCAGCGCGATCAGGAGCCCCTGGAGGATGTGAGCGCGCGCCTCCGCCCGGCGCAGCTCGTACTTGGTGCGGCGCACGATCACGTCGCGCTGGTGCTCGACGTAGTAGTGGATCAGCTGCCGCAGCCCGAGCGTCTTCGGGACACCGTCCACCAGCGCGACCATGTTCACGCCGAACGTGGTCTGCATCGACGTGTGCTTGTAGAGCTTGTTGAGCGCGACCTTGGGGATCGCATCGCGCTTGAGCTCGATCACGAGGCGCACGCCGGACTTGTCCGACTCGTCCCGCAGGTCCGAGACCTCGGGCACCTTCTTGTCGTTCACGACCTCGGCGATCTTCTTGATCAGGCCGCTGCCGTCGTTGCGCCCGTCGCCCTTCGACACCTGGTACGGCATCTCGGTGACGATGATCGCCTCCTTGCCCTGCCGCAACGGCTCGATGTGCGCCCGCGCGCGAACGACGACGCGACCGCGACCCGAGGCATACGCGTCGCGGATCCCCTGGCGCCCGACGATGATCCCGCCGGTCGGGAAGTCCGGGCCCTTCACGTGCTTCATCAGCCCGGCGGTGTCGATGTCCGGGTCGTCGATGTAGGCGATCGTCGCGTCGATCGTCTCGCGCAGGTTGTGCGGCGGGATGTTCGTGGCCATGCCGACGGCGATGCCGGCCGAGCCGTTGACGAGCAGGTTCGGGTAGCGCGCCGGCAGGACCAGCGGCTCGAGCTGCGAGTCGTCGTAGTTGGGGCCGAAGTCGACCGTGTCGGCGTCGATGTCGCGCAGCAGCTCGGTGGCGAGCGGCGCGAGGCGGGCCTCGGTGTATCGCTGGGCGGCCGGGGGATCGTTGTCGATCGAGCCGAAGTTGCCCTGACCGTCGACCAGCGGGTAGCGCTGCGCGAAGTCCTGCGCGAGACGCACGAGCGTGTCGTAGATCGCCTGGTCGCCGTGCGGGTGGAACGAGCCCATCACGTCGCCGACCACGCGGGCGCACTTGCGGTACGGGCGGTTCGGCTGAAGTCCGCCGAGCTGCATCGCGTACAGCACCCGGCGGTGCACGGGCTTGAGGCCGTCGCGCACGTCGGGCAGGGCTCGCCCGACGATCACGCTCATCGCGTAGTCCAGGTACGACGAGCGCATCTCCTCCTCGAGGAGCCTGGGCTCGATGTTCCCTCCGCTGAGCTGGTCTGCGGTGGCCATGACCTAGACGTCCAGGTTCGCGACGTCGCGGGCGTTGGCTTCGATGAACAGCCGCCTCGGTTCCACCTTGTCTCCCATCAGCATCGAGAAGACCTGGTCGGCCGCGCTCGCGTCGTCGACCGTGACCTGCTGCAGCGTGCGCCGCGACGGGTCCATCGTCGTGTCGAAGAGCTGGTCGGCGTTCATCTCGCCGAGCCCCTTGAAGCGCTGCATGTGCACGCCCTCCTTGGCGACGTCGAGCACCGCTCGCCGCAGGTCCTCGAACGACAGCGCGCGCTCCTCCTTCTTGCCGAGCCGCACCGTGAACGGCGGCGTACCGGCCAGCGCACGCAGGTCCGAGTGCACGCGGATGAAGCCGCGGTACTCGGGGTCCTCGAACATGCGCCGGCGCAGCCGGTAGGTGGACGCGGAGCCCGTCTGGCGCTCGACCACCCGGACGCGCAGCTCGAGCTCGTCCTGGCCCATCATCTCGGTCTCGTAGGGCTCGCCCTCGGGGTCGGCCTTGTTGATCAGCTCGATCACGGCGTCCGCGCTGTTCGCGCCCTCGTCGAGGATCTGCGACTCCTCGAGGAACGTGATCGTGTCGTAGCCGTACTCCGCGCGCAGCGACGACGCCCAGCCCTCGTACTGCTTCAGCAGCCGGCCGTACTTCTGCCAGCGCGCCTGCGTGAGCTTGAAGTTCTCGCCGCCGCGGCCGGCGATCTCGATCTTCTCGAGCTTGTCGCGCAGCAGGAACTCCTCGAGGTCGGCCTCGCGCTCGATGTAGATCTCGGTCTTGCCGGACTTGACCTTGTAGAGCGGCGCCTTCGCGAGGTAGACGTAGCCGGCCTCGATCAGCTCGGGCATCTCGCGGAAGAGGAACGTGAGGATCAGCGTGCGGATGTGGGCGCCGTCCACGTCGGCGTCGCACATCACGATCACCTTGTGGTAGCGGGCCTTCTCGATGTCGAACTCCTCGCGGATCCCGGTTCCGATCGCCGTGATCATCGCCTGGATCTCCTGGTTCGAGAGGACCTTGTCGATCCGGTTCTTCTCCGCGTTGATGATCTTGCCGCGCAGCGGCAGCACCGCCTGCGTGTTGCGGTCGCGGCCCTGCTTGGCGGAGCCGCCGGCGGAGTCGCCCTCGACCACGAAGATCTCGGCCAGCGCCGGGTCGCGCACCGAGCAGTCGGCGAGCTTGCCCGGCAGCGTGGAGTTCTCGAGCGCGGACTTGCGGCGGGTGAGGTCGCGCGCCTTGCGAGCCGCCTCGCGCGCACGTGATGCCGACACCGCCTTGCGGATGACCGCGCGGGCGTCCTGCGGGTTCTCCTCGAAGAACTCGGCGAGGCCCTTGTTGACGGCCTGCTGCACGAAGCCCTCGACGGGCGGGTTGCCGAGCTTGGTCTTGGTCTGACCCTCGAACTGCGGCTCCTGGACCTTGACCGAGATGATCGCCGTGAGCCCCTCGCGGACGTCCTCGCCCTGGAGGTTGTCGTCCTTCTCCTTGAGCTCGCCGGCCTGGCGCGCGTAGGCGTTGAGCGTGCGCGTGAGAGCCGAGCGGAAGCCCGACAGGTGCGTGCCCCCCTCGTGCGTGTTGATGTTGTTGGCGAACGAGAGCAGCGACTCCTGGTACGAGTTGTTCCACTGCAGCGCCACCTCGACCTCGCCGACGTCGCTCTCGTCGGACAGGTAGGCGACCTTCTTGTGCAGTGGGTCCTTCGTGCCCTGCGAGTGCAGGTACGCGACGAAGTCGCGGATGCCGCCGTCGTACTTGAAGCTCGTGCTGAAGCTCTCGCCGCGCTCGTCGGAGAAGTCGATGCGCAGCCCCTTGGTGAGGAACGCCATCTCGCGGAAGCGCTGCTCGAGCGTCGCGCGCTCGTAGTCGATCGTCTCGAAGATCTCGAGGTCCGGGAGGAACTTGATGCGCGTGCCGCGCTGGTCGGTCTTCGCGCCCTTCTTCAGCTCGGTCTTGGGGGTGCCGCGCTCGTAGAGCTGGGTCCACTCGTGGCCGTCGCGCCAGATCGTGAGCTCGAGCCGCTCGGTGAGCGCGTTGACCACCGACACGCCGACGCCGTGCAGGCCGCCCGAGACCTTGTAGCCCCCGCCGTCGCCGAACTTGCCGCCCGCGTGGAGCACGGTGAGCACGACCTCGGCCGCGGGGCGTTGCTCCTTCTCGTGCATGTCGACCGGGATGCCGCGGCCGTTGTCGGTGACCGTGACGCTGTTGTCGGGGTGGACCACGATCTGCACGTGGTCGCACTCGCCTGCCAGCGCCTCGTCGACCGAGTTGTCCATCACCTCGTAGATCAGGTGGTGCAGGCCGCGCGTGCCCGTGGAGCCGATGTACATGCCGGGGCGCTTGCGGACCGCTTCGAGGCCCTCGAGGACGGTGATGTCCTTAGCGCCGTAGGAGGAGTCGCCGTTTGACTTCTTCGCCAAGTTGTTCTCTCTGTCGGGCCCGCGCGGCGGCGCGCGGGCGGTCTCTTTACGCGACGAGACCCCGAGGCCGACCGCTTCGCGGCGGCAGCTCGGGGCTCCCCGATGTAGGTGCTGAAGGATAGCAGTGCGACCCGTCGGAACCGGGTCCGCGAGTGTTACAAAATCCCTGCAAATCGCGCAGGAACGTGAATTTATGTAACCGGTCTGCGGCGGCGCCCGGCGGAGGCGCGGAGGGAGCGGACCGGCGGCGCGTCGGTGGCGCCCCCGAGCGCCTCGTTCAGGCGGGGCACCAGGTCGGCCGAGAGCAGCTCGATCTCCTGCGCCCAGACCGACGAGCGGCACTCGATCGTGACCACTCCCTCGCGCTCGGAGACGGGCTCGGCCTCGCGCGCGATCGCCTCGCCGGCGACCTGCGGCCAGGCCCGCTGCACCCGTGCGAGGGTGGTGGCCGGGGCGAGCTCGTCGACCACGCCCGCGAGCGCGGCGGAGATCGGGCGCGGGTCGCGGCGCCTCATGCCGCCGCGGAGCCGGCCTCGGCGAGCGGCCCCGGCCCGGAGACACGCGTGGCGGTGCCGGCGGCCACCTGGAACAGCGCGACGTCCGCCGCGTGGGCGCCGGGCACGTGCTCGGCGTCGGTCGTGGTGATCAGCGCCTGGCCCTCCGCCCGCACGAGGTCGGCCAGCCGCTCGCGGCGCGCCGAGTCGAGCTCGCTCATCACGTCGTCGAGCAGCATCAGCGGCGGCGTGCCGTGGGCGGCCAGAGCGTCGCGCTCGCCGAACAGGAGCGCGAGGAGCCCGAGCCGCTGCTGGCCCTGCGAGCCGAGCGTGCGCAGCGCGCGGCCGCCGTGCGTGAGCGCGAGGTCGTCGCGGTGCGGACCGTGGGTGGTGAAGCCGCGGTCGAGGTCGGACTGGCGGCGGTCGGCCAGCTCGGCGCGCAGGCCGTCGGCGTCGCCGGCCTTGGAGCGCGGCGCGTAGCGCAGGCCGGCGCGCTCGGGCAGGCCGAGCTCCTCCGCGCGCTCGGCGAAGAGCGGCGCCACGCGCTCGACCGCCGCGTCACGGTCGGCCATGAGCTGGGCGCCGTGGCGAGCCAGCTCCGCGTCCCAGGCGTCGAGCTGGCCGGCGCCGGCCGCTCCCGCGCGCACGCGGGCGATGAGCGCGTTGCGCTGCGCCAGCGCGCGCGTGTAGGCGGAGCGAGTGGCGACGCGTGCCGGCCACAGCGCGGCCACCACCTGATCGAGGTGGGCGCGGCGCAGAGCCGGCGCTCCCTTCACCAGGTCGAGCCGGTCCGGCAGGAAGACCGCGGCCAGCGGTCGCGGCGGATCGACGCCACGCGCCAGTGGCGCGCCGTCCACCCGCACGCGCTTCTCCTCCCCCGGCTGGAGCCCGACCTCGAGCACGTGCTGCCCGTCCGGAGCAGCCACGCCCAGCTCCACCCGCGCCACCGGCGCTCCGAGCCGCACCAGCTCGCGCTCGTTCGACGTCCGGCACGACCGCGCGGTCAGGCCCACGTACAGGGCCTCGAGCAGGTTGGTCTTGCCCGCGCCGTTGGCTCCTGCGGCCACGTTCAGCCCGGGACCGAGCTCCACCTCCGCCCGCTCGTAGTTGCGGAAGTCCCGGACGGCCAGGCGCGTGACGTGCATGAGGCTCGACTACACGTTGAGGCGGATCGGCATCACGAGGTAGAGGAAGCTGCCGCCCTCGTCGTCGCCGCCCGACTCGATCAGGCCCGGTCGCAGCGGGCTGATCAGCTTCAGCACGAGCTCGTCCGCGTCCACGCTCTCGAGGCCCTCGCGCAGGAAGTCGGGGTTGAAGCCGATCTCGAGGCCCTCGCCCTTGAACGGGATCGGCAGCGACTCGCTGGCCTCGCCGATGTCGGGCGTCTGGGCGGAGATCTCGAGCTGGCCGTCGGTGAACTTCATCCGCAGCGGCGCGTTCTTCTGCGCGAGCAGGCTGATGCGGCGCACGACCTCGACCAGCTCCGCCCCGTTCACCCGCAGCTCGTGCTCGAACGTCTCGGGCAGCAGCTGCTTGTAGTTGGGGAAGCGCCCCTCCACGAGCCGCGACGACAGCGTGACCGGGCCGACGCGGAAGACCACCTGGTGCTCGAGCGAGGCGATCTCGATCTGCCCGCCGGCCTCGGTGCCCGCCACGCGGCTGAGCTCCTGCAGGGTCCGCGCCGGCACGTTGGCCTCCAGGTTGCCGTCGAGCGGCTGCTCGAGCGCGGTCTCCTTCACGCTCAGGCGGTACGAGTCGGTGGCGACCATCCGCAGCTCCTTCTCGGCGGCGGAGACGAGCACGCCGGTGAGGTGTGGGCGGGTCTCGTCGCGCGAGGCCGCGCGTGCGACCCGGTTGACGGTCTCCACGAACGCCTGAGCCGGGACGCTGACCACGGTCGCGTCGCCGATCTCCGGCAGGTTGGGGAACTCGTCCGCGGGGAGGGTGCGCAGGTGGAAGCGCGACGGGCCGGAGACCACCTCCACGTCGCCCTGCGACGAGCGGTACTCGAGCGACACCTCGTCCTTGGGCAGGGAGCGGACGACGTCGAGCAGCAGGCGGGCGGGGACCACGACGTCGCCGTCGCGCTCGGGCTCGACGTCGACCGACACACGGACGCCCAGCTCCATGTCTGTGGCCTGCAACTCGACCTTGCCGTCGCGTGCACGGATCATCACGCCGGCGAGGGTCTGGATGGCGCTGCGGGTGGACGCGCCACGAGCCGCGATGCCGAGCGCGGAGAGCAGCCGCTCCTTCCCGATCGACAACTTCATCGAGCTGAACTGCCTGTCTTGGTTGAGATAGATGCTGTGTACATGTTCACGGACGTTACGGATCCCGCTCCGAGAGCGAAGTCAGGCATGTCGGGAAGCTGACGATTGTCCCACTAGGACCGGTCGTCTCCCTCCGCGCCGAGCGCGCGCCGGGCCCTGTCGACAGCCTGGCGAGTCTCGTCGCGCTGGTCGATGTCGCCCTTCACGCGGCGGTGGGCGTGCAGGACCGTCGAGTGGTTGCGCCCCCCGAAGTGACGCCCGATCGCCGGCAGGCTCTCCTCGGTCATCTCGCGTGCGAGGTACATGGCGATCTGACGCGCCATCGCCACCTTGGGCCGGCGGTCGTGGGCTATGAGCGAGTCCGGAGTCACGTCGAGCGCCCCAGCCGCGGCAGCCTGGATCTCAGCGAGGCTCGACGGGCGGTTCGAGGCGCGGCCGTAGAGCGTGCCGAGGATGCGCGTGGCGAGCTCCGGCGTGGGCTCGTCGCCGCGCAGCGACGCGTACGCCACGACCCGGATGAGCGCTCCCTCGAGGGCGCGGACACTGCTCGTGACCCGCCGCGCGATCTCCGCGAGAGTCGCCTCGGGCACGCCCCCCACCGCGTCGAGCCGCGCGCGCTTGTGGAGGATCGCCATCCGTGCCTCGAAGTCGGGCGCCTCCAGCGAGGCGACCAGGCCGCACTCGAAGCGCTCGCGCAGCCGAGCCTCGAGCGCCTCCATGTCGCGCGGCGCGCGGTCGCTCGTGATCACGAGCTGGCTGCCGGCCTCGTAGAGGGCGTTGAACGTGTGGAAGAACTCCTCCTCGGTCTTGAGCTTCTCGGCGAGGAACTGGACGTCGTCCACGAGGAGGACGTCGGCGTCCCGGAAGCGGGCGCGGAAGTCGCGCGTGTTGCCGCTTCGCACCGCCTTCACGAAGTCGCTCGTGAAGGTCTCCACGGTGGCGTAGCGGACCCGCAGGCCGTCACCGTACTCCTGGACGTAGTTGCCGATCGCGTGGAGCAGGTGCGTCTTGCCGAGACCGGGCGGGCCGTGCAGGAACAGCGGGTTGTAGGCCTGGCCGGGCTGCTCCGCCACCGCGAGCGCCGCGCCGTGCGCGAGCCGGTTGCCGTCGCAGATGACGAACTGCTCGAACGTGTAGCGCGGATTCAGCGCCTGCGCCTCGCCGTCCGCGACGACGGCCGCGCGTGGCGCGGGACCGGGCTCCGCGGCCGGCTCGGGCGGCTGCCAGTCCTCGTCCACGACCGTGACCGCCCCCGCCACGCCGGCTCGCTTCGCCGCTCGCCGGATGACCCCCGCGAAGCGCTCCTCGACCCAGCTGCGGATGTGGTCCGGCGCCCGGACGAACAGCGTGCCGCCGCTGCAGGCGGCCGCGGTCAGGGGCTGGAGCCAGATGTGGAAGGTCGAGTCGGTGACCTCACCGCGGAGCTCTCGCACCACCGCATCCCAGACGGCCGTCGGGCTGTTCTCGGGCAGGGGTTCGGGATCTCCGGGCACGGGTCGGCGACAGCCCTCCGGGAGGCTGGAAAGAACGGTCTGTATTCGGGAGAGAGGGCCGCCTGAGCGGTTCGGCGGCGCCTCGGAGGGGCCAGTGTAACGCGATGTCCACAGGCCCGGAACCTGCCCCGGGGCGGTTGCCGCAAATCGCGAGAAAAGCTCCGGAAGCCCGTCTCCGAGCGGCATCAACAGGATGTCCACAGGCCGGGCCGGCGGGGGCGGACGCTATGCTCCGCACTCCCTCCCAGGCCCGTCTGGGCTGCCCTCCATGAAGCGCACCTACCAGCCCAAGAAGCGTAAGCGTGCCCGGACCCACGGGTTCCGCGCGCGCATGCGTACGCGAGCCGGCCGCGACATGCTCAAGCGCCGTCGCGACAAGGGCCGGAGGCGGCTGACGCCGTAGCGATGGCGGCGGCGCACGGCGGCGGCAAGCGCCGCGGCAGGCGCCAGCGCCTGTCCCGGAGCGCCGAGTTCGACCGGGTCTTCCGTGAGGGCCGCTCGCACGCGAGCCGTCAGCTCGTGGTCTACGCGTTCCCGAACGCCTCGGAGCCGGGAAGCGAGCCGCGCCTGGGCGTGTCGGTCGGCCGGAAGGTCGGCGGCGCCGTGCAGCGCAACCGCGTGAAGCGGCTCCTGCGCGAGGCGTTCTGGGCGCTCGTGCCCGAGCTGCCGGGCGGACACGACTTCGTGGTCGTCGCGCGGCCGGACGCCGCGAGCTTCGCCAGCGAGGGCGGCGAGCAGGCCGTCGAGGCCGAGCTGCGCGAGCTGCTCGAGCGCGCCGGGCTGGTCGGGGAGCGCGCCGCATGAGGCGGTTTCGCGAGGCATTCCTGCTGCCCCTCCACCTCTACAGGAGGGTTATCTCTCCGGCGCTGCCGCAGCGCTGCCGCTACTACCCGAGTTGCTCGGCCTACGCGGTCGACGCCATCCGCGAGTTCGGGGTGATCCGCGGCTCGGTCCTCGCCGCATGGCGGGTTGTGCGCTGCAATCCGTTCAGCCGCGGCGGAGTCGACCACGTCCACGACCAGCACCTGTTCGCCCGATGATGATCCCAGTCGCGAACGTCCTTCAACCTCTCATCAACGTCAATGAGTGGATCCTCAACCAGTTCCACAACGTCACGGGGAGCTGGGGTCTTTCGATCATCGGGCTCACCGTCGTCGTGCGGCTCGCGATCCTGCCGCTGACCTACCGCCAGGTCCGCGGCATGCAGCAGATGCAGCGGCTCGCTCCCGAGATGAAGAAGATCCAGGAGCGCTACAAGGACGACCGTCAGCGCCAGCAGCAGGAGCTGATGAAGTTCTACTCGGAGCACAACTTCAATCCGCTGTCGTCGTGCCTGCCGCTGCTGCTCCAGCTCCCGTTCTTCCTGTCGCTCTTCTACCTCCAGCGCCAGGACCAGTTCAAGAGCGAGGTCCGCGAGGGCGACGGCGAGCAGTTCCTCTTCATCCCGGACCTCACGAGCAAGGCGACCGGCGCGGTCCTGGTGGTGCTGATCGTGGTCTACGTCGCGACCCAGCTGGGTTCGAGCCTCGTGACGATGGTCAACGTCCAGGACAAGAACCAGCGCCGGCTGATGCTCGCGCTCCCGTTCGTGTTCACGTTCGTCATCGTCAACTTCGAGACCGGGCTGCTGGTCTACTGGATCACCACGAACCTCTGGACGATCGGGCAGCAGCTCGCCGTGAGGAAGTTCCTGCCGCCGCCGGAGCCACTCTCCTCCGACGAGAAGGGCGGGAAGGCCTCGGGCCGCGGCGGCGATGACGGCGGCGACGCCAAGCCGAAGGGGCGCTGGCAGGGGATGCTCGAGCGCGCCGCGCAGGGCCAGCAGGGGGCGGACGGAAAGCCCGCGAAGGGCTCCGGCGACGGCAAGGGCGCGACCGGCCGCGCCGGCAAGGGCTCGGGACCCGCTTCGAAGGGCTCGGGCTCGGGTGCGAAGGGATCGGGCGGGGGCTCGAAGGGCTCCGGCTCGGGCGGCGGAAACGGCGGGCCCCGCAAGGCGCCGCCCCCGTCGCCGCGCAAGAAGAAGAAGCGCTCGGGCCGCCGCCGCTAGCCCTCGGGCTGCCGCCGCCAGGCCCTCAGGGAGCCCGGCTCGCGCGCCCCGGCCATCACCGCGCGCCGCCTTCCGGCAGAATGCCCCGCCATGGGTGCCGAGGGAGGTGACGGGCCCGCTCGTGCGGACGGCGAGGGTGCCACGCTGGGCGAGGCCAAGTGGAGCGCGATCAAGGCGCTCGAGCGGAGCCATCCCGGCGTGACGGCCGACGACGTCGACTTCGACGTCATCGACGAGGGCGACGAGGGCGAGGGTCGCCCCGCCCGGGTGAGCGCCGAGCTCGATCCGGAGCGTGCCGGCTCGGTCGGCGAGGATCTGCCCGACGAGCCGGCGGAGCGCGTGCGCGCGCTGGTGGGGCGGGTCGCGACCGCGCTCGGGCTGAGGGCGAGCGTGGACATCGACCAGACGGACGACGCGATCCGGGCGACCGTGAACGGCGACGACCTGGGGATCCTGATCGGCAAGCACGGCAGCACGATCGACGCGCTGCAGCACCTCGCTCTGCGGGTCGCCTACCAGGGTGGGGCCGCCGACCGCCAGGTGATCGTGGACGCCGCGGGCTACCGCGAGCGGCGCGAGGCCGCGCTCCAGCGCGCCGCGGACCGCGCCGTGGCCGACGCGCTCGACTTCGGCCGGCCGGTTGAGCTCGAGCCGATGACCGCCTCGGAGCGGCGCCTCGTCCACACGTACCTGCGCGACCGCAGCGACATCCAGACGCACAGCGAAGGCGACGAGCCGGACCGGCGGCTCGTGGTCACGCCGGTGCGTGACTGACAGCGCTCCGTTTCACGTGAAACGGAGCCGCGGGGCGGTCGCAGGGCGTTTCACGTGAAACGCCAGGCCGAGATCGCTGCCGCGCTGGAGCGCCACGGGCTGGGCCTCGATGCGGCGCAGGCCCTCGACGCGATCCTTCAGGCACTCGCGCGCGAGCCCGACCCCCACACGAGCGTCGATCCGCTCGAGGCGGTGGACGTGCACGTGGCGGACAGCCTCGCGGGGCTGGCCGTGGAGCCGCTTCGCGATGCTCGCACGATCGCCGACGTCGGTGCCGGGGCCGGGTTCCCAGGCCTCGTTCTGGCCGCAGTCCTCGCGCACGCGCGCGTGGATCTGGTCGAGGCCGCGCGCCGGAAGGCCGCCGTGATCGAACGGCTGATCGCCGCGGGCGGTTTGGGCAATGCCCGCGCGGTCGCAGAACGTGCCGAGGACTGGGGCCGCGCGCGGCGGGGGGGCTATGACGCCGTCACGGTCCGCGCCGTGGCCCCGCTGGCGGTCCTCGCCGAATACGCCGCGCCGCTGCTGGCGCCGGGCGGCGTCCTCGTCGCCTGGAAGGGCCGCCGCGACCCGGATGAGGAGGCGGATGGCGCCGCGGCGGCGGCGGAAGTCGGGCTGCGTCGCGCCGAGGTCCTGCCCGTGACCCCGTATCCAGGGAGCCGCAACCGCCATCTCCACGTGTACACGAAGGACGGCGAGACCCCCGCCCGCTTCCCGCGACGCCCGGGAATGGCGTCCAAGCGCCCGCTTGGGAGGAGTCCGGGCCGCCCCGGCGAAGATCCCTGCAAACCGCCTTCCGACCGCAACCCCTCGTAAGGTCGCCGCCGATGGGAATTGTCTACGCAGTCGCAAACCAGAAGGGCGGGGTCGGGAAGACCACGACCGCCGTCAACCTCGCCGCCTGCGTCGCCGACGCGGGCTACGAGACCCTGCTGGTCGACCTCGATGCCCAGTGCAACGCCACCGTCGGTCTGGGCGCGTCGAAGGACATCGAGCCGAACGTCTACACGTGCCTGTCGGGCGAGGCACCTCTGCAGGACACCGTCGTGGCGACCGACATCCCGGGTCTCTCGCTGGCACCGGCCTCGCCCGACCTGGCCGGCGCCAGCGTCGAGCTGCCTCGTGAGCCCGGCTCCGAGACGCGCCTGCGCGACGCCCTCGACGGCTTCCGCGAGCGCTACCTGTTCACGATCCTGGACTGCCCGCCGTCGCTCGGCCCGATCACGGTCAACGCGCTCGTGGCGGCCGACCGGGTGATCGTCCCGGTCCAGACCGAGTACTTCGCTCTCGAGGGCCTCGCCGGGCTGCTCGACACGCTGTCGCTGATCCAGCGCGAGCTCAACCCGGGGCTGTCGGTCTCCGGCCTCGTGCTCACGATGCACGACGGGCGCACGCGGCTGGCTCAGGACGTCGAGCGCGAGCTGCGCGAGCACTTCCCCGAGCTCGTCTTCGAGTCCGTGATCCCGCGCAACGTGCGGGTGGGGGAGGCGCCGAGCTTCGGCGTGCCGGTCACGCGGCACGACCCGGGCTGCACCGGCTCGGTCGCGTATCTCAAGCTCGCGCGCGAGGTGGCCGCCCGTGGCTGAGCCCGCCCGGATACCGGAGCCGGACGCCGTGCCCGAGGCCGGCGGCGACAAGCCGGCTTCCGCCGGAACGGGACTGGGCGGCGGTGGGGCCTCCGGTCTCGGCGCCGCCCCGGGTCTCGGCGGCGGCGCCCGCCAGCGCGGCATGGGCCGCGGTCTCGCCGCGATCCTGTCGAGCGGGCCGAGCCCGGCCGCGCCCGCGGAGACCGGGCTGCGCGAGGTGGCCGTGTCGCTGGTCCGCCCCAACCCGAACCAGCCGCGCACGGAGTTCGACGAGGATGCGCTGCTCGCGCTGTCGCGCTCGATCGCGGCGCGCGGAGTCCTGCAGCCGGTGGTCGTGAGGCCGCTGGCGGGCGGGACCTACGAGCTCGTCGCCGGCGAGCGGCGCCTGCGCGCCGCGCGGATGGCCAGTCTCGACACGATCCCGGCGATAGTCCGGGAGACCGACGAAGGGGACCGCCTCGAGCTCGCCCTGATCGAGAACATGGCCCGCGAGGACCTCAACCCGGTCGAGGAGGCGCGCGCCTGCGCGACGCTCGTCGACGACCTTGGTCTGAGCAAGGAGGAGGTCGGCCGCCGGGTCGGTCGCAGCCGCGTGGCGATCTCGAACATGATCCGCACGCTCGAGCTGCCGGACGAGGTCCTGGCGATGATCGAGCGCGGCGACCTCTCGGCCGGGCACGGCCGCGCGCTGCTGATGTGCCGCGACCACTCCGAGCGCCTGCGGCTCGCGCGCCGCGCGCGCGACGAGGGCTGGTCGGTGCGCGTGACCGAGGATCGCGCCCGCGAGGCCGAGAGCGGTCCGCGCCCGCCGCGCGGACCGGTGGTGATCCACCCCGACCTCGCCGACTCGATCGCGGCGGCCGAGGACGCGCTCTCGGCGGCGCTCGGCCGCGAGGTCCACATCCGCCCGCGCGCCGGCGGCTACCGCGTGGAGCTCGACCTGGAGCACCCCCGCGAGGGCGTCGAGCTCGCCGAGCACATCCTCCGCCGCCACTCGTAGGCGGCTGCAAACCTTCGGGCTCCGGCGTCCTCGGTCGCTCGCGTGCTTGGCGCACGCGTCGCTCCCTGCGTCCTTGGATCCCTCGGTTTCGCCGCCTCAGCATGGGATGGCTCGACCGGGGAACCGGCGCTAGACTCGCCCCCTCGCAGGGCGATTAGCTCAGCCGGTTAGAGCGCTTCTCTGATAAGGAAGAGGTCCCAGGTTCGAGTCCTGGATCGCCCATAGCTCATCCCCGCCCTGCGGCCTAGCTTCCAGGACGGGAGTAAGTCTTAAGAGCCGTCAGGCGATCCACGATGATGCGCGCCACGCATTCGGGCGCTAGGGCCGATGTGTTCAGGAGCATGTCGGCGTGCGCCGCGAGGCTGTCTAGGGTTGCTTCGAGGGGCGACGCGGCAATCTCCTCGAACGAACTCGCCCTGTCGCGACCGTCCGCGCGACGCGCGAACCGTCGCGAGCGTACTCGAGCATCGGCCGTGATGTGAACATGCCACACTGCGCTTCTCCGATGGTTACGAAGCGCTTCGAGTTGGGGGAGCGTCCTGATCGCATCCACGATTGTGGGCTCCCTCCCGGCCGCTGCCTCGATTGCCTCGGATAGCCAGAGACCAGGACGCTCGCGCTCCAACCGTAGCCCGAAGGCAGTCAACTCTTTACGTGTCGCGCCACTGCTCCCCGACAGCTTCGCTAAGAGGTCGGTTACGCGGACAACGCGGAAGCGAAGCTCAGCTGCGACGGCATCAGCGGCTGTAGTTTTTCCTGCGCAGATCGGTCCGGACAGGATTAGTGTTGTCGCATGCTCAGACTCACCCTCGAGATCCGATGACGTCAACACACCCCCACCGTAGCTCCAGCCCGTCTAGGTTGTCGAGAACTTCAGTAAGCCATCGTCGATGAGCTGAGTGTCCTGCGAAGAAGGGGCGCGAAGATGTCCTGCTCCGTCTGGTGCCAGGCTGGAGATGCCCTCGACAGTCGTGACGCACACGCACATGCTGTCCACCTCGCGCACTGCAACGGAACCAACGGGCCGCTCTCCCGCACTCGGCGCGAGGAGGTAACGTCGCCGGCTGCGGTCCTTTCGTTCCTCTGCTTGGTAATGACGAAGGACGTCGTAGAGCTTCCGTAAGCGTTCATTGCGGTCTTCAGGTGGCTCCTGTTCATCGGATCGCCACTCGTTGCGCAAGAGATCATCACCCATGACCGCGAGAATTTCGGGGAGTTGGTTCGCCCATTCGCCGCGCTCCTGTGCCTTCAGCCGATCCGCCAGTTCGCTTATTTGATCGTGCCGTAGGAGGGCAAGGACGCCTAGCGGGAGGTCGGCAGGGGCAACGTGAAGCTGTTCGGCTGCAGGAAGCAATGATTCGACGACTTTGTCCGCGGCGATCTCCGGTGGGCTCTCTCCGAGCTGTCGTTCTAGCTCCTCCCGCTTTGCAGCTAGTGACGGCGGCGCGACCAAGATCGCTGCGTCGAAGCGCGAGCTGCGTCGGATCGCAGGGTCAGCATTAGCGACGTGGTTGGTGGCAACAAAGAAGAGAATCTTTCGCTGATCCCAAAGCTGAGCGATCTTCGGAAGCATGCTCGTCGTGAGGAAACGTCCGAAAGGATCTGTTTCTAGTCCTTCTCGACGCCGGATCAGCTCGTCGATCTCGTCAAACAGAACTACGCAGCGGTCTAGTTCCATAAGGGCGCCGAAGATGTCATCTGCCCTTGCAGGAACTGCATCAACGCCATCACTAAGAAAGTCGGCGGCTTGGATTTCCACGAACCGCCATCCCAGGGCACCAGCGAGGCTCTCAACGAGTGTCGTCTTGCCAGTGCCGGGTGGACCAAACAAGATTGCCGACCTGGCGTCTTCCTCCGCTATCAACGGGGTATCCGGATCGCGCATCTCGGGATCAGCGCCTGGAGCAGACCGCGGGTGTAGAAACAGGCTTGCCAGTTGCCGCCCGACCGTCCAGCCGTCCGTCGCCCACGTACGACCACGCTGACGAAGCTCCCTTCGCGCCTCGGTCGGGTCGGATTTTCTCGGCCGGCGAATACGAACTTCGTCGCTAGCGGCGTCAACCGCGAAATGTCCAACGACGCATCTCAGCATCTGTGCAAACGAGTAGACAGATGCGGTTGCCCACGCTTCCGGCTGCTGCCGGAAGACGTGGTGGCCCGAAGACCAGCCGTACGCCGCGCCGTCATCATCAAGGGGAACTTGCGTCTGGCGAGCGTGATGCCAAGCGCGAAGAAGGCAATGGAGGTGGGGGCGCAGCAGTTCACGAAAAACCCGACCGCCCTCGCGAGGAAGAGCTGGTCTCAAGAGCTCGGTGAGCGTCTCGTAAGTGAAGCAATAGGCGTTTCCGGACTTCGGGTAGTGGAACAGGGGCTCAGAGCGCGGCCAACCCCCCGATGTCAGCTGTTTCGCAAAGAAGGCCTCGAGCGCCGCGCTGTACAACTCGTGCCGAGCATTGCCGGCAGTGAGGCCGCCTTCCCCCCATCGCAGGTCAGTCGTTAGGGCGAACGCAAGCTGCTGGGCGTCGGTCCGTTCGGCGCCGCCGAGGATAAGCGCGGTCTGTCGGGCGAGCATTTGTGTCGCCCATGCTTTCGCGAGCCGAACGCGGACGTCGAGATCAGCAGTGACGGGCGGCAGCGTGGCCACAGCCCGGCGCTGGCGGTAAGCCTCCAGCGCTCGCAGGCCCCAGTAAGTCAGGAATGCGTTCGGGGGGTATCCGGGGGACCGGTCTTCAGGAGGCCCCCCAATCCGACCCCCATCGTCCTTGTAAAGACCACGCTCAGCGAGGCCTGCTTGTGCAGGGGCGTCGATTAGGACCGATGACCACGCCTCCTCTAAAAGCTTTGCTGCCGCAGTTCCCAGTTCGCCGTCGAGACGCTCCGCAAAGCGAAGAACGGCGGGCAGGGTGCGGACGCGACAATAGACCTCCGCCGCCCCTTCACTGCGCCATGCTTCTGCCGGCGCTTCAAGTGCTCTTATTGAAAAGGCTGCGGCGTGACTAACCCAACGGTGCGGGAGGCCCGCCCCCGCAAGGTTCTGATCAGCGAGCGACTCGTAGCACGAAGCTGATGTCGACAGATGACGTGGACGTCCGTCGGGACGGTCACTGGGCGGGCTTTTCCGCTCGCTCTGGTCTAGCCCAAACCATTCATGGTTGCGCGGCCAAAACTGCTCAAGGCTTTGCTCATGCAGCTTGACTGCATCCCGCAGCTCTTTTCGCTCTCGCGCGAGTTCCGCGAGCTTCAGCATGATCTAGGCAGCGGCAGCTCTGGCAGCTAACCGCTCAGCGTTGTAGCGCTCCTTCGACGCCACTGCCTCGCCGAGCGACACGCCAAGGATGTTCGCGAGGTGGAGCAGGTACAGCTGAACGTCAGCCAGCTCGGCTGCGGCATCCTCGTGGGGAAAGCCATCCGCCCGGGCAAGACCTACCTCTTTCCTTACCGCCCGAGCAAGTTCGCCGATCTCCTCTGTGAGCAGCAGCAGCGTGTCCTGCGCGGTTTCTTTCGCGTAGCCGCGCGATGCCGCCACTCGCTCGTAGTAGTCCTGGAGGATGCGGAGTGGTCGGGACGGCGTATGGGTGCCCTGTCCGGCCGCCCATTGGATGGCTTCCTCGATGCCCGGAAAGACGCGGACGAGCGATCGAAATGTGATGTCCACCGGTTGCTCTTGCGCGAGCACCGGAATGCCCAAGGCATGCGCTACCCCCACCTCCATCGCCGCGCTTGCGCCGATATAGCCCTCCGGCGCGTGCAGCCAGACGAGGTCGGCTTCTTGAAGCGCCGCCAAGTGTCTTTGCTCAATGACCCTTGGGTCCTCATCGACCTCGTGAGCAGCCAGCACGAAGCCGTCGACTTCCTTGACAAATTCGATGTCTTTGGGCGAGAGCACCTCGCATCCAGCGGAAATGAGGTCGCGAAAGTCGTTCGCGAGTTGGCGCTGCCCCCGATGAAAGGTTCCGCTCAGCACTACGCGAGGCGACCCTGGGCCAGCAGACGCAGGTCGGTCGAGTCCCTCGGCTACGAGCGTAACGTTCACAGGCCTCATTATCGGGGGGCGTTCGGACGGAAAAGCCTCCCAAAAAAGCCCCTCGTTCGCCACATAATAGCCCCTCGTGCCCCCCGTTGCCACTAAACTGGATCGGCCGTGGAGCCTGGGTTTCGGACTAAGAAGCAACGCCACATCGCTTCACTTCTGGCCGTCGAGCCGATGAGCGTGATGGAGTTGCGCGACGTGGTGGGAGGCGACCGCCGCACACTCACGAGGGGCCTTGAGTCGTTGAGACGCCAGGGTCTGATCGACTTCCTCCCCTCGCCGGATGGGAGTGCTGCGCCGGGCCGACCCTCCGGACTTTGGTCGCTCACGGCGCACGGCGCCGAACTAGCTGCTGCCGCCAAGACGCGAAGCTCCGGTGGCGGGGGGACAACCGCGGACGGAGAGCTCGAAGATGATGGGTTCGCCGGCCAGCTTCGGGGTGGGCAAACCTGGGTGCAAGCTTCTCTAGATCCCGACCTCGCCACTCGCATCATGCCCGTCATCGCGGATGCTGAGTTCACCGCTGCAGCCTCTTGGATCGCAGTGATCGAGGGTCCGGAGCGACGGTACTTCTTCGTGTTTGAAGAGGACGTCGGAGAGCAGCCGGCCGAAAATCTCGTGGCCGCTCTTTCGGCGAGCGGAGCGCGGTGTTCCTCTGGCATTGTGCGGCGCGTCGCGGCCCCGCCGGAAATTGTTGAAGCGGCACGAACCTCGTTGGCGGCACGAGAGCGCGCCCGCAGACTTCTTGGCTCGGAGTGAGCTACGAGAGGCCCGACGCGTGATGCCCTGGCGTTTAGCTGTGGTTCCGGAAGCAGGTCCTCCATGCCTCATTAAGGAGGCGACCACAAGAATTCGCCCCCCCAGAACTTCGGGTCTTGGAAGTAGCCCGCCCGCTACGTCGTCAGCAGCCCGCCGTCCACCGGCAGCAGCGCGCCGGTCACGTACGACGAGGCGTCGCTCGCCAGGAAGATCGCCGCGGCCACGAGCTCGTGGGCCTCGCCCTTCCGCCCGGCCGGCACGCGGAACATCATCTGGTCCAGGTAGCCGTCGGGGTACTGGTCGGTCATCTCGGACTCGAAGAAGCCGGGGGCGAGCGCGTTCACGCGGATCCCCTTGCGGCCGGTCCACTGCTGGGCCAGGTCGCGCGTCAGCCCGATGATCGCCGCCTTCGACGACGCGTAGGCCGCCTGCGGCAGGAACGCGGTCGTCGAGCCGAGCACGCTGCCGATGTTCACGATGCTCCCGCCGTCCTTCATCGCCCGCCCGCACGCCTGGGCCATGAAGTACGACCCG
>DASVVS010000096.1:0-18487 GCA_036386455.1 Thermoleophilaceae bacterium
CCCCCGCCCGACCGCACGCGAGGAGCGCTCATGTTCGAGAGATTCACCGACCGCGCCCGCCGCGTCGTCGTCCTGGCCCAGGAGGAGGCCAGGATGCTCAACCACAACTACATCGGCACCGAGCACATCCTGCTCGGGCTGATCCACGAGGGTGAGGGCGTCGCGGCCAAGGCCCTGGAGTCTCTCGGCATCTCGCTGGACGCGGTGCGGGAGCAGGTCCAGGAGATCATCGGGCAGGGCCAGCAGGCCCCGTCCGGCCACATCCCCTTCACCCCCCGTGCCAAGAAGGTGCTCGAGCTCTCGCTGCGCGAGGCGCTGCAGCTCGGCCACAACTACATCGGCACCGAGCACATCCTGCTCGGCCTCATCCGCGAGGGTGAGGGCGTCGCCGCCCAGGTCCTCGTCAAGCTCGGCGCGGACCTCAACCGCGTCCGCCAGCAGGTCATCCAGCTGCTGTCCGGCTACCAGACCGGGCAGGAGAAGACGGCCGCCGGCGGTCCGCAGGAGGGCACGCCCTCGGGCTCGCTCGTGCTCGACCAGTTCGGCCGCAACCTCACGCAGGCCGCGCGGGAGGGCAAGCTCGACCCGGTCATCGGGCGCGAGAAGGAGATCGAGCGGGTCATGCAGGTGCTGTCCCGCCGCACCAAGAACAACCCCGTCCTCATCGGCGAGCCCGGCGTCGGCAAGACCGCCGTCGTCGAGGGCCTGTCGCAGGCGATCGTCAAGGGCGAGGTGCCCGAGACCCTCAAGGACAAGCAGCTCTACACCCTCGACCTGGGCGCCCTCGTCGCCGGCTCGCGCTACCGCGGCGACTTCGAGGAGCGGCTGAAGAAGGTCCTGAAGGAGATCCGCACCCGCGGCGACATCATCCTGTTCATCGACGAGCTGCACACGCTCGTGGGTGCGGGTGCCGCCGAGGGCGCGATCGACGCGGCGAGCATCCTCAAGCCGATGCTGGCCCGGGGCGAGCTGCAGACGATCGGCGCGACCACGCTCGACGAGTACCGCAAGCACGTCGAGAAGGACCCGGCCCTGGAGCGGCGCTTCCAGCCGATCCAGGTCGCCGAGCCCTCGCTCGCGCACACGATCGACATCCTCAAGGGGCTGCGCGACCGCTACGAGGCGCACCACCGGGTTTCGATCACCGACGGCGCGCTCGTGGCCGCGGCGACGCTGGCCGACCGCTACATCTCCGACCGCTTCCTGCCCGACAAGGCGATCGACCTGATCGACGAGGCCGCGTCGCGCATGCGGATCAAGTCGATGACGGCCCCGCCGGTCTACCGCGACCTCGAGGAGGAGATCGAGACCACGCGGCGCGACAAGGAGGCCGCGATCGAGGCGCAGGAGTTCGAGAAGGCCGCCAACCTGCGCGACCAGGAGCGCCAGCTCACGAACAAGAAGCGCCAGCTCGAGGAGCAGTGGCGCGCCGGCGAGTCCGGCGAGCGCCCCTCGATCGCCGAGGAGGAGATCGCCGACATCGTCTCGATGTGGACGGGCATCCCGGTGTTCAAGCTCACCGAGGCCGAGACCCAGAAGCTGATGCGCATGGAGGACGAGCTCCACAAGCGCGTCATCGGGCAGCAGCCCGCCATCGAGGCGGTTTCGAAGGCGATCCGCCGCTCGCGTGCGGGGCTCAAGGACCCGAAGCGGCCGACCGGCTCGTTCATCTTCCTCGGGCCGTCGGGCGTCGGCAAGACCGAGCTCGCCCGCACGCTCGCCGAGTTCCTGTTCGGCGACGAGGACGCGATGGTGCGGATCGACATGTCGGAGTACATGGAGAAGCACGCGGTGTCGCGGCTCGTGGGCTCGCCCCCGGGCTACATCGGCTACGACGAGGGCGGCCAGCTGACCGAGGCCGTGCGGCGCAAGCCGTACTCGGTGCTGCTCCTCGACGAGATCGAGAAGGCGCACCCGGACGTGTTCAACATCCTGCTCCAGATCCTGGAGGACGGCCGGCTCACGGACGCCCAGGGGCGCACCGTGGACTTCCGCCACTCGATCGTGATCATGACGTCGAACGTCGGGGCATCCGAGATCGCGAAGAACACGGGCGTGGGCTTCACGATCGGCGACGACACCGGCATGACCTACGACGACATGAAGAACCGGATCATGGGCGACCTCAAGCGCCTCTTCCGGCCCGAGTTCCTCAACCGGATCGACGAGGTCATCGTCTTCCACAAGCTCGCCAAGGAGGAGATCCACCAGATCGTGGAGCTCCTGCTCAGGCGCATCCGCGAGTCGATGGCGGAGCGCGAGCTGTCGCTCAACCTCTCCGAGGACGCCAAGGACCTGCTGGTCGAGAAGGGCTGGGACCCGTCGATGGGCGCCCGTCCGCTGCGCCGGGCGATCCAGCGCTACATCGAGGACCCGCTCGCCGACGAGGTGCTGAAGGCGACCGACCTGACGGCCGGGGCGACCGTGGAGGTCGATCGTGCCGAGGCCGGCGAGGGCGAGGAGCCGGAGGTCCGGATCAGCATCACGCAGCCCAAGCGCCAGCCGGTCACGGTCGGCGGCGACGGCGAGTCCGAGGCCGAGGGCGACCAGGCCACGCTGTCCGAGGGCTCCGGCGGCCAGGCGCTGCCGGACGACCCGGAGGTCCTGCCGGAGGCGCCCGACGCTCCTCCCGCGGACGAACCGGGCCCGCCGTCCGAGTCCTAGTAGTCGCCCGCGAAGAGCCGGTCCAGCGGTAGCTCGAAGTGCTCGAGGAGGGGCGACCCGAGCGTGTCGCCGGCAGTCAGCTCGAGCGCGATGTCGAAGGCCGGTCCGTCGGGCGCGGAGCGGCGGAAGACCAGGACCGAGCCGGCAGCCGTGTCCACGAGCCACAGCTCCTGCACGCCCCCGCGCTCGTAGCCGGCCTTCTTGGCGCCGACGTCGTGGCGCCAGGTGGAGGGTGAGCGGACCTCGACGGCGAGGTCCGGTACCGGGTGGGGCGCGCGATCGACGCGCCTGGGCCCGCGGCCCTCGGCGTACCAGAGCACGTCCGGCTCGTAGACGTTGAGGTCGTCTATGAGGACGTCGATCTCGTAGATCGCATACCCGCGGCCCTGCCCGCCTTCGATCCAGTTCCGCAGCTCGACGAAGATCCGGCCCCCTGTCTCCTGGTGCCAGACGTCGGGCCGGTTCACGACCAGCTCACCCTCGACGAGGCACGGCGCGAAGCCGTACTCGTCCCTGTCGAGCGGCAGTTCGAGGAACTCCTCGGCGGTCATCCTCTGTGCGACCGTCATCGCATTCATCGTAAGCCTCCGGATATGCGTTCACACCCCTCTAAGGCTCCGCAGGCGGCTGTTTCGCCCCCTACCTCTGTCGGGTATCTGCGGGCCATGGCCGAGCCCGTCGAGATCAAGGTCCGCGCGAACGGGCCGTACAAGGTGACCGGCCCGATCCGGCTGGTGGATGCGGACGGGAACGAGTTCGAGCTACCCGACGACGGGAAGCCGGTCGTCCTGTGCCGCTGCGGAGCCTCGAAGACGAAGCCGTTCTGCGACGCGACGCACTCCGAGCTCGGCTTCGACGCGGCCACGCGCGCGGTGCGCGAGGCCGAGGACTAGGCGCGCGCTCGGCGCAGCCGCCGCGCGGCTAGCGGACGCGCGACGCGGTCAGCGCAGCCGCTTCGAGACCCAGGAGAACGCCTCGTCCTGGGGCTCGCCGAACGCGACCGTGGTGTGGTCGATGTTGTCGTGGACCTTGTAGGTGACCTTGGCTCCGCGCCGGCGCAGCCCCTCCACCATGGCGTTCGTGAAGGCGGGGAACACGGTGGTGTCGGCGCTTCCCTGCTCCACGAGGAGCGGGGTGCCCAGGCGCAGGTCGGTCGGGTCGTTGCGCGCGACCTCCGCGACGAGCGCACTCAGATCGGCGCCGGGGTCGAACAGGTCGCGCGGGGCGGTGCGCGCGAACTCCGAATCCTCCGACGTGATCTCCGTGATGCAGCGCGACAGCGTGAGCGGGTAGAGCTCGCGGCCGCGCGCGGACAGGAGCGACGGCACGCCGAGCGCTGGACGGGCAGCGTCGATCCCGCGCGCGAACATCGCGGCGTAGCCGCTGATGCGTGACGGCTGATCCGAACTCGCGAGCGCCCTGAAGATCTCGTCGCCCCGTGCGAAGGGCGCGAATGCGACCGCACCGCGGAGGCTCAGGTCCGGCGTGTACTTGCGCGCGATTGCCGCGGTGAACACGCTCGCGTGCCCGCCCTGCGAGTGGCCCGCGACGGCCACGCGGTTCCCGACGCTGCGGCTGTACTGCCGCGCCGCGCGGACGATGTCGAGCACGCCGCGCGCCTCGGAGACACCCACGAGGTACGGATGGGCGCCCTTCGTGCCGAGGCCCTCGTAGTCGGTCCGCACGACGGCGAAGCCGGCCTGCAGCCAGCGGTCGAGGAGCTGCTCGATGTACACGTGGTAGGCGTGGATCGCCCCCTCGCCCGGATTGCGCGAGGGCGCGCACTGATCGCCGATCCCGCTGGTGGCGTGCGCCCACGAGACCACCGGCCAGCCGCCCTTCGGCGCCTTGCCCTTCGGCAGGTGGATCGTGCCGGAGACGGCGATCGCCTTGCCCGCGACCGAAGTCGAGCGGTACAGCACGACGAGGTTCGTCTTGGCCTGGGCGAGCACCTGCTCGTTCGTGAGCTTGCGGACCCAGATCGCGTCGCCGTGCGTCTTGCCGGGCAGCTTCTTCGGCGGCTTGTAGAAGGCGTCGCCGGCGGGCCCTGCCGGTACGGCGGCCGCCGCGGGGGCCGCAAGGGCCAGGGCCGCCAGGAGGGTGGTGAGGAGCACGACGATCGGGCGATTTGGCATACGGCCGAGCCTAGTCGGGGGGGCGAGTTCGTCCACGGCGCGCCTTAACGTGGCGGAATGCCGCGCACCCTCCACATATGCAGCGCCTGCGCCCACGAGAGCGCCAAGTGGCACGGCCGCTGCCCGGGCTGCGGCGAGTGGAACACGCTCGTCGAGGAGGCGCCGCCCGCGGCCGCGCCGCGCGGCTCCGGCGGCTCGTTGCGCGCGGGCGCGAAGCCGCTGCGCCCGGTCGTCCTCGCCGACGTGGAGGCGCCCGCGGTCCCGCGCCTGATGACCGGCATCGGGGAGCTCGACCGCGTGCTCGGCGGCGGGCTCGTGCCGGGCTCCCTGGTGCTGCTCGGCGGCTCGCCCGGCATCGGCAAGTCCACGATCACCGCGGGCACGCTCGGCAACCTGGCGGCGTCCGGGCACTCGGTCCTGTACGTGAGCGGCGAGGAGTCGGCGCCCCAGGTGCGGCTGCGCGCGGAGCGGCTCGGACCCCACGCGCTGGCCGTTCCGATCGTGGCCGAGACCAGCCTGGAGCCGGTGATCGCGACGATCGAGGCCGAGCGGCCGGAGGTCTGCGTGATCGACTCCGTCCAGACCCTCCACGCCGGCGACCTGACCGGCGCCGCCGGCTCGGTCGGCCAGGTGCGCGAGGTGGCGGGGCGGCTCGCGCGCGTCGCGAAGGAGCGCGGGGTGGCGACGGTGCTGGTGGGGCACGTGACCAAGGAGGGCGCGCTGGCCGGACCGCGCGTGCTCGAGCACCTCGTCGACTGCGTGCTCCAGTTCGAGGGCGAGCGCGAGCGCACCTACCGCACCCTGCGCGCGCTGAAGAACCGCTTCGGCTCGACCAACGAGGTCGGCGTCTTCGAGATGCGCGAGAGCGGGCTCGCCGAGGTGGCGGACGCCTCGGCACGCTTCGTCGAGGAGGCCACGCGCGCGCCGGGGTCGGTCGTGCTGTGCGCGATGGAGGGCTCGCGGCCTCTGCTCGTGGAGGTGCAGGCGCTCGTCGCGCCCACGCAGGCGGAGCCGCCGCGGCGCGTCGCGAACGGGATCGACCGCAACCGGCTCGCGCTCGTTCTCGCGGTGCTCGCGCGCCACGGCGGCCTCCAGCTGGGCACGAGCGACGTGTTCGTCTCGGTCGCCGGCGGGGTGCGCGTGGAGGAGCCGGGCGCCGACCTGGCCGTCGCGCTCGCGATCGCGTCCGCCGCGCGCGGGGTGATCGCCGCGACCGGCGGGCCGGCCGCGCACGGCGACGGCGGGGAGGCGGGCCGCCCGCTCGCCGCATTCGGCGAGATCGGCCTGACCGGCGAGCTGCGCCACGTCGCGCACCCGGACCGGCGGCTGGCCGAGGCGGGCAAGTTCGGGCTGGGGGAGGTGGTGCACCCCGCCGGCGCCGTCAGGACGCTGCGCGCCGCTCTCGCGAGCGCGTTCGACGGGGCGCGCGCCCGGGCGGCCGCCTGAGGCTCGCGGGGTACCGGGGTGCGATGCGCCACGCTGCCGCTACCCTGCCGCTAGGGGGCTCGGGGGAGATGCGCAACGCCAAGATGCTCGGACGGTTGCTCGCGGTGCTGACCGCGGTGCTGCTGGCCGTGCCGGCTGTGGCCGCCGCGGGTCAGCTCAAGGCCGGCGTGGCGGTCGAGGACGCGTCGTGGCACGTCGGTGCGTCGGCCGGCCAGTACGCGTCCGGTGACGAGCTCGATGCCAACGACGCCGGCGGAGTGTTCGCCAGCGTCCACAACGAGGACCCGCATCAGCACTCCACCCGCCGCAAGGCGTCGTACGGGATGCAGTCGCGCCTGAGCGCGCGGGCGATCGTGGTCGAGGGCGCCGACGGCCAGAAGTTCGCGCTCGTCAAGAACGACCTGTACATCCCCCAGGACCTGCTCTGGCGGCGCACGGCCCAGATCCTCGAGGGGATGGGGATCGGCATCGACCGCGACAACCTGACGATGGCGTCCTCGCACAACCACTCGACGCCGATGTACTCGTCCACGGGCTGGGGCGTCTGGGTGTTCCAGGACGTCTTCGACTTCCGCTTCTTCGAATACATGGCGAAGACGATGGCGCGCGCGGTCAAGCGGGCGCACGACTCCCGGGTGCCGGTCAAGGTCGGCGGCTCGGTGAGCCAGTACGGCTTCGTGCAGCGCAACGTGCCCGGCCCGTCGAGGGGCGACGACGACTCGCCCGCGGGCTTCCCGAACGAGTACACCGACCACGACATGATCGTCGTGCGCTTCGACCGGCTCTCCGACGGCAAGCCGCTCGCGAACATCGTCAACTACGCGGTCCACCCGGAGGACCTCGAGGGCAACGACCTCATCAGCGCCGACTACCTCGGGCCGATGGAGCGAATGGCCGACCGCGCCACGGGCGCGACGACCATCTACACCCAGGGGGCCGTCGGCTCGACCGAGCCCGAGGACAACCGCTGGCACAACATCCACGAGCGCGCGTACTTCTCGCACGCCCAGTACGCGCAGTCGGAGTTCAAGGCGCGTGGGATGGCGGGCGCGATCGTCAACACGTTCAAGGACATCGCGGCGAACACTCCGGAGGAGCCGTCTCGGTTCGTCCCGTTCCGCTCCGACTTCGGCGACGCCGACGTCCAGTTCCGGGACCGCTGGTTCGCCGGCCCGGCGTCCCACCAGTACCCCGGGATCTCGTCGTGCCGCACCGACCACGCGCTCTCGGGCGACCCCCGCTTCCCGGTCGTCGGCTTCCCCGACTGCCAGACCTTCAACGACACGCCCGCCGGCGACTTGGTGCAGATCCCCACGCAGGACACCGGCATCACCACGGACACGATCCAGCAGTTCGGCATTCCCGTGCCGGAGAACTACTCCGCGCCGTCCTACACCGGCCTGGAGGAGGACGTGAGCGTGCACTTCCAGACGCTCCGGATCGGCGACATCCTGTTCACGATCTGCTCGTGTGAGCAGTGGGCCGACCAGTCGCGCAACATCAAGACGCGCACCGACCGCAAGGCGGGCAACCAGTGGAACGGCTGGGACTGGACGCCGGACTGCGTGCCGGCCGGCGGCGGCAACTGGCGCTGCCCACCGAACATGGACCGGGTCATCTCCGACGCCGTCAAGCAGAAGGTTCACGCGCAGGTGACCAACGACGCGAAGGGGTGGGACGACCTCTCCTACGTCGCGCAGGCCGAGAGCGAGCCCACGAATCCGGCCGAGATCAAGGGCAACTACACGCACGACGACACCCTCGGACACCCGGATGCCGGCGCCAACGCGAACCTCGGCTACGGGCTCACCGTCGCGATGGGCATGGGCAACGACTTCAACGGCTACATCGCGACCTACCGCGAGTATCAGCGCGGCGACCACTACCGCAAGGCGCTGACGGCCTGGGGCCCGCACGCGAGCGACTACATGGCCACGCGGCTCGTGAAGATGGCTCGGGGGATGCAGCCGGGGCAGGGCGACCCGTTCCCGGTCGTTCCAGGCAACCTCAACGTGGTGAGCGGCCTGACCCCTGGCGAGCTGCCGGGCAGCGAGGCGAAGACCACGGCCGACCTCAACCACAACGAACGCCGGGCGGCCACGATCGGGGAGTTCGCCGCGAACGGCATGGCCGCCTACGAGGCCTCGCTGCCGGACGACCGCGCCGCGAAGATCGTGCGCCACCCGGATGACGTCGAGCGCTTCGGGGCCGCGTCGTTCACGTGGGTGGGCGGCTCGAACTTCACCGACAACCCGGTCGTTCGCGTCCAGCGCTTCACCGACGGCAAGTGGACGGACTGGGCCGACCAGAGCGGCGAGGTGCCGATCACGATCAAGTTCCCGCCCTCGAACGACCGCCCGGCGTATCGCGTGCAGGGCTCGGAGTTCCAGTGGACCGCGCACTTCGAGGCGTTCGTCTCGCGCTACGACCTGATGGACCGGCCGCTCGCCACGCCGCCGGGCTCGTACCGCTTCCTCGTGCGCGGCAAGCGCAAGCAGGGCAGCGGCCCCGTGGACTACAGCCTGACCTCGCGCGAGTTCCTCGTGAAGCCGTGGACCGGCGTCACGATCGAGGGCCTGAGCGCAGACGGCGGCCAGCCGGCGTTCAAGGTCGGCCCGCGGCGCTCGATCGACTGCAAGCCGGGCGGCAACGTCACGATCCCGGCGCGGCTCGGGCCGATCGACTACCCCGACACCTGGCAGTCCGGCCACCCCTCCAAGCCGGCGTTCATCAAGGGCGACCGCCGCTGCTACCGCGATCCCGCGGCCCCGAACGATCCCGAGAAGCTCGAGTGGTACTGCCGGCCGCAGGCCAACGATCCGAACGGCTGCTCCTTCCGCCCGTGGCTCGACGTCGGGGACCTCGACCGCGTGGTGTTCACGATCGTCTCGGCGAACGGCAAGGTCGACCGCGTACGCGGCGTGAAGGTCGGCGGCGAGTGGCAGGCCGAGCGCAAGCTCAAGAGCGGCGAGGGCGCGTACATCGAGGCGGGCGACGCCTGCGACGCTCATGGCAACTACAACGGCACGCCGAGCGGGACGGTCGGGAACAAGAACGCCGTGCCCGACCGGCCGCCGGCCGGGTTCAGCTGCGTGCCGAAGCCGGCGCCGGGGGAGGTCCCCGGTGAGGGTGGCGGTGGCTCCGGTGGCGGCGGCTCCGGGTCGGGCCCCGGCGGGATCAGCGGCTCGAACCCGCTCGGGCTCCCGAGCTCCAAGAAGACCTGCCTCGACCGGCGCCGCTTCAGCTTCAAGATCCACCAGCCACCGCGGCGGCGGATCGTCTCCGTGAACGTCTACGTGAACGGCAAGCGCAAGCTCTCGCGCAAGGGATCGAAGATCACCCGCGTCACGATCAAGAAGCTCCCGGCGACGAAGAAGACCTACGTGGTGCGGATCGTCGCCCTGACCAATCGCGGCGACCGCGTGATCAGCCAGCGACGCTATCGCGGCTGCAAGAAGGGCCGTCCGAGCACGCGGGTCGAGCCGCGCAAGGGTCGCTAGGCGGCGTACGCGGTTCCCCGGAAACTCCGGGGAAGTGGGGGGTCGGAGGGTGTACCGGCGGGTGGCCGGATCGGCCGCTTCGTGGATGGCGCGCGCCCTGGTGGGGCCTTAGGGATAGGAGCGTCACCCGAGACCCGACCTGCGAATGCCGCCCCGCCGACCACTCACCCGAACCAACCTCCCCCGGAGACGGTGCGTGGCGGCGGTGGCGGCGCTCGCGGGACTCGTGCTGGCCCTCGCCCCTGGCTCGCCGGCCGGGGGGCCGTGCACCGCGACCTGGGACGGCGGCGCAGGTACCTCGCGCTGGATCGATGCCGCCAACTGGAGCGGCGACGGCGTTCCCGGCCCGGCCGACGTCGCATGCATCCCCTCGGGGGCTTCGCCGCGCTACGAGGGCGGCGAGCGCGCGATTGCCGGGCTGCGCGGCGAGGGGAGCCTTGCCGTCAACTCCGGCACGCTGCGAGTCGGGGGCGTCTCCTCGATCGGCTCGGCCACGATCCAGGGCGGCGTCCTGTTCGTCGAAGGTGAGCTCGCCACTCCGTCGCTCACCCAGACGATGGGATCGGCGCACGGTCCGGGCACGATCCGCGTGGCGCGCCTGTCGTGGATGGGCGGGAGCCACGACGGGCCCGGCACGACGGTGGTGGAGGCCGAGGCGTCGGTTGGCGGCGACGCGGTCCACGCGATCGGCGCCGGCCGCACCGTGCGACTTGCGGCGGGCGTGTCGGCGGCCTGGCACGCCGGCCCGATCGAGCTGCAGGACGGGGGGCAGCTCGTCAACGAGGGCGTCATCGACGTCCGCGGCGACCAGGACCTCGTCGGCTCGCGCGGGAAGCTCGTCAACGAGCCTGGCGCGACGATCCGCAAGAGCCTGGGCGCGAAGGACACCGTCGTCGGCGCGCAGCTGACGAACCGCGGCGCCGCCGAGGCCGCTTCGGGACGGCTCGTGATGTCGGGCGGCGTCGAATCGACGGGTTCGTTCTCGGCTCTCGACGGCGGCACCGTCGCGTTCGCCCTTGGCGGCAAGACCAACCTGCGCGCCGGCTCGACGACCACGAGCTCGGGCAGCGGCCGTGTCCTGTTCGCCGGCGGGGCTCGCATCGAGGGCGGCCTCGACGCCGACACGGTGATCGACGGTCCCGCCGCCGTGGTCGACTTCGCCGGCGCCGGCGCCGGCGCGCCGCGGCGGCTCGAGCTGCGCAGCGGTCTGCTGACCGGCGCGGGCTCGGTCGCCACCCCGGAGCTCGAGTGGGTCGGCGGGATGATGACCGGCGAGGGCCGGACCGCGGTGGTGCCGGGCGGCCGCGGGCTCGTGACGCCGGGCACCGAGCGCCGGGATCTTCTGGTTCGGACGCTCACGATCGAGCCCGGCGTCGTCGCGCGGCTCGAGGCGCGAACGATCTACATCGGCGATGGCGCGCGCTTCGAGGTCGGCGGCCGGCTCGAGCTGGCCGACGGCGGGCGGGTCATGGGCTGCTGTGGCGGCCGGGTGGCCCGCGTCCACGTGCTCCGCGGCGGCGTCCTCGCCAAGACCGGCGGCGGCGTGGCGGTGGTCGCTCCGCAGGTCGTGAGCGAGGGGGCCGTGGACGTCGCCTCCGGGACCCTGAACCTCGCCGGCGGCGCCTCCAACCTCGCCGGCGGCGTGCTCACCGGCGGCGACTGGCGGGTGGCGGGCACGCTCCAGCTGCCGGCTCGCATCTTCCGCAACGCGGCCGCCCTGACGCTCGACGGCCCCGCGTCCGCGATCCAGGACGCGCTCGCGCAGTCCGACGGCCTCGCGCAGTTCGTCGCCAACGACGCGCCGGGGGGGCTCACCGTGGAGAACGGCCGCGCGCTCCGGCTGCCTGGCGCCTTCGAGAACTCGGGCCGGCTCACGGTGGGCACCGACGCGTCGTTCGCGGGCGCCGCCGGCTTCGCTCAGGGCGGCGGTTCGACCACGCTCACGACGGCCGGTTCGCGGCTCGAGAGCGGCAGCGGGCCGGTGCGGGTGCGCGGTGGTGTGCTGACCGGCCTCGGCACCGTGGCGGGCGGGCTCGTGAACGCCGGGACCGTGCAGCCGGGCCTCGGGGCCGGCACTCTGCGCGTCGCCGGTGACTTCGAGCAGTCCGCCGCGGGGTCGCTCGAGATCGAGATCGGCGGCGCGGGGCTGGGCGACCGCGACCTGCTCGACGTCTCGGGCGCGGTGCGGCACGGCGGCCGGCTGCGCGTGATCACCGTGCCCCCGTTCCTTCCCGGACCGCTCGACGAGTTCGACGTGGTCAGGCACTCGGCGGTGTCCGGCGAGTTCGCGGCGGTGGACGGTCTCGAGGTGGACGAGGAGCACCGCTACGCGCCGCCGGACTACGAGCCAGAGGCGACGTGGCTGCGCAGCGCGCCGCCGCAGCGGGCGACCGTGGGCGACGTGAGGGTCGCCGAGGCGGCGGAGGAGGCCGTGTTCGAGGTGCGGCTGGCGGTGCCGCAGCGCGAGGCCTTCAGGGCGTCCGCCGCGACCCGCGACGGCAGCGCGACCGAGCCGGGTGACTACACGCGCGTGGACGAGGCCGTCGTCATCGAGCCGGGTGAGACGGTGGGACGCGTACGGGTGCCCGTCGTGGACGACGCGGCGGACGAGGCCGACGAGACCTTCGAGCTGCGGCTGACCGGGACGCCGGAGCCGGTGCCCGCGGCGACCGGAACCATCGTCGACGACGACCTGCCGCCCGACCCGGAGCCGGAGCCCGATCCCGAGCCGGACCCCGACCCGGAGCCGGACCCCGACCCCGATCCCGATCCGGAGCCGGACCCCGACCCCGATCCCGACCCGGAGCCGGACCCCGACCCCGATCCCCTTCCCGATCCGCCTTCGATCTCGATCTCCGGCGTCGCGGTGGACGAGGGGGCGGGGGAGGCCGTGTTCACGATCCGCCTCTCTCGAGCGCTGCCGTACATCGCCGGCGGCTTCGTCCGCACCACCCCGGAGAGCGCCACGGAGTCCGACGACTACGAGCCCCGCGCGGAGCCCGTCTTCATCGCGCCGGGCGAGGTGGTCGCGTACCTCCGCGTGCCGATCGCCGACGATGCGCTCGACGAGCCGGACGAGACCTTCCGGGTCCAGCTGAGCGAGACGATCGGCGATCCCCAGACGGTCACGGCGACGATCGTCGACAACGACCTGCCGCCGGACCCGGACCCGGAGCCGGAGCCGGACCCGACGCCCGAGCCCGACCCGGATCCCACGCCCGACCCGGATCCCGACCCCGACCCGGAGCCGGATCCCGATCCCGACCCCGACCCGGATCCCGATCCCGAGCCGGAGCCCGACCCCGACCCGGATCCAGATCCCGACCCGACGCCCGAGCCGGAGCCCGATCCCGACCCGACGCCCGACCCGATGCCCACGCCCGACCCAGATCCCGACCCGGGGCCCGATCCCACGCCCGACCCGGAGCCGGAGCCGGAGCCCGACCCGACGCCCGAGCCGGAGCCCCAGCCCAGCACCGAGCCCCAGCCCGAGCCGCTGCCGAAGCCCGACCCGGGGGCGGAGCCTTCGCCCGCGCCGCCCGGCCCGCCCGGCCCGCCGCCACTGCCCGGCCCGCCGCCACTGCCCGGCCCGCCCCCCGCGGAGGCCCCGCTGCCCGCGGCTCCGCCTCGCGACGCGAAGACCCCCTGCCGCGACACGCGCGCGCCCCAGGGGAGCTTTCGCCCGAACCGCGACCCGGTGCGCATCGACCGCCGCACCCTCCACTTCCGCGGCATCGCGTGGGACCGCGGGTGCGGTGGCCTCGACCGCGTTACCGTCGCGATCGCCCGTCGCGAGGGCGGCGGGACCGGCCTGTGCCGCTACCTCCAGCCGAGCGGCCGGCTCGGCAGGGTCGTCTCATGCCGGAGACCTACCTACGTGCGGGCGCGCGGCACGGCGAACTGGAGCTTCAGGGTCCGCGGCCACTTCCCGCCCGGCACCTGGACGGCCAGGATCAGGGCAGTCGACCGCGCCGGCAACGCCGAGAAGAAGGTCCTGAAGCCGAACCCCCTGAGCCGCAACTTCATCACCTTCGAGATCCGCTGAAAAAGCAGGCCCGCGCCAGCTTCATCGGCTACATAATCCCTGCAAATCGGCACCACAGAGCCGAAAACAGCCCGCAAAGTGCGGCCGTTTGCCGTATAGTGGTGCAGGTGCAGCATGCTGGGGACGAGGTAGCGGACCATGAGCACCGCCAAGAGCCCCGGCTCGTAAAGGCGCTGGAGATGGTGGCGCCGGGTTCGGCGCTACGCGAGGGGATCGACCACATCCTCGACGCCCACACCGGCGCTCTGATCGCCATCGGAGACACGGACGAGCTCTCGTTCCTCTACTCCGGCGGCATCAAGATCGACATCGACTACACGCCGGCGCTGCTCTACCAGATCGCGAAGATGGACGGGGCGATCATCCTCTCCTCAAACGCGACCAAGATCTGCTGGGCCAACGTGCAGCTCATGCCGGACCCGACGATCAGCTCGCTCGAGACCGGCACCCGCCACCGCACCGCGGAGCGCGTCTCCAAGCAGACCGGCGCGATCGTGATCGCGATCTCGCAGCGCCGCAGCGTCGTGTCGCTCTACATCGACGGCGCCAAGTACATCCTCGAGGAGATCCCGGTCGTCCTCGCGAAGGCCAACCAGGCGCTCGCCACGCTCGAGAAGTACCGGACCCGCCTCGAGCAGGTCTCCACCCGCCTGACCGCGCTCGAGTTCGAGGGCGGCGCCACGCTCCACGACGTGCTGACCGTCCTGCAGCGCGCCGAGCTCGTCACGCGCATGGCGGTCGAGATCGAGCGCTACATCGTCGAGCTGGGCACCGAGGGCCGGCTGATCGAGATGCAGCTCGAGGAGACGATGATCGGCGCCGCCTCCGACAAGGCGTCGCTCGTCCAGGACTACATCGCCGAGCCGTCCGACGACCAGTTCGCCTCCGTCGTGGACCAGCTCGCCCGCCTTCCGCACGAGGACCTGCTCGACTTCGGGCGCCTCAGCGAGCTGCTCGGCTACGACCGCAAGCTCAACACTCTCGACCACCCCGTCTCGCCACGCGGTTACCGCATCCTTGGCCGGATCCCGAGGCTTCCGAAGCTCGTGATCGGCGCCATCGTCCGCGAGTTCGAGGGGCTGGACGAGATCCTCGCCGCCACCGACGCCGAACTAGAGGCCGTCGAGGGAGTCGGGGACATGCGAGCGAAGGACATCCGCGAGGGCCTTCGCCGCCTGCAGGAGATCAACCTCGTGGACCGCTACCTGCAAACGTGACACACCGACCGGGGGAGGGCCCCATTAGCGAGACGGATTGGGACCAGATCGAGGATCTCGACATCCAGCGTGAGACGCCGCACATCGATTACAAGATCGGTGACCAGGTCGTCTACCCGCATCACGGTGCCGGGAAGGTCCTCAAGAAGGAGCAGAAGGAGGTCCTCGGCGAGAAGCGCGAGTACCTGACGATCAAGATCCTCCACAACGACATGACCGTCATGGTTCCGTGTGAGAACGCCGGAAAGGCCGGCCTTCGCCGCGTCATCGGCGACGAGGACGTGCGCAAGGTCCTCGCGGTCCTGCGCGACGACGTCAGCCAGATGCCGAAGAACTGGAACCGTCGCTTCAAGCACAACCGCGACAAGATCAAGACCGGCGACGTGTTCGAGCTCGCCGAGGTCGTCCGCAACCTGGCGATCCGGGAGGCGGACAAGGGTCTGTCGACCGGCGAGAAGCAGATGTACACCCGCGCGAAGAAGATCCTCGCCTCCGAGCTGATGTACGCGCTCGACAAGGAGGAGGACGAGGCGGAGGAGTACCTGGAGAGCTGCATCTCCGACGCTCACGCGGAGCGCAACGGAGCGCCCGCGGCCGCCGGGTAGCGCGACAGCAGGTTGACGGTCGTCGGCATCGTTCCCGCCGCCGGCCGAGGCGAGCGCCTTGGGGGCCAAGTCCCCAAGGCGCTCGTCGTTTGTGCCGGGCGGCCGCTCCTGGAGTGGAGCCTCGACGTGCTGCGCGCGGTCTGCGACCGCGTGGTCGTGGCCGTGCCGCCGGGTGAGGAGGAGGGACCCGACCGGGTGGCGGGCGGCGCCTCGCGCTCCGAGTCGGTGCGGAACGCGCTGGCCGCGGCGCCCGAGGCCGGCGTGGCCGTGGTCCACGACGCGGCGCGGCCGCTCGTGACCGCGGAGCTCGTGCGTGCCTGCGTGGGCGCGGTGGAGGCGGGCTGGGACGGCGCGGTCGCCGCCGCGCGGGTGACCGACACCGTGAAGGAGGCCACCGGACCCGACCTGCGCGTCGAGCGCACGCTGGACCGCTCGCGGCTGTGGGCTATCCAGACGCCCCAGGCCTTCAGGGCCGAGACGCTCCGCCGCGCGCTCGACGCGCCGGCCGACGTCCTCGCCGCCGCCACCGACGACGCGATGCTGGTCGAGGCCGGCGGCGGGTCCGTTCGTATCGTCGAGGCTCCACCCGAGAACCTCAAGGTGACCGGCCCGCTCGACCTCGAGCGCGCCGAGGCGATCCTGAGGGCCCGATGCTGACCGACCTCCACGTCCACCTCCGCCCCGACGACTCGAACGCCACCGCGGCCGAGCACTTCACGACCGCCAACGCCGAGCGCTACCAGGCCGTGGCCTCGGAGCGGGGCATCGGCGTGCTGGGCGTCTCCGAGCACGTACACCGTTTCGAGCAGGCGCTGAGCGTGTGGCGCCACCCGTTCTGGCAGATGAACGCGACCGACGACCTCGACGAGTACTGCGAGTTCGTGCGCGACCGGACCACGCTCTCGCTGGGCATCGAGGCCGACTTCGTGCCGGGCGCGGAGGACCGGATGGCCAACCTGCTCGAGGAGCGCGAGTGGGACTACGTGATCGGCTCGGTCCACTTCCTCCGCAACGCGGCGATCGACATGCGCGGCGAGTGGGACGTCTGGAGGCACGAGGACCCGGA
This sequence comes from Thermoleophilaceae bacterium, assembly GCA_036386455.1. Classification (GTDB taxonomy): domain Bacteria; phylum Actinomycetota; class Thermoleophilia; order Solirubrobacterales; family Thermoleophilaceae; genus AC-37. Next base: position 16,679 of record DASVVS010000096.1, read on the forward strand.
GCGGGTCTGGGCGCGCTACTTCGAGACGCTCGGCGAGGCCGCGCGCAGCGGGATGTTCGACATCCTCGCCCACCCGGACCTCGTGAAGGTCTGGGGGCGCGATGCGCCGCGGCCCGACGGCGATCTGCGCCGTTTCTACGATCTCGCCATGGACGGGATCGCGGACTCCGACGTGGCGATCGAGGTGTCGACGGCGGGGCTCCGCAAGCCGGCCGGCGAGATCTATCCCGCGCGGCCGTTCCTCGAGATGTGCATCGAGGCCGGGCGGCCGGTCGCGCTGTCCTCCGACGCGCACGTGCCGAACGACCTCGGCTACCGCTACGACGAGGCGCTCGAGCTGCTCGAATCCACCGGGGTGTCCGAGCTCGCGGTGTTCGAGCGGCGCGAGAGGCGACTCGAGCCGCTCGGGTGAGCGCTCGCAGCGGGATCGGCTACGACTCGCACCGGCTCGTCGAGGGCCGGCCGCTGATCCTGGGCGGGGTCGAGATCGACGCGGCCGAGCGCGGGCTCGCGGGACACTCCGATGCGGACGCGCTCACGCACGCGATCATCGACGCGGTGCTGGGCGCGGCGAGCCTGGGCGACATCGGCCAGCACTTCCCCGACACCGACGAGCGCTACCGCGACGCGAATTCGCTGGAGCTCCTCGACGAGACTCGCGCGCTGGTGTGGGACCGCGGCCTGGCGGTCTCGAACGTGGACGCCACCGTGATCTGCGAGGCGCCGAAGCTCGGGCCCTACCGCGAGCGGATGCGGGAGACCCTGGCCGCCCCGCTGGGCGTGGAGGCCGCGCGGGTGAGCGTGAAGTTCACGACAAACGAGGGGATGGGATTCGTCGGGCGCGGCGAAGGGATCGCCGTGATGGCGATCGCGCAGCTCGAGCGGCGATGAGGCCGGTCCGGATCCACGACACGCTGACGGGCGAGGTGCGGCCGCTGGAGCCGCGCGTGGCGCCGCGCGTCGGGATCTACGCTTGCGGGCCGACGGTGTACGCGCCGGTGCACGTGGGCAACGCGCGCCCGTACGTGGTCTTCTCGCTGCTGAAGCGGTTCCTCGCGCACGCGGGCTACGAGCCCGTGCTGGCGGTCAACGTCACCGACGTGAACGACAAGATCTACGACGCGGCGCGCGAGGCGGGGGTGCCCAGCGAGCAGCTCGCGCGCGAGATGACCGAGCGCTACCGCGACGACACGGGCCGGCTCGGGCTGGGGCGGCCCGACCACGAGCCGCTCGCGAGCGAGACGATCGCGGGCATCGTGGACCTGATCGGCTCGCTGATCGACCGCGGCCACGCCTACTCGACCGGCGGCGACGTGTACTTCCGGGTTGCGAGCTTCGGCGGCTACGGCAAGCTCTCGAACCGCTCGCTGGAGGAGGCCGACCAGGGCGAGCCCGACGACGTGGCCGGCAGCACCGCCGTCAAGGAGAGCCCGCACGACTTCGCGCTGTGGAAGGCGCACAAGGAGGGCGAGGACACCGCCTGGGACGCGCCGTGGGGGCGGGGCCGGCCCGGCTGGCACATCGAGTGCTCGGCGATGGCCGAGGAGCTCCTGGGGCTCGACTTCGAGATCCACGGCGGCGGCTCCGACCTCGTGTTCCCCCACCACGAGAACGAGATCGCGCAGACCGAGGCCGGGCGCGGCGAGCCGCTCGCGCGGCTGTGGATGCACAACGGCATGGTCCGGTTCGCCGACGAGAAGATGTCCAAGTCGGTGGGCAACATCCGCTCGCTCGGCGACGCGCTCGACGAGGCCGGGCCGCAGACGCTCGTCATGTACTTCGTGAGCGGCCACTACCGCCAGCCGATCG
>DASVVS010000097.1:0-3906 GCA_036386455.1 Thermoleophilaceae bacterium
GTAACATCCCCGGCCGCGACGGCCCGCTGGCCGCGCATTTTCTGTATGTGGGGTCAGGAGGCCCGGCCGTGAAGGAAGTCATCCTCACTCCTGAGGGCTACGAGAAGCTCAAGCAGGAGATCGAGTACCTCTCGAACGACAAGCGCCGCGAGGTGGCCGACCGCATCCGCGTCGCGCGGGAGTTCGGGGACATCTCGGAGAACGCCGAGTACGACGACGCGAAGAACGAGCAGGCGATGCTCGAGCGCCAGATCGCGGAGCTCGAGGACAAGCTGCGCGGCGCCCAGCTGATCGACGAGGGAGCCGTCTCCACCGAGGTGGTCAGCGTCGGCGCGGTCGTGCACGTGAAGGACCAGAAGACCGAGAAGTCGGCCAAGTACAAGATCGTCGGCTCGTCCGAGGCCAATCCCTCCGAGAACAAGCTCTCGAACCAGTCGCCGGTCGGCAAGGCGCTGCTCGGCAAGAAGCGCGGCGACGTTGTGAGCGTGCCCGTGCCGCGCGGCCCAGCCCGCAAGCTGAAGATCACCAAGATCGACCGCTGAGCGGCGCGCCCGAGAACGAAGCCGGGACCCTCGACGACCGTCGCGCGAAGCTCGCGCGGCTTCGCGAGCAGGGAATCGAACCGTTCCCGCACAGCTTCCCGGGCGTCGTGGCGGTCGAGCAGGTGCATCAGGCGCACGGCGACCTCGAGGCGGGTGCGGAGACGGAGTCGAGCTACCGCGTGGCGGGCCGGCTGAGCGCGCGGCGCGGTCACGGCAAGGCCGCGTTCCTCGACGTCGTGGACCGGTCCGGGCGCATCCAGGTCCACGCGCGCGCGGACGTGCTCGGCCCCGAGCGCTTCGAGCAGCTCGTCTCCCTCGACCTCGGCGACCTGGTGGGCATCGACGGCACGGCGTTCAAGTCGCGCCGCGGCGAGCTGTCGCTGCAGGCCGACGGCTGGACGCTGCTGGCGAAGTCGCTGCGCCCGCCGCCCGACAAGTTCCACGGGCTCGAGGACGTGGAGACGCGCTACCGCCGGCGGGAGGTCGACCTGATCGCCAACGAGGAGACGCGGCAGCTCTTCCTGCTGCGCTCGCAGGCGATCTCCACGATCCGGCGCTGGTTCGACGACCGCGGCTTCCTCGAGGTCGAGACGCCCGTGCTCCAGCCGCTGTACGGCGGCGCGATGGCGCGCCCGTTCGTGACCCATCACAACGCGCTCGACCGCAACTTCTACCTGCGCATCGCCACCGAGCTGTACCTGAAGCGCCTGATCGTCGGTGGGCTCGAGCGGGTCTACGAGCTGGGCAAGGACTTCCGCAACGAGGGCATCTCGCACAAGCACAACCCCGAGTTCACGATGCTGGAGTGGTACGAGGCGTACGGCGACTACGACACCGGCGCGCAGCGGCTCGAGGAGCTCGTCAGCGAGGTCGTGGACGTGTGCGGTGCGACCAGCCCGGACATCGACTGGTCGCGGCCGTGGAAGCGCGTGAAGCTGCGCGACGCGGTGCTCGAGAACACCGGCGTGGACGTGCTCGCCTCACGCGACATGGAGTCGCTCGTGGCCGCGGCAAGGGAGCACGGCATCGAGCTCGATCCATCGGAGACGTGGCCGCAGCTCGTCGACGAGCTGCTGTCGAAGCACGTGGAGCCGAAGCTCGTGAACCCCACGTTCGTCATGGACTACCCGGTCGAGCTGTCGCCGTTCGCCAAGCGCCACCGCACCGAGGAGGGGCTCGTGGAGCGCTGGGAGTGCTTCGCCGGCGGCATCGAGATCTCGAACGCCTTCACCGAGCTGAACGACCCGGACGACCAGCGCGCGCGCTTCGAGGAGCAGCAGCGGTTCGGCGCGGAGGGCGACGAGGAGGCGCAGCCCTACGACGAGGACTTCGTGCGCGCGCTCGAGCACGGGATGCCACCCACCAGCGGGGTCGGACTCGGCATCGACAGGCTCGTGATGCTGATCGCGGGAAGGAGCACCCTGCGCGAGGTGATCCTGTTTCCCGCGATGCGCAATTGACCCGTCGCTGATCCCGCTGCGTACCCCGCGTTACGCGGCATTTGGGCAACTTTGGCGACCGCTCTGCGTTGCTAGACTCGACCTCTCCCATGGGTCGGGAGGCCAGGGATCTGGAAGCCGGTGGCGAAGGTGCCGATACCGACGGAAGACCCCAAGGGTTCCCTCCCCTGGGGATACCCCGAGAGTTAGGACCGCACCGTGTTCGAGCGCTTCACCGAACGGGCCCGCCAAGTGGTCGTCCTCGCGCAAGAGGAGGCCCGGATCCTCAAGCACAACTACATCGGCACTGAGCACATCCTGCTCGGTCTCCTCCGCGAGGAGGAGGGTCTCGCCGCGCGCGTGCTCGAGTCGCTCGACATCACCGTGGAGCGCGTGCGCGCGCAGGTCGTGCGCATCGTCGGCTCCGGTGAGGAGGTCACCTCCGGCCAGATCCCGTTCACCCCGCGCGCGAAGAAGGTGCTGGAGCTCGCGCTGCGCGAGGCGCTCTCGCTCGGTCACAACTACATCGGCACCGAGCACATCCTGCTCGGCCTCGTGCGCGAGAACGAGGGTGTGGCCGCGCGCATACTGCTCGACTTCGACGCCGACAGCGAGAAGATCCGCAACGAGGTCATCCGCATGCTGTCCGGTCCCGGCGGCCGCCGTCAGGGCGGTCAGGGGCAGGGCCAGGGCCAGGGCGAGGGCAAGAAGTCCTCGAAGCTGCTCGACCAGTTCGGCCGCAACCTCACGCGCCTCGCGGCGGAGGGCAAGCTCGACCCGGTCGTGGGCCGCGAGACCGAGATCGAGCGGATCATGCAGATCCTCTCGCGCCGCACCAAGAACAACCCGGTCCTGATCGGCGAGCCGGGCGTCGGCAAGACCGCCGTGGTCGAGGGCCTGGCCCAGCGCATCACGCACGGCGAGGTGCCGGAGCTGCTCAAGAACAAGCAGATCTACACGCTCGACCTCGCGGCGCTCGTCGCGGGCTCGAAGTACCGCGGCGAGTTCGAGGAGCGCCTGAAGAAGGTGATGAAGGAGATCACCCAGCGCGGCGACATCATCCTGTTCATCGACGAGCTGCACAACCTCGTCGGCGCGGGCGCGGCCGAGGGCGCGCTCGACGCGGCCTCGATCCTCAAGCCGGCGCTGGCGCGCGGCGAGCTGCAGACCATCGGCGCCACCACGCTCGACGAGTACCGCAAGTACCTGGAGCGCGACTCCGCGCTCGAGCGGCGCTTCCAGCAGATCCGCGTGGATCAGCCGTCGATCGAGGAGACCGAGCAGATCCTCAAGGGCCTGCGTGACCGCTACGAGCAGCACCACCGCGTCGACATCACCGACGAGGCGCTGCACGCCGCGGCCGAGCTGGCCGACCGCTACATCTCGGACCGCTTCCTGCCGGACAAGGCGATCGACCTGATCGACGAGGCCGGCTCGCGCCTGCGGATCCGCCGGATGAGCGCCCCGCCCGACTACCGCGAGCTCGAAGAGCGCATCGCCGAGGTCAGGCGCAACAAGGAGGACGCGATCGAGGCCCAGGACTTCGAGCGTGCCGCGGCCTTCCGCGACGACGAAAAGCGGCTGATCGCCGAGCGCTCCGAGAAGGAGACGACCTGGCGTGCAGCAGAGGGCGAGGCCTTCGCCGAGGTCAACGAGGAGGAGATCGCCGAGGTCCTCTCGTCGTGGACGGGTATCCCCGTGATGTCCCTGACCGAGGAGGAGACCGCGAAGCTGCTGCGGATGGAGGAAGAGCTCCACCAGCGCATCGTCGGCCAGCACGACGCGATCGCTGCGGTGTCCCGTTCGATCCGGCGCACGCGTGCCGGGTTGAAGGACCCGAAGCGCCCGGCCGGCTCGTTCATCTTCCTGGGCCCCTCCGGCGTGGGCAAGACCGAGACGGCGAAGACGCTCGCCGAGTTCCTGTT
>DASVVS010000098.1:0-7676 GCA_036386455.1 Thermoleophilaceae bacterium
TCCGGCCAGGACGTGAGCTTCTGCCAGCGGGCGGCGAACTGCCCGAAGAACCCGCCCGGCAGGTACTCGCCCACGCTGCGCAGCTGGATCTCCTGGTCGCCCAGGTACACCCCGCCGTTGTCGTAGAAGTTCTCCCGCCGCAGCTCGAGCCGTATCGCCACGTTCCGCAGCGGCCGCCCGTAGCGCATGATGCAGTCGGTGAAGCGCGTGTCGTCGGCGGTGCGCTCGTTGGTGGCCGCGCCGTCGCGCAGCGAGCAGTTCGTCTGGTTGAAGCCGTCGAACGACCTCCCGTCGAAGATCGTCCGCATCCCCTGCGGGTCGGGCGGCAGGCGGGAGGGCAGCTTCGCGCCCGTGCCGGCCATGTCCACCGAGTTGATCGTGAACACGCCGGGCGGCGCGTCCTCCACGCGCAGGAAGAGCTTGGGCGCGTCCTCCATCGCCCGCCCGGTGATCGGCACTGGCACGAGCCGGTAGCAGCCGCCGAACCCGAGCGTCGCCAGGCGGCTCGTGTTCTGCAGCGTGTTCGAGAGGTCGACCGATCGCAGCAGCGGCGCCCCGTCCGGGCTGTCCTGGCGCACCGAGACGACCACCGACGGCTCGGCCCGCTCGGGCACGACGGTTCCCGCGCCGGGCAGCACCGGGTTCGGCGTCCCGGCGACGCAGAAGCGGAACGCCAGCGAGTCGAGCTTGCGCACGTTCACGCGCCCCAGGCTCACCACGTCGCCCGCGTCCATGGCCATGGCGTTGTCGTTGCCGCGCGTGTCCTGGTCGCCCGCGGCCACCACCTCGGGCGAGCCGCCGGCGGGCTCTCCCTGGTCCACCTCGATGCGCGCGTAGCGGAGCGGGACGGTGCCGGCCTTCGATGTGAGCGCGATCTCCACGCGATCGCCGGGGCTCCAGCCCGAGTCGCGCACGGCGGTGAACGGCGGGAGCTCGGCCACGCCGGAGCAGCCGCCCGCGACGGCGTCGCGCAGCGGGCGCGACTCGGGCCCGGTGAGCGTGCGCCCGGCGGCCACCACTCTCGCGCGCACGCGCGCGTGGAGGCAATCGGCCCCGCTCACCCGGTAGGCCACGCGATCGCCGAAGTCGACCGGCCCGTGCGCCGGGGCCTCGAGCGCGGCGCCGTGCGCGGTCGCCGGCAGGGCCCCCAGCAGCAGGAGCAGGGCGCACGTGGCGGCGATCCGGTGAAGGGCGGTCACGGTCGCTTCCTCCCCCCGGCGATCCCGCGGCTCACGCGCAGCGCGTTGGCCATGATCGTGTTGGTCGGGTTGAAGCCGGGGAAGGTGGGGAAGGTCGAGGCGTCGGCCACGTAGACGTTGCTCACCTGGTGCAGGCGCCCGGAAGCGTCGCAGACCGACGTCTTCGGATCCGTGCCCATGCGGGCCGTGCCGGCGAGGTGGGCCGACTGCGAGGCGCCCTCGTTGATCAGGGGGTTCGGGATCAGGGCCGCACCGACGGCCCCGCGCACCGCGGCGTGCCAGGCCTCCAGCCGCGCGCCGAGCAGGACGATCGCCGCCTTCTCGTGCTGGTGCGGGCTGTAGGTGATGCGCGCGGCGGGGAAGCCGTTGAAGTCGCGGATCGTCGGGTCGAGGTCGATGCGGTTCTCGGCCTGCGGCAGGTCCTCGCCCACGATCTGGGAGCCGGCCACGCGGCGGTGCATCACGCCGAGCTTCATCGCCCGCTTGTGCGAGCGGCCCCAGCCGATGAGCCCCGCGTACGTCATGGCCTCGGTCATGAGCGGAAGCCCGCTGCCCACCTGCACCAGGCCGCCCTTGACGTAGGGCAGGCCGAGCGCGCGCACCTCGGGGCCCGTGAACGGGCCGACCAGGTCGTCCATCTGGAGCGAGTTGCTCTGCCCGCGCAGCGGGTGGACGTCCTCGGGGAGGACCGCCGCCGCCTGCGAGAGGTTGTGGAACATCATGTTGCGCCCGACCTGACCCGAGCCGTTGCCGAGTCCGTCCGGGTGAGCGGGGCTGCGCGACATCAGCATCAGGCGCGCCGTGTTGATCGGGCTGCCCGCCAGCACGACCACGTCGGCGCTCAGCCGGCGGCGGCGCCCGTCCGCGTCCACGTAGCGCACGCCGGTGGCGCGGCGGCCGCCCTTGGCGGTGTCCACGCGGTACACGAACGCGCGCGCGATCACCCGGACCCGCCCCGTGCGGAGCGCCGGGTTGAGCCACGACACGAGCGCGTCGCCGCGGGCGTTGATCGGGCAGCCGAAGCCCGAGCACATCCCGCACGAGGTGCAGGCCGGCCGCCCCTCGTAAGTGCGCGAGTTCACCGCGGCTGGCTGGGGATAGGACGTGAAGCCGAACCTCTCCCCGGCCTCCGCGAGCAGCTGCGCCGCGTACGTGACGGGGTTCGGCGCCATGTCGAACGGGCGGCTGCGCGGCGACTGCTCGCGCGTGCGGGCGGGCATCGCGTCCAAATCGCCCTGCACGCCCACGCGCCGCTCGACCTCGTCGTAGAAGGGCGCGAGGTCGTCGTAGCCGATCGGCCAGTCGGCAACCGACGCGCCCTCGACCGGGCCGAGCTCGCTCAGCATCTTGAAGTCCTGCTTCCAGAAGCGCGGGAACTTCGCGTTGTAGTGGAGGCTGGTGCCGCCCACGGCGGCGCCCAGCTGGCCGAGCGCGCCCTGGTCCGAGCGCTCGACCCCCGAGTCCGCCTCGGCACGCGTGCGGGCGGTGTAGGGCTCGAGGTTGGCGTCCGGGAAGCCGAGGCCGCGCTGGGACTTGATCTCGTCGCTCGAGTAGCGCGTGCCCAGCCTGTGGCTCTTGCGCTTGCCGAGGCCGCTGCGCAGGTTGCGGCCGCGTTCGAGCACAGTGACCGACCAGCCCTGCCGGGCCAGCTCCCAGGCCGCGACGCTGCCCGCCGCGCCCGAGCCGACGACGATCGCGTCACCGGCCAAGGAGGTCCTCCAGGTCGCGGCCCTCCACGGCGGCGAGCTTGCCGAGCTCGGCGCGCAGCGCGCGCATGGAGTGGCCGCTGCGGCTCACGATGTTGTGTGCCAACTCCGGCGCGGCCAGCGGCGCGAGCGGGAGGAGCTGCTCCAGCAGCTCGCGCTCGCCGGGGCTGAGGACCTCGTTCCCGCCGCCCGGCTGCTCGACCTGCTCGCGCGTGTATCCGCGCGGGTGCACGTCGCCGTCCCAGACGGTGTAGGACCAGCCCATGAGGTCGCGGTTCCCGCCGTACTCCGGCGCGCCGTACATGAACGCGACGGTGTGCGGGAAGGCGACGTCGACGAGGTCCGCGATCGCCCCGCTCTCGTTCTGGCGGAGGATCCGCTCGCGATCGACCGGGGAGCGGTCGCCGAAGCGCGTGTCGCCGCTCGCCTCCTCCAGCGCGGCGAGGCCCGCGCGGTACACGTCCTGCCACCCGATCACGCGGCCGTTGAACTCGAGCTCGCGCCTGCCCTTCGACCCCTCGATGCGCAGCCGCCAGGCGCGCTCCTCGTAGCCGTCGAGCCCCATGAACTGCTCGAAGTGGTTGACGGGCGAGCCGGCCCGGTCCGAGAACGGGGCGCCCGCGTAGATGCGCGGGGGAGAGGTTCCGAAGGCGCCGAGCAGGGCGTCGATCGCCTCCGCGCAGCCGCCCGCGAGCGCGCCGTGGTCGGGGTCGATCGGCTTGCCGGGGATCAGCACGTCCACGAGGCCGCGCAGCGTGTGCAGCTCGGCCTCGGTCAGATGGGCGGCGCGCCCGGGCGTGACGGCGACCGCCACGCCGCCGAGCTGGCTCGAGGCTCCCGCGGCGAGCACGGCGACGGTCAGGGCGGTGCCGTCGCGCAGAAGGGCGCGCCGCGTGATGCCGCGCGCGTCCGGCCCCTCTGCTCCCCCCACTGGCACCAAGGCAGCGTATGCCCCGGCGGGCGGTGCCCGGAAACGCGAAATCGGCGTGGGCGTTTGCGCCAACCCCCTCCCGGGAGTACCTTGGTCGCAGGGGGTTTCGGGCCTCCGATAGGCGCACCGTGGGGACTCGCACAGCACTGAGGAGGATCGGCGCCATCGCGCTTGCGGCCGGCTGCGCGCTGACGGCGTCCGCCCCGGCCGCGACTCCCGCCCGCGAGTGGGGCGAGCCGGCCCCGCTCAACCAGGGCGCGACGGACATCGAGCGCGCCGACCTGACCTACACGCGCCCCGGCGAGCTGCTGGCGGTGTTCGGGCGCATGGAGGGCGGCCCGCCCACGATCGTGGCGGCCACGAAGGCCGCGGGGGCGGCGGAGTTCGGTGAGGCCCAGGTGCTCGACGCGCATTCCTACCTCGCCCAGGTCGAGGGCGACGGCGGCGGCGGGGCGGTGGCCGCGTGGTACCGCGAGGGCGGCCTGCCGGCGCACCGGATCGCCATCAAGGAGCCGGGCCGGCCGTTCGGCGAGCCGGTGACGTATCCCGGCGACGGCGGCGACTACTCGGAGTCGCGCCCGCGCGTGGCGGTCAACCGCCGCGGTGACGCGATCGTCGTCTTCAACCAGGAGCACCCCGATGGCGGCGAGCGGATCTGGGCCGCCTACCGGCCGGCCGGTGGCGAGTTCGGCCCGCGCGAGCCGGTCCACGTGCCTGACGGCGACCCGGTGCAGGTGCCGCGCGACGTGGCGATCTCGGCGACCGGCGAGGCCGTGATCGCGTGGCTCGAGAACGGCGTGACGCACGTGGCCACACGTCCGCCGAACGGGCCGATCGGCGCGCCCCAGGCCTACGGCGAGCCCTGCGCGGATCACTGCTGGCGGCTGCCCCAGGTCGGGGTCGACGCCCTCGGCAACGCCGCGCTCATCTACTTCGACGGAACCGGTGGCGACTACCCGCTCGGCCCCGTCCACCTGGCCTTCCGCCGGGCCGGCGACAGGTTCGGGAAGCCGATCGACCTGGGCATCACCACCGGCGCCTCCGACAACCCGCACCTCGCCGTGAGCGCCCTCGGCGAGATGGTCATCGCGATCGAGGACGTGCGCGACAACCCCTACGGCGGGGCCACGATCTATGCGCTGCGGGCCGCCTTCGGCCTCACCGCGGGTCAGGTCGTCGGGCCGTTCGGAGTCGTGCGGGAATGGACCTACAGCCACTCGCAGATGGGCATGAACCAGCGCGGCGACACGGTGCTCGCATGGGACGCGCGCGACGAGAGCAAGGAGAGCTGGCCGCTCGTGCTGTCGGCGGCGCGCAAGCTCGCGGCCGGCAGCTTCGTCCCCGAGTCGCGGGTGGTCGGCCCGATCGAGATCCCGCCGGGCGGGCGCGGGGGCCTGGCGGCCGACGACGTCGCGGTCGACGCGTTCGGCAACGCCGCGATCCTGTGGCGCGACTTCGAGCCGAGGCCGACACTGAACAGCGTGTCGGAGGACGGGCCGATCATCGCCGTCGAGCCTCCCGAGGTGGAGCTGTGGGAGCTGATCCCGCCGCTGTTCGAGGAGATTCTGGGCGCCGTCCCGCCGAAGCTGCCCCCGGTCGACATCCCGCCGCCGCCGGCGGTGCCGCTTCCGCCGATCGAGCTCTCCGGTGCGACCGCGACGCCGGCCGACAGGCGCCCGCCGGCCTTGCGCGTGCGGCCCGCGGGCGTGCTCGAGTCGGGCCGGACATGGCTCACGCTGAGCTGCAGCGAGGCGTGCAGCGCGCGCGTGACGGGCTACGTGCGCACGCGCGGCGCGAAGCGTGCCGCCGCGCTGTCCACGCTCGCGGTCAACCTTGATCGCGCCGGGCGCAAGCGGCTCGCGCTCACCCTCTCGCGCAAGCAGCGGCGGAGCATCGCGGCCGCGATTCGCAAGGGCACCGCCAGCCTCACGCTCAACGCAGTCGCGACCGACGCGGCCACGAACGTGTCGCGCGCGAAGAAGACCGTGCGGCTCACGCTCGGCCGCTGAGCGCCGGCGGCCGCGCCGCGGCAGCGTGAGAGGATCGGATCCATGACCGTGCGTGTGGCCCTCGGCCTGGCGGGGGCGGTGCTCGCGCCCGCGCTCGGGCTCGCGCTGCCGGCCCCGGCCGAGGCCGCTGCGCCGCCCGCAGAGGTCCGCGTGCTCACGCGGGACCAGGCCGAGCTGATTCGCACCGGCCGGGTGCGGGTGGCCGTGACCGCCCGGGGGGCCGTGCGGCTGCGCCTGATCGCCACGACGCCCAAGCCGGTGCCGGGCCCGAAGGCGCGGGTCGTGACGGGCGCGCGCGACGTGCGCATGCGGGCGGGTTCGCGCCGCACCGTGAGCCTTCCGCTCCGGTCGCGCTCCCGTCGCGTCTTCGAGACCTGCGGCGCCGTGCTCGTCTCCGCCCGGGCGGCGGTGATCAGGGGGACCCCGGCTCACATGCGCGCCGGCAGGCGGCTCGGCCCCGACGAGGAGCGCTGCCGGGCCGCGCCCGGGGCGTTCGCCGTCGGGGCCGCGCGGCGCTCCACGAACCCGGCGGCGGGAGAGCGCCTCTGTCTCGGCGGCTACGGGCCGTGCCCCAATGGCAAGGGACGGACCATGACCGGCATCAAGGACGACCTGTACGCGCGCGCGATGGCCGTGAGCGCCGAGCGCGGCGACCTCATCCTCGTCACGACCAGCAACGTGGGGTTCTTCGCGGCCTACAAGTCGGAGGGGCTCGGTATCTACGAGCTCCGGCAGGAGGTCGCCCGCCGCACCGGCGTGCCGGCCGGCAGCGTGCTGGTGCAGGCCGACCACTCGCACTCGGCCCCGGACACGATCGGCATCTGGGGCGGGGTCCCGCCGAGCTACGTGCGCCGGCTCCAGGACGCGGCCGTCGACGCGGCGGTGGCGGCCTGGCGAGCGCGCCGGCCCGCCCGCCTCTACGCGGGCCGCGCCGATGGGCCCGGCGTCACGTCGAGCTACTCGGCGCCGCCCAACGTCGGGACCGACGACGAGTTCCGCCTGCTCTGGGCCGAGCGAGCCGGCGACGGCCGCCGCATCGCCACCTACTCCAACTACTCACCGCACGCCACGGTGCTGGAGGGCAGCAACACGCAGGCGTCGGGCGACTGGCCGGAGTGGGCGGCACAGCTGGCCGAGGCCGAGCATGGGGGAGTGGGGCTCGCCGGCGTCGGGACGCTGGGGCGGGAGGACTTCGGGGCGGCGGACGAGGCCGACGCGAGGAGCCGCCTGCGGCGCATGATGGCCGCGGCCACGGCCGCCGGTCGCGAGGTGCCGGCGGCCGGCGGCGTCGCGGTCCGCACGGTGTTCCTGCGCGAGCCGCTCGCGCAGCCGGTCCTAGCGCTCAACCGGCTGCCGGAGGGGAGTGTCGACGCGGGCGGCTACGACCTCAGCATCGACCGCGCCGACAGGGCGCCGTGGCTCGACGCCGGCACGATCGGGACCTACGCGGGCGCGGCTCGGATCGGCGACCTGTTCCTCGGGTTCTCACCCGGAGAGCCGTTCCCGCAGGTCCAGTTCTACCTGCGCGAGCAGGGTGGGGTCAGCGGCCCGCGGCTGCACTTCCACCTCGGCGCGACCGGTGACTTCCTCGGCTACATGGTCCGCCCGGCGAGCGACTATCCGCAGGTGGCCGCCGAGGGCGGCGGCTACCTGCTCGGCTGCCCGGAGGAGGAGGTCCTGCGGCAGACCGGCATCCCCTACGACCCGGCGTGCCCGGACCACTGGACGCTGATGGTCTCGCCGACGATCGGCACGCACGTGGCGTGTACGATCCAGGACGCGGGAGAGGCGCTCGGCTTCGAGGTGCGCACGCGCGATCCGGAGTGCGCGG
>DASVVS010000099.1:0-20643 GCA_036386455.1 Thermoleophilaceae bacterium
GTGAAGAAGGCCCGCTGCATCCTGCCCGTCGTGCTCGTCGTGCTCGGCATCCTCGTTCCCGCCGGCTCGAGCAATGCGGACGAGAACATCTGGGGCAGGTGCCCGGACGGTTACGTCCCGCTCCCGCCTTTCGATATCGAGCAAGACCGCAACGGCAACGGCATCGTGTGCGTGAAGTTCGTAGGTCACGTGAACGTGATTGACGACCCGACCGGCGGGCCGTACAGCTGCAACGGGTTCCCGGTCCCGCCGCCGGAGTGCATGCCGGATCCCGTCGGCGCGTCCGCGCCCGGCGGCACCGTCGACTAGCTCACGCCGCTCCCTTGCAACCCCCGACCGGGCGGGGGTGAGAGCCAGCCCTAGTCCCGGGGCCGGATCTCGAGCTCGTGCTCTCCGGCGCCCGCCAGATCGACCGGGACGCTGATCCCGCCGCTCACGCGGCTCACGCGGCCCACCGCGACGGGACTTCCGTCGAGCGTCGCCGCGACCTGTCCGAACCGCCCGGCCAGCACGAGCGTCGCCGTGCCGTCGCCCGCGAGCTTCGCCCGTAGCGGCTGGTCGGCGTCGAGCCCCATGCGCCGGACGTCGAGCGTCACCCGCCCGACGTTCGTCAGCGCGGCGTCGAAGGCGTTGCGCCTCGGCGGCGCCGCGCCGTCGACGGGCGTCCGCCCGCGCACCGTCGCCGGCAGGGGAGGGCCGGGGAACGCGAAGGTCTCCGGTTCGGTCACCGGCGCGGGCTTCCCGAGCGCGTAGGTCATGACGTCCACCTGCGCGTGCTCCTCGGGACCCGCGCGTGCCGGGTCGTCGGCGCTGCGCACCGCGAGCCCGTCGATCCAGTACGCCCCGTCGAACCGTAGCCCGAACCGCGGCAGGTCCATGGTCGGGTAGCGCGCGTAGCGCACGCGGGCGGGGTTCGGATCGATCCGCCGGTCGCCGAGCCAGTCCCGCGTGTGGCCCCACTCGTCGGCCTGGCGCCGCCGGAGGTGGTCGGCCACGGGATGCTCGTAGTAGCGGTACGGGTTGCCGAGCGCCTCGAACGTGTCGACCTGGTGGCGCACCCCCGAGATCGGCACCTCCTCGTCGTTCACGCCCGCGACGATCTCGTACGGAAGGTTCAGGCCGTTGGCGGCGATCCTCGTCGTGATCCCCGCATCGACGAAAGCCTCGTCGCCCGCTACCGGCCGGGCCGGATAGGCCCATACCGCATAGGCGGGCGGCGGGTTGTAGGCGGACGCGCGCGCGAACCGGTCGGGCATGAGCAAGCCGAGGCGGAAGGCCAGGTAGCCGCCCATCGAGTAGCCCATGATCGACGTCCGCGCCGGGTCGGTCTTGAAGCGGGCCTGCGCATGCTCCATGGCCTCGATCACGTCGGCCAGTCCGCTCGCGACGTAGAAGTTGATGTGGCCGCGCCCGAGCGGCGTGATCAGCACCGACCCGCGTTCCTCGCCGATCTGCCTGAGCAGCCCGGGACTACCGGCGCCGTACATGTTGTGGCTCTCGAGCGACGCGTGCCCGACGACGGTCAGCGGGGCCCCGGGCGCGTAGCTCTCCGGGACGTAGACGCCGTACGGCTGCCAGCGCGACTTGAACTGCGGATCGGTGTCGCCGATCGCGAGGGCCGTCCCGCTCTTGTCCCGCTGCAGGTCGATGCCCTCGCCGAGCTCGTGGCGGGACCGGTACACGGCGTTGTGGTAGCCGGGCGTCAGCTTGAACGGGGCCGACTCCCGGCGCCGGAGCGGTCGCAGGTGGAGCGGCCGTGCGAACGGCGCCACGTCGCGCCGGGCGAGCGCGGTCGCCTGCTCGCGGTCGCCCCAGTACGAGGTCTGCTCGTGCCGCTCGTCGGGGCGAAAGGCGACGTTGAATGCCGCGGTCGCGGTCGCCCCACCGCCGCCGGGCTCGTCCGCCGTCGGGGAACCGGCCGCGACCGGCTTGAAGCGCTTGCGACCTGCGTCCGCCAGCCCTGTCACGAGCCAGATCCGGGCCCTCGGCGAGATCCGCCCCAGCAGCCGGCGCGACACCGATGCCTCGATCGCGTTGTGCTTCAGGGAGACGACCTGTCTCGGCTTCCCGACCGGGCCGGTCGCGTCGCGGACCGTACCCCCGGTTCCCCACAGGGTCACGAAGCGGTCGGCTCCGGGCGTGTCGATGCCGACCTCGTGCGGCCAGGTCGCCGCACCCGTGCCCGGGTTCCCGTCGGTGTCGATGGCGAGCATGACCGCGGCCGCGTCGCGAACGATCATGGTTTCGAGCGACACCAGCAGGTGCAGCCGCTTGCGGTCGGCGGCGACCCGCAGCTCGCGCAGGTCGGCGGCGTTCGTGCCGTATCGCGCCTCGTCCGTCGGGTAGCGGTAGTCACCGACCGTGGGGTAGAAGACGAACGCCCAGGCGACCGGATTGGCCGGCAACCCGTCAGTGTCCGCGCCGAAGTCGTCGTACAGCCAGTCGGTGTAGATCAACTCGCCGCGCGACACGTTCGTCACCCCGCTGATCGCACTCGCTCGGCCGCGCCAGTCCCCGAGCTTCCCGTCGGCGCGGTGGGGGCGAGCCGCCGCGACCGCGACCGCCGGCAGTAACGAGAGCGCCGCCGCCGCGATTGCGCCTGCAAGCGTCAGCTTGTGCATGAGAGAGCAGAGGGGAAGCTGACGTCGTTCCACTGCAGCACAGATGGTGACGAATGCTGGGTAGCCTCGGGCCGGTGGGTACGGAGCAGCCGGAGCTGACGCCCAGCCCTCTCGCCGCCGCCCGCTCAACTAGGTAGCCCAAGCGCTTAGCGTCAAGCGCTTGACGACCCAGAGCTGGATCGCTTCAGAGGCGGGATCCCGCCCGCGCAACCACCCCGCCGGGGCGAAGACTCACCCCGAGTCGGCCTACGGCGTCATCACGACGCGACCGAAGGCCTGGCGGCTCTCGATGTACGCGTGCGCGGCGGCGGCCTCGGCGAGCGGGAAGGTTCGGTCGATCTCGACGCGCAGCCCGCCGTCGGCGACCCGCTCGAACAGGTTCGCGATCATCGCGTGGACGCGCGGGTACTCGTTCAGCAGCGCGCCGCCGAGGAAGACGCCGCGCAGCGCGTTGTTCCGCGCCCACAGATCCCTCGCCTCGACGTTCGAGCCGGCGCGACCCGCCACCCCGACGCTGACGAGCGTCCCGCGGTAGGCGAGCGCGCCGATGCTGTCGACCAGGTTCTGCCCGCCGATCGAATCGAGGACGACGTCGGCGCCGTGCTCGTCAGTCAGCTCGCGCGTGCGCTCGACGAAATTCTCGCTCGCGTAGTTGATCCCGTGGTCGAGCCCAAGCTCCGTCAGGCGCTCGAGCTTGTCGTCGCGGGACGCCGTCGAGATCACGGTCGCGCCGGCCTGCTTCGCCAGCTGGATCGCGGCCATCCCGACGCCACCTGCGCCGGCGTGGATCAGAGCGGTCTGGCCGGCCTGGAGGTTGCCGGCGGTGAAGAGGCACTCATGCGCCGTTCCGTACGCAACGGGAATGCACGCGGCGCGCGCCGCGTCGAGGCCGTCTGGGATCTGCCAGGTGGACAGAGCCGGCACGGCGCGCTTCGACGCGTGCGACCCGGCCGCGTTCAGGGTGACGACGCGGTCGCCGGCCCCGCGGTCCTCGACGCCGGCACCGACGTCCGAGATCGTGCCCGCCGCGAGATACCCGACGACGTGCGGAACGGACGGAAGCTCCGCCCCGGCGCGGTGGAGCAGATCGCCGCCCTCGATGCTGATCGCCTCGACGTCGACGACCACGTGGCCGTCGAGGCACTCGGGATCGGGGACGTCCTCGTAGCGCAGAACGTCCGGACCGCCGTTCTCGTAGATCACCGCCGCCTTCATGGGGGCGCGACTCTATTCGCCGGGCATCGGCGAGTGATCCGTCTCCGCGCACGGCGGTTTGCCGGGCGGCACGGCGACCACCTGGAGGTCGCTCCACGGGAAGCGGTAGAAGAGTCCCTCCTTCACCGCGTCGTGCGGGACGAAGAAGCCGTCGCGGTATGCCGGCTGCGGTGGGTTGGCGCCGCGCGGGTGACCCTCGAAGATGCCGTTCTCACCCTCATACGGGTCGCTCTTCCAATGCGTCCGCCAGTCCTCCGCCTGGAAGCCGACGGCGCCGCCGTAGTCCTGCACCACCATGCCGTACTTCTGGATCGCCTTGGCCAGCGTCTCGGTGAAGCGCGGCAGGTCCAACGCGTCGATGTCCAGGTCGGGCCGTAGCCGAAAGCGCGTTCCCTCGGGGATCATCTCGTTGTACTGCCGATCGCCGAAGCCCTCGACGTTCTCACGGTAGTCCCTGGTGGCGGGGCCGTAGTCGTTCGACTGGGCCGGCCAGCAGTGGACGAACTTCGGGTCCGGGATGCCGACGCTGACGGCGTGGTCGATCACGCCGCGCTGGAGCTCCGGGATGCGCAGCGTCGTGCCGAGCATCGTCAGCGCCGTCGCGCTGAGCGAATATCTCCAGCCTGGCGGGTCCACCTGGTAGCCCGGGCTCGTCGACACGTTGTCGATCCGTCCCCCCTTGCGCGTCCTGTATCCGGAGACCATGTCCCATTCCGTCTGCAGGAACTGCCAGTACTTGTCGGTGGCCGGCTGCCATACGGTCAGGTCCCGGTCGGCACCGTCCGACATGACCGGCCCCTGCGGTATCGGCGTCGGGACTGGAACGTCCTTGAACTGGTCGTCGTTGGGGGGGTCGTCGTATCCCGGCCCGTGCCAGTTGCCGACGACCTTGAAGTCGAACTTCGGGCTCTGCTGAGCCCCGACGACGTAGATCGGGACGCTGTACTCCGTCGTGCCTATCCACGGCCCCCAGACGGCGACCTGCCGCTGGAGCTCGGCGACCCAGGCGGCCGACTGCGCGTGGAGCGGCTCGGTCGGCGAGAGTGGCTGGTTGCGGAAGCTGTTCGGAGCCATCGGCTCGCCGTACAGGGTGACCTTGTCGACCCACAGGTTCCGGTCGCACTCAGCCCCCGGCGTGCGCGAGGCCGCGTCGTTCGTCATGTGCAGCGAGACGCGGTGGGTGCCCGCGCCGATCGAGACCGGCCCGCCGACTTCGGCGTAGGTGGTGTTCGGCACCTCACCTTGATGGACAGGCTCGCCGTCGACCTTGATCTCGATCTTGGTCGGCTCCGTGACGGGCGAGCCGTCGGGCTTCTTCGGGCACTGGTCGCCCTTGACCAGCGCGAACAGAGCGGCGACCCCGCCGGTCAGCGTAACGTCCTTGTAGCCCTCGCCGGTGTTCCAGTTCTGGAATGCCTGGCCGCCGGAGGCCGAGCCGTCGGCGAGCTGCTGGCCGTTGCCGCCCCAGGTCATCGACTCGCCTTCGAAGGCGACGTTGGCCGCCTGCGCGGCCGCGGGCAAAGTGATCGCCGCGATTATTGCCGCGGCGATTGCCGGCAGTCTGGTCATAGGTCCCGCCGTCTGGAACGCCCCCGCTGCGAATGGTACGGAAGCCTGCCGCTGAGCGGACCCGGGCCGCACGAGCTGTCGATCGGGCCCCAGCAGGCCTGGACCGGGACCGGCGCAGCCGCTCGAGGCGCAATAGCCTCGGGCGCGTGGAGCTGACCGTCGTCATCCCCGCCAAGGACCGCCCCGGCGTGGTCGAGGGCGCGGTCGAGGCCGCGCTGGCGCAGACCGTCTCGTCGCTCGAGGTGGTGGTCGTGGACGACGGCTCGCGGCCGCCGCTGCGGCTGCGCGAGCGCGAGCGCCTGCGCGTGATCCGGCGCGAGCGCTCCGGCGGGCCGTCGGCCGCTCGCAACGCCGGGCTCGCCGCCGCCCGCGGCCGCTACGTCACCTTCATCGACGACGACAACCGGCACCTGCCGCACTTCGCGGAGGCGTCGTTGCGGGCGATCGCGGGGTCGGATCTGCCGCCGCCCGTGGGGTGCCTATCCGGCATCGAGATCGTGCGCGGCGGGCGCGTGGTGGAGACGCGGCTGCCGCCCACGCACCCGCGCGGCGACCACTTCTCGCTCGAGCAGCCGCCGCCGGGCCGCTCGCACATGACCAAGGGCACGCTTGTGGTGGAGACCGAGGTGCTGCGCTCGATCGGCGGCTTCGACGAGTCGCTGCGCTCGCGCGAGCAGGCCGACCTGTTCTACCGGCTCAACCCGGTCTGCTCGATCGCCGGGATCGACACGGTTGCGTACCGCGTGGACCGCGATCCGGGAGAGCGGCTCTCGCGTGACCCGGCCGCGCTGGTCGAGGGCGTGGAGCGGCTGATCGACAAGCACCGGCCGCTGATGGAGGCGCACCCGCGCGGCTACGCCGACCTGCTGCTCGGCCATGCGCGGATGTCGATCGTGGCCGGACCGCGGCGGGAGGTGCTGCCGAGCATCGCGCGCGCGTTCCGGATCGCGCCGCGGCACACGGCGGGCGTGCTGCTCGACGGGCGGCGGATGGCCTCCGCGCTCGCGCACCTGAACACGTCGGGGTGATGCCCGCCGGGGGAGCGGAGCCGGGCGCCGTCGTGATCGGCGGCTACGTGAACGGGCTCGGCGCGGTGCGGGCGCTGGCGGCGCGCGGTGTGCGCGTGGCGGTGGTCACGACGCAGCCGTTCGACGTGGCGCAGCGCTCGCGTCACTGCTCGGCGCACCACCCGGTGCCGGAGGCGGAGCCGGGCGCCCTGATGGAGCTGCTCGAGCGCCGCGCGCGCGACTGGCGCGGCTGGGCGCTCCTCCCGACCAGCGACGAGGCGGTGGAGGCGCTCGCCGAGCACCACGAGCGGGCGCGTTCGCTGGGCTACCGGGTGCTCTCGCCGGAGCCGGACGTGGCCCGCGCGTTCCTCGACAAGCGCGTGATGCAGGAGGCCGCGCGGGCGGTGGGGGCGGAGCTGCCGGAGGTGGGCGACGGCGTCGGCTTCCCGCTGCTCGTGAAGCCGGTCGCCGGCCACCGCTTCGCGGCCCGCTTCGGCGCGAAGCTGCTCGTAGCGCGCGATCGCGCGGAGCTGGACGCGCACCTGGCGCGGGTGGCCGGCACGGAGGTCCAGCTGACCGAGCTGATCCCGGGCGAGGACTCGCGCGTCTACGCGCACTGCACCTACATCGGCGCGGGCGGCGACCCGCTCGGCGGCATCACGATCCGCAAGCTGCGCCAGAGCCCGCCGTTCTTCGGCGTCGCGCGCGTGGCGGAGGTGGCCGCCGATCCGCCGCCGGGCCTCGCGGAGCTCACGCTGGAGCTGCTGCGCCGCGTCGGGCACCGCGGCCCCGCGATCGCCGAGTTCAAGCTCGACCCGCGCGACGGCCGGCCCAAGTTCATCGAGGCCAACGGGCGCTCGGTCCTCTACAACGCGCTGCTGCGCCGGGCCGGGCTCGACCAGGCCGGCCTGGCTTGGGCCGAGCACGTGGAGGGCCGCCGCGAGCGGGCGGAGCCGAACGGGTGGCCGGGAGCTTGGGTGAACCTGCACGCCGACGTGCTCTACACGCTCCTGCGCCGCGACCAGCAGCGCCTGGGCGCCCGCGAGTTCGCCCGGCCCTACGCCCGCCCGCTGATCGAGGCGGTCTGGTCGCCTAGCGACCCGCGGCCGTTCCTTGCGCAGTGGGGGCGGACGGCCCGCACAGCGATGCGACGGCCCTGAACTTCGCGTCGCCGCGCGGCGCGGTCCGGCGGCTCGCGGCGATCTGCGGCTCCGGCCGCAGCAGGTGCTCGAGCTCCGGCAGCGCGCGGGCGACCGCCCGCCCGTAGGCCGCTTCGTCCACCGTCGCCAGCTCGAGCGCGAAGCGCCGCGGCTCCTGCTGGGTCAGCTGGTACTGGAGCACGTCCGGGTCGTTCATGAACACCTGCCAGACCGCGCGCGGGTGCACGACCCGCCCGTCGGCGAGCGGCAGCATGTCCTCCACGCGACCCTCGAGCTCGTTCATCACGCGGAGGGTGCGCCCGCACGGGCACGTCGCGTCGCCGATCGTCCCCACGTCCCCGATCGGGTAGTTCAGGAGCACGGTCGCCCGGTTCACGAGGTTGCTGATCACGAGCCGCCCGCCCTCGCCCGCGCGCACGTGGCAGAGGTCCTCGTGCAGGTGGAAGCCGGTCCGGTGCTCGCAGTAGAAGCCGATCTTGAACGCCTCGGCGGCGCTGTAGCGCGACATCACCGGGATGCCGAACTCGCCCTCGATCAGCTCGAGCCCGCCGGGCGGCAGCGCCTCGGCCATGTACATGACCATCTTGGGCGGGTCGCGGAGCTCGATCCCGCGCGCGGCGACCGTCCTGAAGAAGAGGTGGATCCAGCCGCCGTAGCCCGTGAGGAGGTCGGGGCGCTCGGCGTCGATCATGGCCGCCACCTCCTCGACCGGCGTGCGCACGGACACGAACCGCCGGCGCGGGCGCACGAACAGGGTGTTGGCCCTGTAGAACGCGGTCACGGTCTTGATGACCGACGTCTCGTTGCCCACGTACATCTCGCGCGGGCGGAACGACCCGCCGGTGCCGTCGATCACGGGCCGGCGCTCGCGCTCGCCGTAGGGGATGTTGAGCAGCAGCGAGCGGCGGTCGTGGTGGATCTCCGTGGGCGTGCCGGTGGAGCCGCTCGTGGTCACGCGCACCGCGCCGCGGGCCGCCGCTCCCTCGGCCAGGAACAGCCGCGGCTCCTCGCGGACCTGGCGCTTGTCGAGCGTCGGCAGCCGCTCCAGCTCGTGAGCCGTGCGGATCTCGCGCGGGTCGGCGCCCTCGCGCGCGAACCAGTCGCGGTAGAAGGGGACGTGCCGCGCCGCGTGCGCCACCATCGCGCGCACGTTGCCGTCGCGCACGGCGTCGAGCTGCTCGCGCGGGAGATACGGGATCCGGCGGTCGCCGCGCAGGTTGAGCCCGATCTCGGCGCTTCCGCGGATCTGGTCGAGCAGCCTCACAGGAGGAACTCCGCGCCCGCCGCGGCGGCGACGTGGCGGATGTCCTCCACGACCGCGCGCGCGAGCGGGATGCCGTCGCGCTCGCGCTCGGCGGCGGCCTGGCGCTCGGGGTCGCCGGCGGCCATGACGGCCGCGTCTCCCAGGGGCCGCGTCGCGCGCAGGTCGTCCAGGAGGGCGTCCATGCGCTCGTCGAAACCGGCCTCGAACGCCGCTGGATCGAGCGCCATCGTGAAGTGGCCGACCGTGTCGCCGCCGGACAGCACCGAGGACAGGATCTCCACGGCCGTCGCCAGCCCGTAGCCCTTGTGGCTGCCCATCGTCCGCGTGCTTCCCAGGGGGAGGAGGCGGCGGCCCTCCGCGGCGGCGCGGCCGTTCGTGACCGGGCGCCCGCTCGCGTCGATCGCCCAGCCGGTGGGAATCGAGCGGCCCTTGCGCCAGGCCACCACGGCCTGCCCGAGCGACGCCGCGCTCGTGGCCATGTCGAGCAGGAACGGGCGGTTGCGCCGAGCCGGGGCCGCGAAGGCGATCGGGTTCGTGCCGAGCTTCGGCTCGCGGCCGAAGGTGGGGACGACCGCGGGCTCCAGCACGTTCGTCGTGGCCATGCCGATCAGGCCGGCCTCGGCCGCCATCGACGCGTATGCGCCCGCGGCGCCGAAGTGGCCCGAGTTGCGCACGGCGACCGCGGCGATCCCATTCGCGCGCGCCTTCTCGATCGCGAGACGCATCGCGGTCTCCGCCGGCACGTGGCCAAGGCCGCCGCCGCCGTCCACGAGGGCGGTGGACGGGCCGTCGCGCACCACCTCGGCCGTCGCGCGCGGGTCGAGCTGGCCGGCGCCGAGGCGGCGGTGGTAGCTCATGAGCATCGCGGCGCCGTGCGAGTCGATCCCGTGCAGGTCGGCGTAGAGCACGTGCCCGGCGGTGGCCGCGGCGGTCTCCTCGGGCATCCCCCAGGCGCGGAGGACCGCCTCGAGCTGGCGGCGCAGCCGGGCGGGCTCCACGCGTACGTCGGGCCACATGCCGAGCACGCCTACCGGCAGCGCGCGGTCGAGGACCAGCGAGGCGGTCCAGAGCGGACCGGAGACGCGAGTCGTCTCGGCGATGCGTCGGAGGCCGGTCCGCACGGAACCGCCGAGGCTACTGTCGGCCGCCGTGTACGCCGAGGAGCGAGAGCCGCCGCTGTGGCGCGCGCACAGCGACGCGATCAACGCGACGTTCGTGCGGCGCGCGATCGGCGGGCGCAGCTTCGGGCGCGCGCTGAAGACCGACCTCTTCGACGAAGCGACCACCGGGGGCGTGGTGCCGGTCATGAGCCGGGCGGCGGGCGCGGTGGCCGGCGTGGACATCTCCGCCGAGGTCGCCGATGGGGCGCGCCGGCGTTTCCCGGGGTTAGAGGTCGCGGTCGGCGACGTCCGCCGGCTCCCGTTCGCGGACGGCGAGTTCGACCTGATCGTCTCGCTCTCCACCCTCGATCACCTGGAGAGCGTCGGCGAGATCGCCGGGGCCGTCCGCGAGCTGGTGCGGGTGCTGGCGCCCGGCGGCACGCTGGCCCTCACGATCGACAATGGCGCGAATCCGGTCGTAGCCCTGCGCAACGCCCTGCCGGCGGCGCCGCTGCGCCGGGCGGGAGCGGTGGCGTACGAGGTGGGGCCGACGGTGGGCCCCCGGCGGCTCGAGCAGCTCGTGCGCGCGGCGGGCGCGCGGCCGCGGCGGCGCGAGGCGCTGATGCACTGCCCGCGGCTGCCCGCGGTGGCGCTGGCGCGGCGGCTGGAGCCCGGCTCGCACGCCCGCTTCCTGCGGGCGGCGGGGCGCTTCGAGGCGCTGGCGGCGCTTCCGACCCGTTACGTCACGGGTTACTTCGCGGCGGTGGTGGCAGACCTGTAGCGGCTACTGAAGCGGGGGAGGAGGGGGCGAATTTCTGTGAGGTGGGCCCTCTACCTATCGCTATGCGAGAAGAAAACGGCCCACCTCGGCCGGCGATGCTTGCTGCACTCGCCGCGCTTGCGGGAGATCAGTACGGCGTGGTCCATCTGGCCCAGCTCTATGAGCTCGGTTTTTCGTACCAGACGGTGGGGCGCATGGTTGCAGCGGGACAGCTGCATCGCCTCTACCGCGGCGTCTATGCCTACGGCCACGAAGCCATCGGGCCGCGTGGCCGGCTCCTCGCGGCCGTATATGCCTGCGGGCCGGACGCGGTCGCAAGCCACAACCAGGCCGCCTGGGTGCACGACCTCCGGCGCGGGTGGGGGAGGTGGATCCACGTCACGACGCCGCACCGAGGCCGCAAGTCGCCGCCTGGCATCAAGCTCCACCGCGTCCGCAACCTGCACGCCGAGGACGTGACGCGCGTGGAGAACATCCCCGTCACGAGCCTCGCCCGCACGCTGCTCGACTGCGGCGAGACGCTCCCCAAGCAGCAGCACGAGCGGCTGTTCGAGGAGGCCGAGCGGCGTGGGGTGCTCGACGCGCGGGCGATCGAGCGTGCGTGCGAGCGGGCGCGTGGGCGGAGGGCCGTGACGCTCGCTCGCGCCGCCCTGGCCGCGGCGCATCCGCACCAGCCCATGACGCGCTCCGAGCTCGAGCGCGAGTTCCTCGTCTTCTGCGACGAGATCGGCGTGCCCCGGCCGAGCATGAACGTCTGGATCCTCGACCAGGAGGTAGACGCCGCGTGGCCGGAGCACGGCGTCGTGGTCGAACTCGACAGCTGGGAGTACCACGGCACGCGACGTGCGTTCGAGGAGGACCGTGCACGGAGCGCGGAGCTGACGGTGGCGGGTGTGAAGACGATCCGGGTCACTCCGGAGCGGCTCACGCGAGAACGCGCGACGCTCCGGCGCCACCTGCTCTCCCTGCTGGGTCGTGAGGGATAATCGCCCGCGCATGGGGGGTCTCGACAGGCGCGAGTTCATCGCGGCCGGAGGTGCGGCGGTCGCGGCCGCGGCGGTCCCGCCCGTCGCGGGGGCGAGGAAGGCGCCCAAGCCGCCGCTAGGCGCCGGCGGCGCGCCGATGCCGCTGGATGTCCTCGCGAAGCTCGCGCGCCGGCACGGCCGCGGCCATCCGGTCCTCGTCCTCGACCTCGCCGCGCTCGACCAGAACACGCGGACCGTCACGGACTTCGCGCGCGCGAACGGCTGGGGGGTTCGGCCGGCGCTCAAGTCGTTCCGCAGCCCGGCGCTGATCTCGTACCTGCTGAACCGGCTCCCGGAGCCGCGCGGGCTCGTGTTCGGCCTGCGCGAGGTCGACCCGATCGTCGCCCAGGCGCCGCGCGGCACGGACCTCATGACGGGCTACCCGCCGACCTTCGGCGAGCTGACCGACTTCCTGGCGACCAGGCCGCCGAAGGGGCAGCGCCGCCACCGGCTGCGCATCCTCGTCGACTCGGTCGAGCTGGCCCGGCATCTCGCCGAGGCGTCGCGCACGAGCCGGCGCAGGCTGCCGCTCGAGGTGGCGATCGAGCTCGACGTGGGGATGGGCCGCGGCGGCGTGAACGACCGCGAGGAGCTGCGCGCCGTGCTCGACGTGCTGCGCTCCGCACGGGACCGCCTGCGACTCACGGCCGTGCTCGGCTACGACGGCCACGCCACGCTGCGCGGCGACTCCTCGTACCGGCAGCTCGTCGCGACCCAGGCGCAGGCGGCGTACCGCGACCACCTGGCGGCGCTGAAGGAGCTCGGCTCCGACCTCTACGACGAGCCCGCCCTGATCCGCAACGGCCCCGGCAGCTCCAACTACCGCAACTGGACCGGCGGTCCGGCGAACGAGATCGGCTGCGGCTCCGCCTTCCTCTTCGCCGGCTACCTGAACGACGGCTACGACACCGGCGGCCTCGCCCCGGCGCTGACGCTCGGCGGCGCGGTCCGGCGCATCACGAGCGACCACCCGAGCGCGCCCGTCCTCGGCATCGCGCAGCCGGGGGCGAGCGAGATGGAGATCGTCGTGCAGGGAGTGGCGTCGCCCGGCGAGCTCGTGCATCCGCCGGGCGGGCGGGAGGACAGCGCCTCCGGCGGCGGCGACGCGCTCGTGGTGCCGAAGGGATCGGTCGCGCTCGGCGACTACGTCCTCTACCGGCCCACCCAGACCGAGGGGGCGATCCTGGGCTACCACGAGATGCTGGCCGTGCGCGAGGAGCGCGTGCTGCGGCGCTGGCCGGTCTTCCGGCGTCAGGGGACGCGCGACCTGGCTCCCTGACGAGGGCGCCGCGATTTCTAGACTCGGCCGGGATGGAGCAGGACGGAGCCCGGGCCGCCCAGGACGGCCTCACACCGGTCGAGCGGCGGATCCAGAGCAGCCTCGAGGACGACGTGGGCCACGGGAAGCCGCTCTCGCGGCGGACGCGGCAGACGAAGCGGACCGTCGAGTCCTACCTCCAGGCCGGCGTCATGCCGCGCTACATGGAGCGGCTGCGCGAGATCGACGTGGGCCTGCGCGTGCACCGGACCCGCCTCCAGCGCGCGTACGAGGTGCTGGCGGCGACGTGCGGCGAGGACCGCGAGCTGTTCGCCCGGCGCTGGCGCGAGCGCGTGCGCGACTGGCCCTTCGCGGAGCTGAACGCGCTGATCCGCGAGCACAACGAGTGGTACCCGATCGAGTCCGGCCTGCCGCTCGACCCGCGCACGGGCGACTACGTGCGCCGCGCCGGCCGCTCCTACCGGCGCGAGGAGATCGGGCCGGACTGGGCGCTCGAGCTGTTCCCGGCGTAGGGGGCGGGGCCGGCGGGGGCCGCGCCTAGCGGCGGCCGCTTCGGCGCCGCAGGCTCTCCCGGACGCGCCACCAGGCTCTCCCCAGCCGGTGTACGCGTGTGGCGGAGAGCGCGGCGAGTCGGCGCGCCAGCTCGTCGCGCTCCGCCTCCACGTCGCGCGCGGCCGCGGTGGCCGCGGCCGCCTCCGCGGCCCGCTGCTCGGCCTCCACGGCCCGGCGCTCCGCCTCCGCCGCCCGGCCCTCGGCCTCGTCCGCACGCTGCCGCTCGGCATCGGCCGCCTCGGCCCCGGCGGCCGCGCGCCGCTCCGCGTCCTCGACCCGCCGCTGCGCGTCGGCGGCCATCGCCTCGTGGTGGTCGCGCAGCTCGAGCGCCTGGTCGCGCTGGCGCTCCAGGTCCTCGATGCGGCCGGCCGCCTGCTCGCGCATGTGCGCCGCGTGTTGCGCGAACAGCTCGGCGTGCCGCGCCGCCACGTGCCGCCGCGCGTGCTCGAGCGCCCCCGGCAGCGGCGCGCCGTTCTCCGCCTGCGGCCGCTCCTCCACCACGGGCACGACCGGCACGCCCGCGTCCACGAGCGCGACGGCCGCGGCCCAGGCGTCGAGCCCGGCCGGGGGCACCGACTCGTCGAACCCGCCGAGCGCCCGCCACGCCGACCGCCGCATCACGATGGTGTGCGGCCTGAAGTTCTCCTCGAGCAGCTCGCCCGGGTAGATCGGCCCCGCGTCGCCGCCGCTGAGGGCGCCGGTGCCCACCGCCGCGGCCCGGCCCTCGCGCCCCTCGACCTCCGTCGCGGCCACGGCCAGCAGCTCGGCGCGCGGCGGCGCGCCGAACGCGACCGCCACCACGTCGCCCTCCGCCGCCGCCACGCCGGCGTTGGCCGCCGCCCCGGCGGACGGCTCCGGCGCCACGAGCAGCTCCCGCCGCGCCACCCCCGGGGCCTCGCCGTCGCGCGCGACCAGGACGAGGTCGATCGGCAGCCGCCCGCCGTTCGTGGCCACGCGCGGCTCCACCACCCGCGCGGGCTCGGACGCCGCCGCGGCGGCGGGCAGGTCCGCGGCCCGCTCGAGCTCGGCGTACACCTCCTCGACCTCCGGGAACCCGGCGCGCACCACCTCCGCGAGCGATGACGTCTCCGGCAGCGCCACGAGCAGCTCGGGGTCGACGGCGTCCGGGGCAGGCGCCGACAGCTCAGGCGTGCCGCCGTCGCGGAGCAGCGCGTTGACGCGCTCGACCACCCAGTCGCCCGCGCCGGCCAGCGCGGCGGCGTGCACGAGCGTGCAGCGGGTGCGGTTGCGCGCCATGAAGTCGAGGATCGCGCGGTTGTAGGTGACCCACGTGCGGGCGGCCAGATCGGCCCGTCCCACGAGCGGCCGGCGGGTCAGCCGGAACATCGAGTCGATGACGTCCCACGGCGGGCGGTACACGAAGGCGTAGCTCGCGCCGGGCGCGGCCTCGTCCCAGAAGTCGAGCAGCGCCGCCGTGCGCGGGTCCTTGAACCCCCACGGGCGCCCGAGCGCGCCGCGGCTCTCGACCATCTCCCGCGCCCGCCCGCGCAGCGGCTCCAGCAGCGAGGGATCGATCCGCTCGGCGTACATCCAGCGCGGCCGCAGGCCGGGCTCGGCCGCGAGTCCCGCCGCGATCACCTCCTGGTTGAACTCAACGAACGAGACGTCCTCGTAGAAGCCGACCTTGTTGTCGTCGTTCGCCGGGATCAGCTCGTCGCCGACGTCGAGACCGGCGGACTGCAGCAGCCGGGTGGCCGCGGAGGTGCCGGAGCGCGCCATCCCGGTGACGATCAGAGGGGGTACGAACGCCACGGCATCCGACTGTATCCGGGCGCCGGCCCGGTGCGGACCTTGCGCCGCGCGTGCGCGGGGCGGTAGAAAGGGCCCCATGGCCCGCCTCCTCACCTTCTCCGGCAGCCGCCGCGCGAAGATCTACGTGGCGCTCTTCTGGATGTTCGTCATCTTCGGCCTGGGCGCCGCCGCGGTTCCCGAGAAGTTCGCCGACGCGGAGCAGAACCGCTCCGTCGACTACCTGCCCCAGAACGCCGAGTCGGTCGAGGTCATCGACAAGGTCGGGGACTTCCGGTCGGGCGAGCGCTTCGCGGCGGTCGTCGTCTACCGGCGCGACGGCGGCCTGACCGCGGCCGACAGGGACGCGATCGCGCAGGACCGCGGCGCGCTCGCGGGCCTCGACGTCGCCGGCCGGCCGCCACCCCCGCCGCCGCCCGCGTTCGCCCCGGACGGCAGCACCGCGCTCAACGTCAAGCCGCTCGTCACCACCGGCGACGGCGACATCCTCCGGGACGAGGTCGACGCCATACGCGAGGTCGCCGGCGGGGCGCCTCAGGGCCTGCAGGTCGAGGTGACCGGGCCCGCCGGATTCGCTGCGGACGCGGTCGACGTGTTCGCGTCGATCGGCGGAGTGCTGCTGATCGGCACCGCGCTGCTCGTCTTCGTGCTGCTGATCCTGATCTACCGCAGCCCGATCTTCTGGATCATCCCGTTCTTCGCGGTGGTTGTGGCCGAGGTCAGCTCGCGCGGGCTCGGCTACCTGCTCTCGGAGCTGGGTGTGACCGTGACGGGCCAGTCGTCGTCGATCCTGACGGTGCTGGTGTTCGGCGCCGGGACCGACTACGCGCTGCTGATAGTCGCGCGCTACCGCGAGGAGCTGCGCCGCCAGGAGGACAAGCACGCCGCGGTGGCGACCGCGATGCGCGCCGCCGGCCCGGCGATCATCGCGTCGGCCGCGACCGTGATGGTCGCGCTGCTCTGCCTGTCGCTCGCCGAGGTGACCGGCACGAACGGCCTCGCGCTGATCGGCGCCATGGGCGTGGGCCTGGCGATGCTCGTGATGTGCACGCTGCTGCCGGCGCTGCTCGCGATCTTCCCGCGCGGCGCGTTCTGGCCGCGGGTGCCGCGCTTCGGCGACGAGGGAGCCGACGCCACCCACGGCGCCTGGCGCCGGATCGCCGAGCGCGTGGGCGGGCGGCCGCGGCTCGTGGGCGGGGCGGGCCTGCTCGCGCTGGTCGTCATGTCGCTCGGCCTCGCGTGGTACAGCACCGACCTCTCCACGGGCAACCAGTTCCGCGACGACGAGAGCTCCACCCGCGGCCAGGAGCTGGTCGCGCGCGCGTTCCCGGCGGGGGCCAACGTGCCGAACACCGTGATCGTGCCGAACCCGGGGGAGACGCCCCAGGTGCAGGACGCGCTGCGGGCGCGGCCGGAGGTCGCCTCGGTGGGTGAGCCGGAGATCGCCGAGCCCGGCGCGCGCTTCGACCTCGTGCTGCGCGCGGAGCCGTACTCGCGCAGGGCGTACGACCAGATCCCGGACCTGCGCCGCGTGGCCAGGGAGGCCGGCGGCGACGGCGTGCTGATCGGCGGCCCGACCGCCGAGGAGCGCGACCTGCGCGCCTCCACCCAGCGCGACACGAAGGTGATCATGCCGCTCGTCCTCGTGGTGGTCTTCCTGGTGCTCGCGGCGATCCTGCGCGCCATCGTGCTGCCGGCGATCCTGCTCGCGAGCGTGGTGGCGTCCTACGTCGCGGCGCTCGGAGTCGGGTACTTCTTCTTCGAGTTCGTGTTCGACTTCCCGGGCGCCGACCCGTCGCTGCCACTGTGGACGTTCGTGTTCCTGGTCGCCCTGGGGGTCGACTACAACATCTTCCTGATGGCGCGCGTGCGCGAGGAGGCGACGCGCCACGGCACCCGCCAGGGGATGCTCCGCGGGCTCGCGGTCACCGGCGGCGTGATCACCTCGGCCGGGATCGTCCTCGCCGGCACGTTCAGCGTGCTCGGCTCGCTACCGCTCGTGTTCCTCACCGAGCTCGGCTTCGTCATCGCGTTCGGGGTGCTGCTCGACACGTTCGTCGTGCGGTCGGTGATCGTCCCCGCGCTGGTGTTCGACATCGGCCCGCGCGTCTGGTGGCCGTCCACGCTCAGGCTGTCGATGGAGCGGCGGCTGCCGCGGGCCCGGAGGCTGGCGCCCGAGCCCGAGCCGGCACCCGCGCCGGAGGCGGGCGGGGGCTGAGCCGGGACCCCCGGTCGGACGTTTTCGACCGCTCAGTGATCTATCTCACTCTGCGGGGGTCCACGTCGGGCACAGTCCGCAGCGGATGCGGCGTGCCCTCCTATCTGCGGCGGTGGCGCTCGCGGTCGTCCTCGCGGCCGCGGCGACGGTCAGCGCGGGGAGCGGCGCCGTGAGCGATCCCAGCGGCGACCTGTACGACGTTCCGACCACGGGCGGCAGCGGGCAGGTCGACATCGTGCGCGCGACGTTCGGTCACAGCGGCGGGCGGCTCGTGCACACGGTCACGACGTCGGGCGACATCCCCGATCCCGCGGCGGGGGCGACCTCGCCGATGCTGTTCATCGAGCATCCGACGACCGCGAACGGCACGGCCGAGTGCACGTACTTCGTCGGCCGCCACGCGGGCAAGCTGGGCGTGTTCACGTGCGGCTACGGCGACCGCGTGGGCAGCGCGCGGATCCGGCGCACGAGCGCGCGCACGGTCCGGTTCGAGTTCAGCCCGCGGGCGATCGGCAACCCGGCCAGCTACGAGTGGGCCTTCCTGACGCGCGTGCGCACGCGCTACAACGCCAGCACCTGGGTCGACCGCCTGCCCGACGGCGACCACGGCTACCTGACGCACCAGCTCCGCTAGCGGACGGCGCGCATGGGATCGCTGTCGGTCTCCTGGGAGGACCCGGCCGAGCTCGCGGCGCGCGGCCGCACCATGGCGGGGCTCGACTTCCTGCGCGCGATACGCGACGGCGAGCTGCCGCCCCCGCCGATCTCGAAGCTCCTGGGCTTCAGCCTGGCCGACGTGGAGGAGGGCTCGGCGGCGTTCGTCGCGACGCCCGGCGAGCAGCACTTCAACCCGATCGGGGTCGTGCACGGCGGGCTTGCCGCGACGCTGCTCGACAGCGCCATGGGGGTCGCCGTGCACACCACGCTCGCGCGCGGCGAGGCCTACACCACGCTCGAGACCAAGTTCAACCTGGTCCGCCCGATCACGCTCGACGCGGGGGAGATCCGCTGCGACGGTCACGTCGTGCACCGCGGCGGCCGGGTCGCCACCGCAGAGGGCCGGCTGGTGCGGGTGAGCGACTCGAAGCTGCTCGCGCACGGCACCTCCACGTGCCTGATCCTCGCTATATGAAGGCCGGCTCCTCCCGCCCGGGGAAGATCTCCGGCAGGCCGTCGCTCACGCGGTCCGGGAACTCGGCCGGCCGCTTCTCCAGGAAGGCGGTCACGCCCTCCTGCGCGTCGGCCGACTGGCCGCGGGCGAACATCGCGCGCGAGTCGGCGCGGTGGGCGTCCATCGGATGCTCGGCGCCGAGCATCGTCCAGAGCAGCCGGCGGCCGAGCGCGACCGAGACCGGGGCCGTGTTGTCCGCGATCTCGCGGGCCAGCGCGTGGGCCGTGCCGAGCAGCTCGTCCTTGGGGTGGAGGCTGCGGACGAGGCCGCCGGCGAGCGCCTCCTGCGCGGAGAACACCCGCCCGGTGGCGACCCACTCCATCGCCTGCGCGATCCCGACGATCCGGGGGAGGAACCAGCTCGAGCACGCCTCCGGCACGATCCCGCGGCGGGCGAAGACGAAGCCCATCTTGGCGTCGTCGGCCGCCACCCGGACGTCCATCGCCAGCGTCATCGTGATCCCCACGCCCACGGCCGGGCCGTTGATCGCCGCGATCGTGGGCTTGGTGCAGTCGAACAGGCGCAGGGTGAAGCGGCCGCCGCCGTCGCGCGGGACCTCGCCCGCGGGCTCGCGGTCGCGCCAGTCGAACGTGGAGCCGCCGCCCTGGAGGTCAGCGCCGGCGCAGTAGCCGCGGCCGGCTCCGGTGAAGACGATCGCGCGCACCGCGTCGTCGGCGTCGGCCCGGTCGAGCGCGGCGATCAGCTCGTCCTGCATCGCCGGCGTCCAGGCGTTCAGCCGGTCGGGCCGGTTCAGCGTGATGGTGAGGACGCCGTCGGCGACCTCGTAGCGGATGGTCTCGAAGTCCATGGCGTCCTCCTCGAAGCTCGGCGTCGATCGGCGGGCGGCGGTGAAACCGGCCGGGGCGGACGCTAGCCTCGCGCGCCTATGGGTGTCTTCGGCAGCGACATGACGGTGCAGGCTTCGGTGGACCGGAACGCCGTCCATCCGGGCGACGTGATCACGGTGAGGGTGGCGGTCGCCGGGCAGCCGGACGATCGCGTGCAGGGCGCGCGGGTCGAGCTGGCGTGCAAGAACCGCTACCACAAGCGCGAGCGCGAGTACAACAGCGACGGGCCGGACCACGAGCGGACGGTCACGCGCGAGGAGACCTTCGTGGCCGTGTGGCAGCCGCTGCCGACGGATCCCGGCGGCGGCCCGGTCGCGTTCGGCGAGCACACCGTCACGCTCCAGGTGCCGCCCGACGCCCCGCCGACCGCGTACGAGCCCGAGGGCTTCGGATCGATGGTCAAGTGGGAGGTGCGGGCGATCCTCGACCGGCGGATGGGGTTCGACCCCGACGCGATGATCGAGGTGCAGGTGTTCTCGCTGCCGCACCAGTACGCGCACTGGGCCCAGTCGCCGCCGGTCGCCAAGTCGCACGAGGTGCCGATGGGCCTCGAGCAGCTGTCCACGCGGATCCTGCGGCCCGGGGACCAGATCACCGGCGTGCTCACGGTCAGCCCGCGCGAGTCGGCGAAGGCGCGCACGGTCCGCGTGCAGCTCCAGCGCCGGCGCACCGACACGCCGGACAACATGGAGAGCCAGGAGACCGCAACCCAGGTGGAGCTGGCGCGCGACCTGAAGCTCGAGGCGGGGCAGACGCTCCAGTACCCGTTCCAGATCCCGCTGCCGCAGGGCGTGCCGCCCACGTTCGCGGCCGCCAAGAGCTACATGCGCTGGTACCTCGAGGCCGTGGTGGATCGCAAGATGCGCTCGGACTTCACGGCCGAGGCGGAGGTCGTCGTGTTCAACGGAGCGGGCGACGCGGCCGCCGCGCAGGCGGCGCTCGGCCAGCCGCAGGCCGGCGGATACGCGTCGCCGGGCCCGGCGCAGGTGGGTGGCTACGCCGCGGCCGGCTCCGCGCCGGGCGGCGGCTACGCGCAGCCGGGCGCGCCCGGGGGCTACGCCGC
>DASVVS010000100.1:0-61067 GCA_036386455.1 Thermoleophilaceae bacterium
CGCGCGTCGGGCAGCAGGGCCGCCAGCTTGTGCGCGTGCTCGAAGGGGAACACCTTGTCCTCGGTCGCCCATGCGATCAGCACGGGCCGGTCGAACTCCGGTAGCCGCACCGCGGCCTCGATGGTGTAGCGCTTGTCGAGCGCGCGAAAGAAGCGCATCAAGTCGCGGCGGATCTCGCTCTGCGTGAAGAACGGGCGAACGTAGGCGGCCTCGACCTCCGGGTCGATCGGCCGCTTCGCGCCGAACCAGTACGGGAGGCGGCGCAGCGGGCGCCACCGCATCGGCTGCATCAGGGCGGTGAGCAGCGGCGGTACGCGGGCCGCGTACTTGAAGGCCTTGAACGGCCCCGGGGGACAGTTCTCGAACGCGTCGCAGTCGGTGAGCACCACGCGGGCGATGCGCTCGTTGCCCGGCTGGGTCATCGCGATCTGGGTGAGGGCGCCGGCGGTGTCGTTGGCCACGATCGTCACGTCGTCCAAGCCGAGCTTCTCGATGAACTCGAGGATGAGCCGCGCCAGGCCCAGGAACGTGACGTCGGCGTCCGGCTTCAGCGGGATCGTGTGCGAGCCGATCGGGAGGTCGGGCACCACGCAGCGGTGGTCGCTCTCGAACGACGGGGTGACGTTGCGCCAGAGCTGCCCGTCCACGAACAGCCCGTTCAGGAACAGGAGCGGCGGGCCCTCGCCCACGTCTCGGTAGCCGATCCGCCCGGCCGACAGGTCGATGTGCTCCCTGCTCATGCCTCTACCTGCCGCGCCGGCGGCACGGCCGTGCCGGACAGCCATGGCGAGAGGGTCTCGGCGCTCGCCCACGGCGGCCGCCCATCGCGAGTGCAGCGCTCGAGGTACTCCGCCAGGGCAGCGCGAGCCTCGGCGGACGACGCGGCGACGAGCGCCCACCGCCGCTCGCCGGCCAGCCCCGCTTCCAGCGACCGGCTCCCGCACCGGTAGACCACCCGCTTGGCTGCCCTGATCGACGCCGGGGAACGGCGACTTAGGCGGCGGGCGGTCTCCATCGTCGCGGCCAGCAGCAGCTCCGGCTCGACGACGTGGTGCACGAGGCCGCGCTCGAGCGCGTCGGGCGGGGACAGCGGCCGGCCCTCCAGCAAGAGCTCGATCGTTCGCGCCGTCCCGAGCAGCCGAGTCAGGCGCTGGGTGCCGCCCGCACCCGGGATCAGGCCGAGCGTCGTCTCGGGAAAGCCGATCGCCGCGCTGCCGGTCGCCATGTAGCGGATGTCGCACGCCAGTGCGAGGTCGCAACCGCCACCCAGAGCGGAGCCGCCGATCGCCGCGAGGAACACCTTGTCCATCCTGTTCATGCGCAGGAACACATCGTGGATTCGCTGCACCTCGAGGATCCCGCGTGCCGGCGTCCGGCGCAGGACGGACCGTGCGACGGGCAACCGGTCGAGCGACGCGATCCCCCGCATCGCCCACGCCGCACGAGGCCCGACCGGGACGCCGATGCGCTCGACCTCGGCGAGGATCTCGGACACGTCGATGTGCCCGACGAACAGATCGTCGCCCGCGCCGGTGATGACCACCGCGCCGATCGACCTGTCGCGCCGGAGCGAGCGCGTGAGCGAGTCGAGCTCCGCGACCATCTCCGTGTTGATGAAGTTGTGCGGCGGATTGGCGACCCGCACGACGAGTACCCGCCCGTCGCGATCGAGCTGGAGGGTCCGCGGCGTCCGGATCACGCCGGCTGCGGCGCGGTCGACCGCCGCTGCGCCGGCGCCCGCGAGCGGATCTCGAGCTCGCGCGTCACCCGGCGGGCGATCGCGCGCGCATCCGCCCGCATGTCGGTGAGCTGCGCCGGAGGCGTTCGGTAGCCGATGAAGTGGAGCGCCGGCGCCCCCGGATGGGTGGTGCCGCCGTGGACCCGCGGCCGCCCGTCGGCACGCAGGGGCGCGTGGTCCGCCAGGAGCGCAGGGAGGTTGGTGCGCTGGCCGGTGGTCGCGATGACCACCTCCGGCCGGATTCGCGTTCCGTCCGCCAGCAGGACGTCGCTTCCCTCGAATCCCGTCAGCGCGGCCACGATCTCCACGTCGCCGCGCTTGACCGCCTTCGTCCAACCGCTGTGGTCGATCGTGGCCCCGTGGCCGCGACGGTCGTAGGCGGTGGCGATGCCCTCGGGCGGCATCGGGAGCCCGTACTCGGAGAGGTCGCCGAAGCGGACTCGCTGGAGCAGCAGGCTTCCCCTGTCCAGGAGCGGATAGGAGATCCCGCGCGGCAGCGGTACGTGCTTGAGCATCCAGGTCGTCCAGCTGAGCGGCATGCCAAGGACCTGCGTGGGGGCGATCACCGGCGGGGTGCGAACGGCCACGCGGACTCGGCCCGCGCCGTGCGCGAGCAGGTCCAGCGAGATGTCGATCGAGCTCGCCCCGGTTCCCACGACCAGGACGTCGCGGCCCCGGTAGGGCTCGGCGTTGCGGTAGTCGCGCGCGTGCACCAGCTCCTTCGCGAAGCCGTCGCGGCCCGGCCAGTCGGGCATGTGCAGCGTGGCGTTGAGGCCGGTGGCCACGACGACGGCCGGGGCGTCGATCGAGCCGCCCTCGGTACGCACCTTCCAGCTTTCGCCCTGACGCTCGATGCGCTGCACCTCGGTGCCGAACTCGATCGGCGTCTTCAAGCGCGACGCGTACTCCTCCAGGTACTCGATGACGTCGTCCCGTCTGACGTAGCGGCCGTAGCGCCGCGGCATGACGAGACCGGGCAGCGACGAGATCCAGCGTGCGGTGTTCAGGCGCAGGCAGTCGTAGTAGCCGTGCCAGCTGGCGCCCACGCGATCGCCGCGCTCGAGGATCAGCGCCGGGACCCCCGCCCGCTCGAAGGCCCATGCCACCGACAGGCCGCCGGGCCCCGCTCCGACGATCACGACCTGGCCGCCGTCCGGGTGCGGCGGGCTGTGGTCGCGTGTGAGGGTCGTGGTCATCGTTCGTCTGCCGTTCGGGGTGCTCACCGAGTGCCGGAGTCTGCGCCCGCGCGCCGGGTCGTGTCAAAAACGGAGGGCGATAGCCGGAATTCGGCGTGGAGGCAGGCCGCTGGTACGTTCGGCCGGTGACCGGCGGAGGCGATCGCAGGCCGAACGTTCCGCGGCGGGCGGAGGTCGTGGTGGTGGGCGCCGGCCCCGCCGGCCTGGGCGCCGCCGCGGAGATCGCGCGCAGGGGAATGGAGCCGCTCGTCCTCGAGCGGGAGGCGATCGGGGTGAGCTGGCGCAAGCGCTACGACCACCTCCGCCTCAACACGGTGCGCTGGATGTCGGGCCTCCCGTCGATGCGTATCCCGCGCGGCGCGGGGAGGTGGCCGGCGCGTGACGACTACGTCGCCTACCTCGAGCGCTACGCCGAGCGCTTCGTTCCGCGGATCTGCCTGGGCGTCGAGGTGACCGGCGTCGAGCGTGAGGGCGACGGCTGGTGCCTCCGCACGTCGGCCGGAGAGGTCCGCTGCGAGTTCGTGGTGATCGCTACCGGGCTCGACGGCCGGCCCTTCATCCCGAGCTGGCCCGGGCGGGACGGCTTCGCGGGCGAGCTGATCCACTCGTCGCGCTACCGCGATCCACACGCGTTCGCCGGGAAGCGCGTGCTGGTGGTGGGGATCGGCAACAGCGGCATCGAGATCGCCGTGGCCTGCCTTCGCAACGGCGCCGCGCGGGTCCAGGTATCGAAGCGATCGGCGATCAACATCTTCAAGCGCGAGATCGCGGGGATCCCGACGACGCCGTTTCTCTGGGCCTTCGAGCGTGTTCCGACCGCCATCACGGACACCCTCGGTTTCGGCATTCAGCGTCTGCTGTGGGGCGACCTCGAGCGGTTCGGACTGGAGCGTGCTCCCCGTGGATTGGCCACCCAGCTCCGCACGGTGGGGATGGCGCCGGTCGCCGACTCCGGATTCGTCGCGGCGGTGAAGTCGAGGGAGATCGAGCTCCTGCCCGCCGTCGAGGCCTTCGATGGCAGGTACGTCGCGCTCGCCGGAGGCCGCCGGATCGAGGCCGATGTGGTGATCGCGGCCACCGGGTTCCGCCGTGGCCTCGAGCCACTCGTCGGACACCTGGGCGTTCTCGGCGAGAACGGCTGGCCGCTCGTGGCCGACGGCAGCTCTGACCCGTCGGTGCCGGGGCTGTTCTTCAACGGGTTCTACCTCCCGCTGAGCGGGGCCATGTCGGGCCTGCGCCGGTCCTCACGCGCGATCGGACGGTCGATCGCCCGGCAGCGCGGTCAGGCGGAACCGGCGACCGGCCCCGCGCGCGTGCGTGCCGGCGCGCTCTCTCGGCGCGCCGCATTCGAACCGGACAGGCGGACTACGCCGACCGCGCGGCGCTGACAGCGCGGCCATTCGCCGCGACTGCGACGACGCCGCCGCAATCGGCGGTGTTGCACCACGGCCCCCGCGGCCCGCTGTAGCGCCGGCCCAGCTCGGGTGTCCGGAGGTGCTCGACCACGTCGAACCCGGTTTCCTTCGCCAGCGCACCGGCTCCCTCGCGCGTCAGCCCGAAGATGTAGGGCTCGCCACGACGGGCGACCGACTTGGCGGCGCGCCGGTGCCCTCGCTGCCTCGTCGTGCCGTCGACGATCGCCGCGTCGATGTAGTCCCAGACGAGCGTGCTGCCAGGCGCGCAGAAGGAGCCGACGTCGGCGAGCGCTCCGCGGACCGCGGGCTGGGAGAGGTACACGGACACTCCGTACCAGACGACGAAGCATGGGCGCGTGGCATCGAAGCCATGCTCGGCCAGCCGCGCCCCGGCCGTCTCGAGCTCGAAGTCGCACGGCACGTAGACGACCTCGTTCCGCGACCTCATGCCGCGCTCCCGGATCAGGCGGAGCTTGGCCTGCTGGGTGGGCGGCGCATCGAGCTCGAACAGCGTCGCTCCCCGGAGATCGCGCCGGAACGCCAGGGAGTCGTACCCGGCGCCGAGCAGGACGACCTGCCCGCAGCCCTCGTCGAGCGCCCGTTCGAGGTACTCCTCGGAGAAGCGGTACCGCAGGATGTTCATCGCGTGAAGCCCGCCGTAGAACGTCTCGAGGTAGCGGAGGGCCATCCGCGCGACGAGCCTCGACGAGACGAGCAGGCGGTAGTGCGGCGCCTGGAGGAACTCGCGCGCGTAAGGGTCGTGGAAGAGGCGACGGGCCGGCGGGAGCATCGACTCGCCGGCGCGCTGACCGCATGTGATCTCGGCCGTCTTGCTCGACTTCGTCAGGCCCGAGGAGCGATCGGTTACCAAGTAGCTCGCACTCGGCGTTCTTGTCGCGACTACGCCCTTCAAGCGGAGGGGGAAGGATTCGAACCCTCGACACGGGCGCAAAGACCGGTGCGACGGTCCAGCCGAAGCCGACCGTCTGCATTGCCTGCTGCTACCCCTCCAAAGCCGTCGCCGCAGTCTGCGCCGCCGGCACGGGGCGGTCAAAAACGGGGGGCTGCTTCAGGCCCCCGCGAAGCTGTGGCCGCACTGCGGGCAGAGCAGCCGGGCAGGCGCAGGCGGCTCGTCCACCTGGTCGCCACTGCACGCGGAGCGACGTTCCACTCGGATCAGCTCCCGCATGTCGCGTATGGACAGGCGATCGGCTTCCGCGCGGGCGAGCCATCGCTCCTGGGTGACCTCGTCGAACGCCGCCAGCTCGACGTGGTGACTCCACGAAAGCTTCTCTCGACGTCGAGAGATCTCGAAGCGCGAGGCGACCCAGACCATGTTCATGAGGGTCTGCGCGTCGTAGCCCGTGATCCTGATCGCGCGCGCGTATTTCTCGCCGTACCTCGCATTGCCGAAGCGGAGCCAATCGCCGACCCACCAGCCGGCGCTTCGCCCCATGAGGCCGATCCGGTGGCCCTGGTCCACCCACCCCGAGAGGGGAAGATCGGACGGTGCGCTCCACGACACCCGGGTGATCGATACGCCGCCCGGCGACGGCGTGGCAGCGCCGGACACAACTGACAAGGCGGGTCGTCCAGCCGCGAGGTCTCGGCCGGTGCCTCCCCACCCTGTGTGCGTCTCCTCCCCCAAGTGTCCAGTGGAGATACTCCCCCGACGTACCGGGGGCAAGCGACTTACGTTTTTCCGTACGCGCCGTTTGGGGGATGCGCTATCTGGCTTTCCGCTGCATTGTGGAGTGATGGCCAGCGGTATCCAGGAGCGGTTCTTGGCGCGCGTGCTCAGCGCGGACGCGGCGGCAGTGGCGATTGCCGAGCCGAACGGTTGCCTGGACGACTTCGCGGGGCACAAGTACTGCGTAGCCGTTACGTACCGGAGGACGGGT
Organism: Thermoleophilaceae bacterium; assembly: GCA_036386455.1. GTDB lineage: Bacteria > Actinomycetota > Thermoleophilia > Solirubrobacterales > Thermoleophilaceae > AC-37. Next base: position 6,251 of record DASVVS010000100.1, read on the forward strand.
GTGCCGGTCCCAACGCCCGTCTGGTTCGGGACAGCGGGCGGGAGGCTCTATTTCCGCACCGAGGCGGAGTCAGGCAAGGTGAAGAGGATCCGCGCGAACGGCCGCATACGTGTGGCGCCGTGCACGTCGCGCGGCAAGCCCCTGGGGAGGACGCTCGAGGGCACCGCGCAGATCCTGCCGCCCGAGCGGGAGCACGAGGCCGAGGCGGCCATCGTCTCCAACTACGGCATGGGTCGCCGGATCTACAGCGCGTACGCGCGCCGCACGCGAACGAGCTTGCACTACGTGGAGGTCACGCCGACGCGGCCGGACTCGGCGTGATCGGCAGACCTCACGGGTGCCCGACCGGCAGGTGTCGCGCGGCCTCGGCCGTCAGCTCCGCGCGGTTACGCACGCCGAGCTTGGCGTATATGTGAGAGAGGTGTGACTTCACCGTTCCGCGCGTGATGAACATCCGCGTCCCGATCTCAGGGTTCGTGAGGCCGGCGGCGACATGGCGGGACACCTCGAGCTCCGTGGGGGTGAGGCTCTCCCAGCCGCCCGGCGGTCGCTTGCGCGAGCCGCGTCCGCGGCGCACCCACGCGACGGCCTCCTCCAGCGTCAGCCCGGAGCCCTCGTCCCGCGCCCCCGCGAACCCGCCGTCGCCGAGCGTCGCGCGGAGGTTGCGCTCGAGCGCCTCGCAGGCAGGATCGTCCGGTGCCCAGCGGACGAGCCCGAGGTCGGACCGCGCGCGCTCCGCGGCGCCGAGCAGGCGGGCCGCCTGCTCGTGAGCGGCCAGCCCGCTCTCGACCTCCGCCAGCGCGTCGAGCGTCTGCGGGATCCATAGGCGCGCTCCGCGCTCCGCGCGCGCGGCGAGGGCGTCGTGAAGCAGCGCCTCGGCCTCGCTCCATTGGCCGCGTCCCGCGGCCAGGCGGCCGAAGATCTCCATGCACCACGAGATGCTCACGGGGCTCTGGATGCGCTCGCTGACCTCGAGCGCCTGGCGGGCCTGCTCCTCGGCGCCGGCCTGGTTGCCGGCGACGCGGAGCACGTCGGCGAGCTGCAGCATCGCCCACGAGAGCACGCGACCGAAGTCGGCACCCGATTGGACGACCTGCTCGAGCCCGGCGCGCGCGCCGTCGAGGTCGCCGGCCGCCGCCCGCGCCTGCGCGAGGATGGTGTCCGTGAGCGCGAGCGCCATGCCGGCGCCGGTCGCGACCACACGCTCGCGGCTCGCCTCGAGGCGCCCCACCGCATCCTCCGTGCGACCCTGGGCCAGTTCGAGGCGGGCCGTGAAAGCGCACGCGACCCCCTCCGTCACCGGCTCGCCCACCTTCCGGGCGGCGACCTCGGCCCGCTCGGCCAGGTCGAACAGGCGCTCGCCGTCGGCCGCGACGAGCTGCCTGTAGCTCATCCCGATCCAGTGCCAGGCGCTGAACTCCAGGTATCCCAGCCGCTCGATGATCGGGAAGCTCTCCTCGAAGAGCTGCTCGGCCTCGTCGTACTCGTCGGTGACCAGGTACGACCAGCCGAGGGTGTTGGTCACGGCGGCGAAGGCCCAGTCGTCGCCGCTCGCCCGTGCGAGCTCGCGCGAACGCTCCATCAAGGGCCGCGAACCGACCGGGTCCCAGCTCTGCCGGATCATGCCCAGGACGTTGAGCGCCCGCGCCGCGGTGGATGCGTCGCCGATCGCCTCCGCGAGGTCGACCGCCTGCTGCGCCGTCTCGATCGCGTCCTCGTACCTGGCCGCGAAGGTCAGCAGGTACGAGCGGCCCCAGAGCACCCGTCCCCGCAGGACGGAGCGGGGCGGCGCCGGCGCGTCGAGCGCCTGAACGCAGCCGGCGTCAGCCGCGGCGAACATGCCCCGGAGCCTCCACCAGATGGTCAGCGCACCGCACAGCCTGAGCGCGCGCTCCCCGTCCCTGCGACTCGCCCACTCCAGCGCCGAGGTGAGGTTGGGGCCGTCCGGATCGAGCGCATCGAGCCATTCCCGCTGGCGGGCCGCCAGCAGCTCCGGCGCGGCCCTCTCGGCGAGCACGAGGAAGTGGTCCAGGTGGCGGTCGCGGGCCGCCTCGAGCTCGCCCGCCTCGGACAGGCGGCCTAGCGCGTACTCGCGCACGGTCTCGAGCAGGTGGTATCGCACCGCCGGCCCCCGCTCCTCGGCCACGACCAGCGAGCCGTCGACCAGCGCACCGAGCCCGTCGAGCACCGCGACGTCGTCGCGGCCGTCGTCTCCGCGCACCTGCTCGACCGCTTCCAGCGTGAAGCCGCCCACGAAGACGCCCAGCAGGCGAAAGAGGAGGCGCTCCTCCTCAGCGAGCAGGTCATAGCTCCAGTCCAGCGAGGCGCGCAGCGTCCGGTGGCGCGGCAGCGTGGCGGACGCTCCGCCCCCGAGCAGGCGAAAGCGGTCGGACAGGCCGGCCGCGATCTGCTCCACCGAGAGCAGGCGAACGCGGTGCGCGGCCAGCTCGATGGCGAGCGGGATACCGTCGACCTCGGAACACACGGCGGCGACCGCGCGGGCGCGGGCACCGGTCAGCGGGAGGTCGTTTCGCGCCTCGATCGCCCGCTCCACGAACAGGCGGCCCGCGTCGGACTCGAGCAGCGCATCGACCGTCGGGGCGGCGCCTGCGTCCAGGAGCGAGAGCGAGGGCACCCGCCACGTGACCTCCGCTGGAAGGCCGACCGGCGTACGGCTCGTCAGCAGCACGGTCACCTCGGGGCAGCCCTCGAGCAGCGCCTCGGCGGCCGACGCAACCCCGTCGATCAGATGCTCGCTGTTGTCGAGCACGACCAGGGCCCGCCGCCGGGTCAAGCGCGCCACCGCCGCGTCGAGAGCGCGCTGGTGCGGGAGTGGCCGCACCCCGAGCGCGTCGACCAGCGCCTGGCCCACGTATCCGGGATCGGTCACCGGTGCCAGGTCCACCCACCAGGCGCCGTCGGGGAACAGGTGGAGCGCGTCGGCCGCGGCGTGGAGCGCCAGCCGCGTCTTGCCGCAGCCGCCGGCGCCGGTGAGCGTCAGGAGCCGCGTCGCGTCGAGCGCCGCACGGATCGCGGCCAGCTCGCGCTCGCGGCCGACGAAGCTGCTCGGCTCCCGGGGCAGGTTGTTCGGCAGCTCGTCGAGCGAGCGCAGCGGGGCGAGCTCCCTTGGGAGGTCGGGATGGACGAGGGCGTAGACGTGCTCGGGCGGGCCGAGGTCGGGGAGCCTGCGCACGCCCAGGTCCACCAGTCCGGCCGCGCCGGGGAGCCGGTCCGCGACCAGGTCACGCGTCGACCGCGAGAGCAGCGTCTGGCCGCTGCGCGCGATCGTGCAGAGGCGGGCGCAGCGGCTGAGCGCCGGACCGGCGAGCATGCCCCCGAGACCGTGCTGAGCCTCGGCCGCGTAGGTGTGCAGCGCGAACCGGCCGGAGCCGGCCGGCCCTTCCGGCGAGTCGCGGGCGAGCAGGACGCGTCGCGCGTCCAGCGCGGCGGACACAGCGTCCGAAGGATCTCGGAACGCAGCCACGAGCGCGTCTCGCTCGCGGTTCTCCCCCAGCGGCACGCCGCCGTGGGCGGCCACCGTCTCGGCGACGACCTCGCGCTGCGTGGGAACGCGTCCCGCCCTACCGGCGAGCGCCGTGTCCCGGAGCCGCGTGGAGTCCTCGACGTCGGCGACCAGGACGGTCACCGTTCGCGGTCCCGCTGCCTCTCCCGCCTGCGACGGCACGGCGCCCGATTCTCTCACGGCCCGGGCGCCGGATATATGCCACTTGGCAGATGTTCCGGAAGCCCGGGGGGCATAGCGTCACGGACTTGGGGATGGAGCGGGAGGGGGCGGGGTTCCGGGTGCTGGTGGTCGACGATCACGACCTCGCCCTACGCAGGCTCAAGACGCTGTTCGACGCACGGCCGTGGGTCGAGCGCTGCGTGACCGCGCACTCGATGGACGAGGCATTGGATCGTGCCGGCGCCCACCAGCCCCACGTGGCGCTCGTGGGCGTACTGCTCGGTGCCGAGTCGGGGGTCGCGCTGTGCCCGCGCCTGCGCGAGCGATCACCTGGCACCCACGTCATCTTCATGCTCGACGATGGCCTGCTGTCGCCGTACGCCGCGCAGCGCCTGGGCGCGTCGGGCATCGTGCCGAGGAACTGGAGCGCGGCGGAGATCGTCGGCGCGGCGCAGATGGTCGGGCTCGGCATGACGGTGTTCCCGCGGGAGCGGAAGCCACGGGCCCTCCTCTCGCCGCGTGAACAAGACGTCCTGTCCCTGCTGGCGACCGGTGCCTCCAACCGCGAGATCGCCGATCGCCTGTCGATCTCGCCGTATACGGCCAAGGACCACGTGGCCAGGGTCTACAGGAAGCTGAACGTGAGAAACCGCGCGGCCGCGGCCACGCGCGCGCAGCGCCTCGGGCTGCTCGGCTGAGGCGCTCAGTCCACCAGGGCCGTGATCGGGCTCGTCAGGGCTCGACCTCCGAAAGGCCGGCTCTCGCGTGGAGGCGCGCGAGCGGCCCCGGCGCCCACCACGCGGACCGGTCGAGCAGCGCCAGGAGCGAAGGCACCAGCAGGGAGCGCACTATCACCGCGTCGAGTGCGACGGCCACCGCAAGGCCGATTCCGACCTCTTTGACGGTCTGCACCTGCCCCGCCGCAAACGCTCCGACTGCGACCACGAACAGCAGGGCGGCAGCGGTCACGAGACGACCCGTGCGCTCGAGCCCGATTCCGACGGCCTCCTGGTCGGTGGCGCCGCGGTCGCGTGCCTCCTTGATGCGGGACAGCACGAACACGCCGTAGTCCGTCGACAGCCCGAACGCCAGGGCCCCGATGAACAACAGCGTCGGCAACGTCAGACCGTCATCGCCGGTGTAGTCGAGGATCCCCTCCAGGCGCCCGTCCTGCAGGACGAAGGTCAAGACGCCGAAGCACGCCGCAACCGTGAGCAGGTTCAGCAGGACGCTTACCAGCGGGATGAGCACCGACCCCGTGAGCAGGAACACGAGCAGCAGCGTCACCGCTATCACGAGCAACAGCGCAAGGGGCAACCGATCGAGCACCTCGCGGCGCTCGTCGAGCGCCAGCGCCGCCTGTCCGCCCACGAGCAGACCGTCCAGGGAGCGGAGATCCTCGACGACTCCCTGGGCCACCGCCGACGGCGGGCGCTCGCGGGGAAGCACGGTGAACCCCACCGCGCCCGGCCCGAGCGGCCGGACCCCGAGCACCGCGGCCACTCCGGGGATCCGGGCCGCCTCGGCGGCCAGTCGAGGCGCCCGCGCAACATCCGCCCCCTCGAGCACCGCGGTGATGGGCGAGGCGATCGGCGGGTCGAAGTTGTCGTCGAGGTGCTGTTGGACCACGGCGGTGTCCGCCGACGCGGGAAGAGCCTCCGGCTCGATGGAGATCGGACGCAGGCCGAGCACAGGCGACGCGATCGCCAGCAACGCCGCGACGGCGAGTGCGGCGACCATGCCGGGCCGGGCCAGGACGACCCGCGCAAGGCGATACCAGGCGCCGTCCTGCACCGGTCGGGCCTCTCGCGCGGCGGCACGTTGCAGCCGGCGCGGGGAGAGAGAGTCGATTCGGTCACCGAGGAGTCGCAGTGCTGCCGGCAGGACCACGAGCGAGAGCACCGCGCAGATCCCTGTTACCAGGACCCCGCTGACGGCCAGCGACCGCAGGAACGGCTGGGGAAACGCGAGCAGCGCCGCGAGCGACCCGGCGATCGTGAGCGCGCTGATCGCCACGGTTCGCCCTGCTGTGGACATCGTTCGCGCGAGCGCCGCCGCCGTGTCTTGCTGGTCCGCGCGCTCCTCCCTGTAGCGGCTGAGCATGAAGAGCGAGAAGTCGATCGACAGGCCGAGCGCCAGAAGGGTCACCAGATTCAGGGAGAAGACGGAGACCGACATGACCTCCGTCAGTGCCCGCAGGGCGCCGAGTGCCAGCACGATCGCGGCGCCTGCCAGCACCGGCGGAACGAGCGCGGCGACCACCCCCCGGAAGAACCACAGGCAGGCCAGGAGCAGCAGCGGGAAGGTGATCAGCTCGATCAGGAGCAGGTCGTCCTTGATCGCCGCCAGCGCCTCGGCGAACCCGATCCCCTTGCCGCCGAGCAGCACTCCTGGGCGCCCCTCGAACGCGTCGAGCAGGCGTTGGGACGCCTCCTGTTGCTCGATGGCGTCGACGTCGCCGAACTCCGCGATGAGCGCGGCCTCCTTCCCGTCGCGCGAGATCAGCAGGCGCGTGCCGTCATACGGTGAGCGCACTCGGGCGATCGCCGGCTCGGCCAGGAGGATCTTGCGTGCCTTCGCGACACGGCGCCGCGCTACAGGCCCGGCGGGCCGGCCCTCCGTGCTGACGAGCACCACGACACCGTCATCCGGATTGGCGCCGGTGACCGCCGCGACGCGGTCGGCGACGCGTACCGCCTCGGCGTCGGAGGGCAACTCACGCTGGGAGGAGTACGGGTCGAGCAGTGGGTCGAGGCGCGCGGCTCCCGCGCCCGCTCCCGCAAGCAGCAGCAGGCAGAGGGCCAGGACGAGCCATGGCCGGCGGCGCGTCAGCGGCCCCTACGCAACGCGCGGTTCTCGCGCTCGAGTTCAGGGAGGTAGATCGCCGGGTCGACCATGAGCCCTCGCGACGGGCGGGCGAAGCGACGGCGCTGCAGACGGGCATCCTCCACGGCCCGGCGGCGCATCTCCTCCCGGGGTGGAAGCCGCAGGCTTCCGTCCAGCGCGTCGGCGATCAGTCGCGACTGCGCCTCCGCGATCGGGAACGTCGACCCGAGCGGCTGCAGCAGCGCCGCGAAGAACAGCCCGTCGACCTCCGGGTGCACCACGCGCAGGAACAGCGGGGGGCACTCGCCGCCCGCCACCAGGCCCGCCGGCAGGTACGGCACCTCGACGCGGTAGCCGGTGCACCAGACGATCGCATCCACCTCCTCGCGGGTGTCGTCGGTGAAGACGACGGCTCGGGGCTCGAGCCGTGCGATGCCCGGACGCGGCCAGACCTGGCCCATACGGATCGCCGGCAACAGCGACGACGTGATCGTGTACGGCCCGGTGCCGACGGGATGCGTCGGCTCGGGCAGCCCGTAGTCCGACGGCTTGCCGACGGCCGCGCGCCACATCGCGCGCTCCAGAAAGCGGCGGATGGGCGTCGGGACCTTGGCGACGACTGGGGAGTTGAGCTGATCCAGCGGTTTGGACCCGACCATGCGCGGGACGATCCAGACACCCGACCGTGCCGAGAGCCAGACCTTCTCGGCCACCCGCGACAGGTCGACCGCGAGGTCCGCCGCGGAGGCACCGAGCCCGACGACGCAGACACGGAGCCCTGCAAAGGGATCGGGCCGCCGGTAGTGGCCGGCATGCAACTGCAGGCCCTCGAACGTTCCGGCGAGGGGCGGCACGATCGCCGCGCCGTGCGACGCCCCGCTGGCCACCACCACCGCGCGATACGTCCGCTCCTCACCACCGTCGAGGACAACGCGCCAGTTCCCGTCGTCGCGCGGCTCGGCGCGCTCGACGGTCCGTCCCAGCTCGATGTGCCGAGCGAGCCCGAAGTGCTCCACGAAGTCCTCGAGATACCGGAGGATCCATTCGTGCGAGGGGTAGTCCGGCCAGTCGGGCGGCATCGGGTGACCCGCGAAGGACATCACCGGCCGCGACGTGTTCGGGTGCAGGGCGGCGTACGCGTGACCGACGGCCGGGTCCTCGGAGTACCGCCACAGGCCTCCGACGCCATCGCGGCTCTCGAGACAGTCTGCTTCGATCCCGCGGCCGCACAGCTCCTTGAGCACGGCGAGGCCGGACGACCCGGCACCGATCACACACACGGGGTGCATGGCATCCGCTTCGGTCGTCGCTCGGTGACGAGCGCTCATCGAGCGTCCTCGAAGATCACCAGGCCGCCATCGCCCGGGACGAGGGACAGGGAGTGCGCGACGATGGGCTCGTCACCGACCCGCGCGGGACGAGGGATCACCCGGCGCGCGATCTCGCGCAGCATCACGCGCATCTCCATGAGGGCGAAGGTCGCACCGAGGCAACGCCTCACCCCGCCGCCGAACGGCAGCCACGCATAGGTGTCCGGCACGGTGCCGAGGAACCGCTGTGGCCTGAACGCCCGCGCGTCGGGATAGGTCGCCTCGCGCGTGTTCACGAGCCACACGCTCGGCGCCACGGTGACCCCGGCGGGCAGGACGAGTCCTCCCGTCAGCTCGAGCGGCGCGTGCAGGCGCCTTCCCACGAGCGGAACGATGGGCCGCACGCGCAGCGTCTCGTGCACGACGGCGTCGATCTCGGCCGCATCACCCTCGGCGCCCCCAGTGGCCTCGGCCGTGACTCGGGCCATGTCGTCCGGGTGGCGGGCCAGTCGCTCCAGCGCCCATGACAGCGTCGTGGCAGAAGTCTCATATCCCGCGACCAGCAGCGTGAGCAGTATTCCGACGGTGTCCTGCTCGGGTTCTTCGGAGAACAGGAGCATGGCGACGACGTCTTCGCCCTCGGGGCGCTCGCGACGGCGACGAGCAAGCTCTTCGCGCACCAGCGCTTCGGTGCGCAGCCGCACGTCGGCGGCGTCGCGGGTCAGGGCGCCCCCGGGCGGGTTGGCGGTCTTCAGCAGGTCTTTCACGGCGGCGACCAGCTCTTCGTGCGCCATCGCGTCGTCGACGCCGAGGACGACGCTGAGCAGCACGTCGAGTGTGAGCGCCTGGAGCGCCTCGAGCGTCCGGAAGGGAGTGTGGCGCGGCCACCCGTCGACGGCTTCCGCGGTCAGCCGCGCGATCACGGCGGCCTGTGCGCGCGTACGCGACCCCCGAAAGGCGGGCAGGACGCGGCGCCGGGCCTCCAGGTGATCGGGCCCGTCGAGGAGGAACATGGAGCGCTCGCCGGTGACGGGGGCGAAGAAGCCGTTGGCCTCCCCCGCGCGAACTTCATCCGAGGATCTCGCAAAGACGAGGCGCACGTCTGCGGGGTCGCCGAGGATGACGCACTTTCCGTGCGGGAGCAGCGGGAGCGTGAAGCGGTCCCCGAACTCCTCGCGGCAGCGGTCCAGGAGACCCACGGGGTCACGCTTGAAGTGCACGCTCGCCGCAATGGTGCTGGTCGGCGGGCCGGGCGGAAGACCCGTCGCCTCCGCGGGGAGCGTCACCCCTGCACCCCCAGCATCGTGAGGTCCCGAACCACGACGATGTCCGCGACCGATTCGGGGTCCAGAGCACGTCCGGCCTGCTCCTCCAGATCACCGAAGAGGTCGACCACGTCCATGCTGTCCAGCCCGAGGTCCTCGATGCGGGTGTCTGGGGTCACCACGACGTCCGTATCGCCCCGTCGCTTCAAAAGCGCCTCGACGCATGCAACGGCAACCGGGAGCGTCACGACCCCGCTCACAGCGTCACCACCTCCGCGACGGACGCGCCGCCGTCCCGCACGAGGTCGCGGGCGCGGAACCGCTGCGCCTTGCCACTCGGGGTCTTGGGCACCGTTCCCTTGTCCATGAAGACGCAGCGCTCCAGATGCACGCCGCATGCGCGAAAGGTGACCTCCGACAGCTCGCGGGCGAGCTCGGGCAGGACGCCCTCCGCCTCCGGCGCAGCCTCGACCACCATCACGAGCACCGTGCGGGCCCCGTCCTCGACGTCCACCAGGACCGCCGTGCCGGGCCGCACTCCGGGCACGGCGTTGGCGGGCTCCTCGACATCACGGGCGTGCACGTTGCGCCCGCCATGAGCGAGGACGTCGTCGACCCGGCCGACGACGTACAGCTCGCCCTCGCGCATGAACCCGAGGTCGCTCGTGAGCAGTCCGTCGGCGGTGAACACCGCAGCCGTCTCCTCGGGCCGGTCGAGGTAACCCGTCGCGAGCGTCGGTGTCCGCATCAGGATGCGGCCGACGTCTGCGTCGCCGCGGATGGAGAGCTCCACCGGGCCGAGCGGGACGCCCGATCCGACTACCGCCAGGGCGCCTTCGGCGCCCGGGTCGCGATCGACGACGTGTCCCTCCGCGAGCGCGGCCCGGTCCACCCACAGCGCGTGCGCCCCGCCGTGCCCTCTAGGCGTGTGCGACACGATCACGGTCGCCTCGGCCAGCCCGTATCCGGGCGCCATCTGCTGCCGGGTGAGGCCATGCGCGCCCAGCACCTCCTCGGTCCTGAGGATGGTCTCCCACTGGATTCGCTCGCCCCCGTTCATGATCTGAATGTCGCCGACCCGTGCTTCCACGGGCGTCCGGGACACCGCTCGCACGAGCAACGTCAGCCCGAAGTTCGGTGACACTGACATATCCGCCTCGAAGCGCGCCATGTCCTCCAGCCACGTGCGGGGCGAGCGGATGAAGCGCTCGGGCGTGCTGATCGCCGTGGTCATCCCATTCGCGAATGCCGGCAGCATCCCGCCGAAGAACCCCATGTCGTGGGACAGGGGGACCCAGCACACCATCTGGCACCCGGTGCAGGCGCCCATGTGGGTCGCGACGAGGTCGAGATGGGCGTCGATCGCACCCAGCGCCAGGGCGCAGCCCTTGGGCGAGCTCGTGCTGCCCGACGAGAACTGCACGAACGCAATGTCGTCGGCGGCGAGTGGGGTGGCCTCGAACGGCCCTGGCCGGCCGAGGTCCTCCTGCGCGACGACCGGCACCCCGATGTCAGCCTGCCCGAGCCCGGCCGCCAGCCTGCCTTCGACCACCAGGACGGCGGCGCGACTGTCAGTGATGATGCGCCGCAGCAAGTCGAGGTAGGCGTCGAACGGCTGACCGCGCGAGGGCACCGGGAGCGACAGGAGCGGGTGCCCGGCCAGCCAGCAGGCCGGGGCGAGTGCGCACGCCTCGGCGGTGTTGGTGAGGACGGCGGCAACGCGCTGCCCCGGCTCGAGATCCTGCGCCCGCAGGCCCGCGGCCATCCGCCGCGCCATGTCGTGCCATGCCGCACGGCTCATCGTCGCGTAGCCGTCCGCCGTCCAGATGCGCAGCGCAGCCGGGTCGTCCTCAGGTCGTTCAAGGGCTCCCAGCAGGCGGGAGCCCTCGGTGGCGATGACGGTCATGTGGTTGGTCCTTCGTGATCGAGGGGCGGCACACAGAGGTCGAGATGGCGGCGCATCGCGGCAAGTGCCGGCTCGAGCGCCTCTTCGAAGAGAAAGTGACCGGCAGGCAGCACCACGGTCCGGACGCGCGAAAGCTCGTCGGCCCAGGCCAGCGCCGATGCGAGCGGTACCAGGGGATCGCGGTCCCCCGCGAGGACGAGCGCGGGACACGACAGCCGCGGACCGGGGCGATGTCGGTGGACGGCGAACGCCTCGAGGTCGGCGCGCGCCCCGGGAAGCAGACGGCGCACGAGTGCACGTTGCTCCCACAGCGCGTCGGGAACGCCGCCCAGCGCCCGCAGCTCGGCCACGAGCTCGTCGTCAGGCAGCTCGTGCAGTGCCATCTCGCGCAGCCGGGCGCGTCCAGGCGCAGGTGACGCCGCGACGATGATCCCGGCCACGCCGCCTTCACCCGCGGCACTCAGATGGCGCACGAGCTCGTATGCGACGTGTGCGCCGAACGAGTGGCCCAGGAGCACGAGTGGGAGGCCGTCGCTTGGCAGCGCACCCGCGAGCCCTTGCACCACCTCCGAGAGCAAACGCAGCGGCGCCTCGCCGAGGCGACCGAGCCGCCCCGGCAGATGGGCTCCGAAGACCTCCACGTCAGGGCCGAGCTGACCGGCGAGCGGACGAAACGCCGCGGGGTGCCCTCCCGCCGGCGGGCAGACGATGACGCGCAGGCGCGGCTCCGCGGGGCCCTTGAGTGGCAGCAGCCAGCCACCCGGGAGCGCGGCTGCGGCGTCGGCGTGGTTCATGGCGCTGGCTCCAGTCGCGGCACACGGGCCCGCCGCACCGCCTCGGCCAGACGCGCGACCGTCGCCTCCTGGAGCAGGCCGAGCAGGTCTGGTCGCACGCCGACCTCGCGCTCGACGGTGTCCAGCAGCTGGAACGCGAGGACCGAACTTCCGCCGAGCGCGAAGAAGTCGTCGTCGCGGCCCAGTGGGCCGCGGCCGAGCAGCATTCCGGCCTCGCGGGCGAGGAACCACTCCAGGTCGTCCTGGGGCTCGGTCTCTGTCGCGGCGCCGGGGGTTGCGCTTGGCAGAGCGTCGCGGTCGACCTTGCCGTTGGAGCTCAGCGGCAGTTCATCGATGGTCAGGATCTCCGCCGGAAGCATGTAGGGCGGCAGGAGCGCGAGGAGATGCGCACGCAGGCGCGAGGGCATCTCGTCGGCCTGATCGTCGGTCACGACCCAGGTGACGAGGCGGCGGCCGAGCGGCCCGTCGGAGCGCACGGCGGCCACGGCCCGTCGCACCGCCGGGTGGGACTCGAGCGCCGTCTCCAGCTCCCCCAGCTCGATGCGGTACCCGCGTAGCTTCACCTGGCCGTCACGGCGGCCGAGGAACTCGATGTCGCCCGTGGCCGTCCAGCGACCGCGATCCCCGGTTCGGTAGAGCCGGGCACCGGTGCCGGGGTGCACCACGAACGACTGCGCGGTGAGCTCAGGGTCGCCGTGGTAGCCGACCGCCACCCCGACCCCGCCGATCCACAGATCGCCGGGCACTCCCTCGGGGACCTCGCGCAGATGCTCGTCGAGCACGTGCATCGTCTGGTTGCGCAGGGGCCGCCCGTAGGGGATGGAGGCCCATGACGCATCCACCGTGTCCACGTCGTAGGCGATCGACCAGATCGACGCCTCGGTGGCTCCGCCGAGCGAGAGGAAGTCGAGGTCGCCACTCAGCGCCCGCAACCGGCCGGGAAGGCCGAGCGGTATCCAGTCGCCGCTGGCCATCGCCAGGCGCACTCTCGCCAGAGGCCGGTCCTCATCGCCTGCCTCCAGCCGATCGGCGAGCAGGTCGAGCAGCCCGGGAACGGCGTTGAGCACAGTCACGCCGTGCCGCTCGACGAGATCACTCCAGTGCGCCGGGTCCTGCCGGCGCGCGGGGTCGGGCAGGACCAGCGTGGCCCCGCAGGCCAGGCTTCCGAACAGGTCCCAGACAGACAGGTCGAACGTCAGCGAGGACAGCCCCAGGACGGCGTCGTCGTCGCCGAGCCCGACGCGCTCTGAGACGTCCCAGACGGTGTTCGCGGCGCCGCGATGATCGATGGCCACGCCCTTTGGGACCCCGGTCGACCCCGACGTGAAGATCACGTAGGCCAACGACTCCGGCGGCACTTCGGGGTCCGGAGCGCGCGAGGGATCGGCCGAGCGCATCGCGTCGTCGTCGATCGGCACGAGTGTGAGATCCCGCGGGAAGACCAGCGCGGAGCGCAGGTTTCCCTGGACGAGCGCTACCCGGGCACCGCTGCGCTCGAGGACGGCTGCCCGCCGCAGCTCGGGGTGAGAGGGGTCGACCGGGACGTAGGCGGCGCCGCAGCGATGGACGGCGAGCACCGCGGCCACCTGCATGGCGCTCGGGTCGGCCACGATCGCCACGAGGTCGCCGGGCTGCACGCCGTTCTCGGCCAGGCGCGCCGCGAGCCGCCCGGAGGCGTCGAGCACCTCGCCCGCGCTGGACGCGCCGTGCAGATCGACGACGGCCCGCCGATCCGGCCGGGAGCGCAGCGCCGCGAGCACCGGCGTGTGGAGGGTCGTCCATGGCACGGCGGACGACGTTGCGTTGACCGCCGCCCGCAGCTCCAGCTGCTCGGCGGGGATCTCCACGGTCAGGGATTCGGGATCGCCTTCAGACCCGGCGAGGTCCCCCAGCAGGTCTATGACCGCGCGCTGCATGGCCGCGGCGACGCCGCCGGCCAGGGCCCCGCGACGCTCGAACCACGACACACGCAGGCCATCGCGCTGCTCGACCGCGTGGCATTCGAGCGCCACGCCCGGCGTCTGCATCACCTCGCCGACGACTTCTCCGAGCGAGGCGCCGGATGTGGCGCCGGCGCCGAGCACGGTCGTCACCACGACCGCGTCGGGCGTCGAGGAGACCCCATCTGGCAGCAGCCGCGCGACCTCGACGCCGCCGAGCGACAGATGCTCGAGGTCGCTCATGAGCCGGCGCTGAACCGCACGGGCCCGGCCCGCGAGCCCACGTGCCTCCCCGGCGCTTGCGTCGAGCAGCACGGTGCGCGTGATCGGCGCCACGAGCTGAGCGTTGCGGTCCTGCGCGCGAACGGGCTCCCGCGCGGTGACGACCAGGCGGTGGTTCGGCGAAGAGCTCCACCGGGCGATGGCCTCGGCGTGTGCGGCGAGCAGGATGGCGTTCGGCGTGACACCGAGCGCGGCCGCATTGCTGCGCACACCGTCCCAGACCTGGGCCGGCAGGGTGACCTCATGCCGCGCGAACGTCGCCACGGGGCCGGCGTCGCCCTCGCCGCGCGGCAGGTCGGGCGCCGCAGGCATCGTCTGCGCGCGCTCGGTCCAGTATTCCGTCGCATCCCGCGCGGCGTGGCCGGTGGCACGCGTCTGCTCGGACGCCCACCATGTGGCGAGCACGCCATCGAGCGACTCCAGGGCGCAGCCGGGGTCGGCGTAGAGACGCGCAAGCTCGTCCTGGAGCACCAGGAGCCCGTGCGCATCGGCGAGCAGGAGGTCAACGGCCAGCAGGACGCGCGCACGGCCGTCGGGAAGCCTTGCGGTCCGGACCTCCAGCAGCGGCCAGGTCCCGATCCCGCGCACACGGGCCAGCAGATCCTCGCGCAGGGCCCTCAAACCCTCCTCGGCGCCTGCCGCACGGAGGTCGAGTTCGACGATCGGCAACGGCGGCCGGGTCGCGGGGATGCGTAGCTGCAGCTCCTCGTCGACTTCCGCGCGCAGGAGGTCATGACGCGCGACGAGGCGATCGACGGCTGTCTGCAGGCGGTCTGAATCGAGTTCGTCCATCTCGAACTCCGCGACGTACTGCGCGGGGGTCGCCGCGCGGCCGAACCCACCTTCGCGACCGACCAGGTACGCCCCCTGCAATGGCAGCAGCGGAAGCACGAGGTCGTCGCGCGCATCTGCGTGATCGGGCGATGGGGCCCTCGCGAGCTCGACGACGAGATCGTCTATGGCGGCCTCGAGCAGCCGGCCCGCGGGAACGTCGACACCGAACTCGGTGGCCATGCGCTCGCGGAGGCCGACCGCCGTCATGGAGTCGAGGCCCAGCTCGACGAGCCTGCCCCCGCGGGACACGACGGCCGGCGGTAGCCCGAGCGCTCCGGCCACCTCTGCCAGGAGCCAGGCGCGGGGATCGTCGTCCGTCCTGCTCCGCGACCGAGGCTCCGGCCGCGTGCTGCCCGTGCGAACAGCGCCTTCGACGACACGTACCCGCAACCCATCCACCTGTGCGACGACCGTGCCCCAGGCGTCCATCACCCGGATGTCGCCGGCCAGCTCCCCCGCGCCTGGCGCCGTGGGCCGGGCGACCGCATGGCTCCACAGGCAGCCGGATGCGGAGGGATCCCAGCGCATGCCGTCGAACCCGACGGGAACGGCCGCGCCTGGGAGGTCGTGATCGGCGGCGAGCAGCGCGGGCGCGAGCACCTGCATGGCGGCGTCGAGGACAGGCACGGTGAGCCCGTGGGGGGCGTCGAGCTCCCCGACCGCCTCACCGCTGCCCGCCCAGATGCTGCGGAGCCTCTGGAACGCCGGCCCGTAGCGAAGGCCCGCGCGGGCGAGCCGGTCGTAGTGCTCGGCCGGTGTCAGCGGCTCGCTGCAGCGCGACACGATGGTGGCCGGCGGCGAGGCCTGGGTCGAATCGAGGACGCGTCGTGCCAGCCGCGCCCGGGTCACGAGATGTTGATCGTGGCCGGCGGCGGCGGTGTACAGCATGGCCGACCATTCGCCCGGGTCGCCGCCCGGCTCGATGGCCACCGTGGTCACCTGGGCCTCGGTGAGCGTCAGCGGCGCCAGTACGTCCAGACGCCTGAGCACGAGCGGCCCTGTGCCCGGCAGCGTCGAACCGGCCTCGAGCAGCAGCCGGGCAAGCTCGGGAGTAGGCGCGACGGGCACGCCCCCGAAGACGTGGTCACCAAGCTCGGGTCGCTCGTCGAGTGACAGCGGACCCGAAGACGTCCGCATCGCCCCCGACCCGGCGGCGGCCGCGATCGTGCTCGGAGCCGCGGGGGCCCGCTCGGGCAGCTCCCGGACAAGCGGGGTCCGCGGAAGGTCCGGCAGCCGGGTGGGACGTGCGCTCAGCGCACTCCATCGCAGGTCGACGCCGAGCTCGTACGCGCGGCCGAGCGCTCGCAGCGGCGCCGTGCCGGGGTCGCCACCATGCTCGAGTGCAGGCAGGACGACGACGTCGGTGCTGTCGGCCGCCGCCGACGCCGTCACCGATCCGGCGAGCACCGACTCCGGATGCACCTCCAGGAAGGAAGCATGTCCAGACGCCACGAGCGTGGCCACCGCTTCGCGCAGCCGGACGGGCTCGCGGAGATTCTGCCTCCAATACTCGGCATCGGGTGCCGCCGTCATGGCGGCCGCGTCGACCGTCGAGATCCACGGCACGGCCGGGGCATCGCCCCGGAGGTCGCTCACCTCGCGGGCCAGCGCGTCTGCAGCCTCCGCCATCAACGGACCGTGGGCCGCGAAGCTCATCGCCAGGGTCTTCAGCGGCACCTCCTCCCGCTGCGCCAGCGCAACGAGGCGGTCGATGGCCGCGGCCTCTCCGCAAACCGCGACTGCGGAGGGAGCGTTGTCAGCCGCTACGGCGAGCTCGTCCGCTGCTCCCCCGGCCTCGATGAGTCCACGAACCCGCTCCACCGAGGCGCGAAGGGCGACGACGCGACCTCGTGGCGCGCCGGCCACCGCCCGACCGCGCGCGACGACGAGTCGCGCGGCCGCATCGAGGTCCAGGGCGCCGGAGACATAGGCGGCAGCCACCTCGCCGGCACTGTGCCCGACGACCGCGACCGGCTCCACCCCGCGGGACCGCCACCACCGTGCCAGCACGGCCTGGGCGCAGAAGAGGACGGGCTGGCGCAGGTCGTCGCGGTCCTGGGGTGCGGCGTCACCCAGCAGGTGGTCCACCGGAGACCAGCCTGCGTGCGTGGCGACCGCGTCTGCCACCTCGTGCAGGAGGGCTTCGAGATCGGGCTCCGCCGCCAGGAGCTCCGGATCGAGCTGCGGTTCACGGGCCCCGTGCCCCGGAAACAGGAAGACCAGGCCGCGGACCCGGAGGGAGTCGCCGGGAGCCACGAGGCCCGCGAGTGCTTCGCGCAGCGCAGCGGCGTCCCGGCCGACGACAGCGGACCGCCATGTCCTGTGGCTACGTCGATGCTGGGCCCCCGCGACCAGCGCTGCGAGATCGCCAGGCTCGCCGACCGCCTCGAGACGTGTCTGCCAGGCGGTGACGAGCGCCTGGAGGGCTTCGGGGCGGTGCGCCGACAGGGGGAGGAGGTGCGGCGTGCTCATCGCACGCGTCCCGTGCCCGCGGGGGCCTCCTCGAGGACGACGTGCGCGTTGGTGCCGCCGAAGCCGAACGCGCTGACGCCTGCAAACCGGGGGCGGTCGTCGACGGCGGCCCACCGCTCGAGGCCGGTCGGCACCCGGATGGGAAGCCGGTCGAACGGGATTCGGGGATTGGGCGCATCGAAGTGCAGGCTCGCCGGGATCTCGGCGTGCGACAGAGCGAGAGCGGCCTTGGCAAGGCCCGCGGCCCCCGCCGCGGCCTCGAGGTGGCCGAGGTTCGTCTTCACGGACCCGACCGCGCACGTGTCGCCCACCGTCCTGCCCTCGGCCAGCACCGCGCCGAGGGCGGCGGCCTCGATCGGGTCGCCCAGAGGCGTCCCGGTGCCGTGAGCCTCCACCAGTCCGAGCTCGGCCGGGGCGACGTCGGCGTCGCCGAGCGCGGCCCGCAGGACGCGCTCCTGGCCGGTGCGGGTGGGAGCGGTCAGGCCATTGGAGCGCCCGTCCTGGCCGACCGCGGTTCCCCGGACGAGAGCATGGATCGCGTCGCCGTCGGCCAGCGCATCGGCAAGCGGCCGCAACACCAGGACCACCGCGCCCTCTCCCCTGCCGACGCCGTTCGCTCCCTCGGCGAATGCCTTGCACAGCGCGTCTTCGCAGAGCGGGACGAGCTTGCTGTAGGCCGCCATGGCGCGTGCCGACAGCAGGGCGCCCACTCCCCCGGCGAGCGCGATGTCGGTCTCGCCGCTCCAGATGCTCCGGCACGCAAGGTGCACCGCGGTCAGAGACGAGGAACAGGCCGTGTCGACGGCCATGCTCGGCCCGTGTAGGTCCAAGAGGTAGGACAGGCGATTCGCCGCGACCGAAGGCGCGGCGCCCGTCGCCAGGTAGGCATCCGTCGGGTCGCCGCGCGCAAGCTCGACGTGTGCCCAGTCCTGGGTCGATATTCCGATGAACACGCCGGTGCCGGTGCCTGCCAGCCCTTCGACGGGCAGGCCGGCATCGTCGAGGGCCTGCGCAGCGGTCTCGAGCAGCATCCGCTGCTGTGGGTCGAGCCGGGCCGCCTCCCGCGGGGCGATGCCGAACATCTGCGCGTCGAAGCGATGGATGTCCGACACAAAGCCGCCCCGGCGCGTGGTCATCCGCCCGGGCGCCGCCGGGTCCGGATCGAACAGGGCGTCGGCATCCCAGCGGTCGGCGGGGACGTCGGCGATCGCGCAGCGGTCTTCGCGCAACAGGTCCCAGAACGCCTCGGGGCAGTCGGCGCCCGGTAGGCGGCATCCCATCCCCACTATCGCCACCGGCTCCCGCCGGCTCGTCTCAGGGCGCGTCGAGGAGCGCCCCGCGGAGACCATCGCGGCGGGTGTCTCCCGGTCGCCGCCGGCGAGAGCGCGCGCAAGCCGCGCGATCGTCGGATGGTCGTACATCGCAGTCTCGTCGACCCGGTGCCCTAGGTGCTCCTCGAGCTCGCCGGCGATGGTCACGGCAGTCGCGGAGTCCAGGCCCAGCAGCTCGAATGCCACGTCCGGCGAGACGTCAGCCTCCGCCAGTCCGCTTGCCGAAGCGATTCGGCGCACCAGCCAGCGCTCGAGCTGCGCCGCGGTCATGCGGTCAGCCTCTGGTCGTCGATGGCGGGCAGATCCCCCGCCATCAGCGCCGAGCGGCACGCCGAGCGACGCAGCTTCCCCGCGCCGCCGCGCGGCAGGCGCCCGCGGCCGACGAGCACGACGCGATCCGGCCGTACACCGAGGCGATCCGCGACGGCCTTGGCTATCGCGGCCGGCAGGGTAGGGAGGTCCACGTCGTCGCGGACCTCCACCTCCTGGACGACGACCAGGGATTCGCGTGTTCCATCTTCATGACCGAAGGCGATGGTGCTGTTGGGTGCAAACGAGTCGTGGGCGGCGGCCGCCGCGTCCTCGATGTCCTGGGGCAGGAGGTTGCGTCCTCGGACGACGATGACGTCCTTGGACCGCCCCCAGAGGTAGACCTCGTCGCCGTGCAGGAATCCAAGATCTCCGGTGCGCACCCACGGACCCGACCCGTCATGCAGCCGAGCCTGCAGCGATTCGGCCGTTGCGGCCTCGTCCCCGAGGTAGGCCGATGCCTGGGCCGGCCCCCGCACCCAGATCTCGCCCACCAGTTCCGGGGCGAGGCGCGTCCGTGTCTCCGGGTCCACGATCGCGAGCTCGGCAACCGCATCCTGACGCCCTGCGGCTGCCAACCGGTGCCCCTCCTGAGCGGGCACGACACGACCCGCCTCGAGGGCCGCGCCATCGAAAGTGGAGATCCGCACGCCCTCGCCGCGGTGCTGGCTGGCGATGTGCGAGCCGAACTCCGACATCCCATAGCCGTTGACCACGGCGTCCGCCCGCAGCCCCACCGGACCCAGCGCGCCGAGGACCGCTTCGATGGTGGCTGGTCGCGCGGGTTCGGCCCCCCAGGCCGCGATCTGCACCGAAGAGAGGTCGAGCCCGTCGCGTTCCTCGTAGGTCAGGCGGCGCACGCACAGCTCGAATCCGAAGTTGGGCGATGCGAGAATCGTGGCCCGGTGTCGCGTGGCGGCCTGGAGCCAGCGCACCGGCCGGTGCAGAAAGGTCAGCGGGGACAGCAGTACCTCACGGCTCCCGTACATGGGCACCAGGAGGGAGAGCACGAGCCCGAGGTCGTGATAGAGCGGGACCCAGGAGACGACGACGTCGCGCTCATCGATGGCGACATGCCGCTCCAGGGCGTCGAGCATCGCCACCACCGCGCCGGCGCTGAGCACTACCGCCTTCGCCGTCCCTGTGGAGCCGGAGGTGAACTGGACGATGGCGTCCGCCGCAGGGTCGTGCTCGACGCGGTGGAGTGGGCCCCCTGCGGCGCCCAGTGCGTCCACCGCGATCCAGCCTGGCTCGTCTGCGCGGTCCCGGGTCGCCGCGTCGGTCAGGACCACCTGCGCCGCGGTGCGCTCCAGCAGCGCGACCGCCGCGTCGCGAACCTTCGCAGCGCCGCCGAGCGGCGGCCCGTGCCCGGACACGGCCGGCACGCCCGCA
Organism: Thermoleophilaceae bacterium; assembly: GCA_036386455.1. Classification (GTDB taxonomy): domain Bacteria; phylum Actinomycetota; class Thermoleophilia; order Solirubrobacterales; family Thermoleophilaceae; genus AC-37. Next base: position 26,597 of record DASVVS010000100.1, read on the forward strand.
GCCAGACAGCCGACCAACCCGGCGACGTGATCGAGCCCCGGCGCGAAGTAGAGAACAGCGGGACTGCCAGTCCCGACGTCCGCCAGGGCATCCGCGACAGCGGCGGCGCGATCACGCAGCTGCCCGAACGACCAGTGGTCCTCACGGCCGTCCGCGTGCACCCATGTGAACGCTGCTGCGTCGCCACGCTCCGCCGCGAGACCGTCGAGTCGCTGTGCGAGCACCACTCCCCCCCGGTCGGTGTCGTCGGTCGCACAAGCGCGAAAAGTGAAGTCCCGGATGTGCGAAGGCGCCTACCTAAAAATCGTACCAAGGGCTCGTCGCACGACGGGGCATCGGGTGACCCAGCCCGAACCGGATTCCCCGCCGCCAAGAGACCCGCCAAGCCGACCGCTGAGAAAACCCAGTCCGAAAGGCCGAGACTCCCTCATTCCGGGGATGGCGCGGTGGCGCGTTGACGTTAGTTTCTTGGGTGCTTCGCCGGGCGGGCACGCATGACGGGAGCGGGCCACCGCCGATGGCGGTACCCAAGGCCGGCGGCCGGACTGGACCGACCGCATTGTCGGGCGAGTGAACACAGTCGCCGCCGCATGTCACCAGCTCACGAACCCATCCCGGACACGGTCGAGATCCGCTCGACACCGCGTGTGCCGGTGACGTCGTCGGACCTGGGCATCGACGTGGACATCGAGCACGACGGGCCTCCGCGCCACCGGTTGGTGACGATCGGTGACTCCCTGACACACGGTTTTCAGAGCGGTGCGATCTTCAACACCGATCTGTCGTATCCCGCGATCATCGCCCACGAGCTCGGGTGGGCGGAGTTCCGTTACCCGCGGTACCCGGGCTACGGCGGCATTCCGCTGAACCTCGAACTGCTGGTGCGCAACATCGCGGAACGCTTCGGCGCGGAGGTGTCGCCGTGGGAGCTGCCGGCGGCCCTGTTTCACCTCCGTCACCACCTGGCCCAGGCCGAGGAGTGGTGGGACAGCGGCCCCGGCGCCGCGCTCCCGCCCCGCGGCCCGATCAACCACAACCTCGGCATCTACGGGTGGGACCTGCGCGACGCGCTGTCGCGCCACGCCGACAATGCCGCGGCGGAGCATCGGACGAGGGCCGGCTTCCAGGTCGTCCCGCTGGTCCGCAACGCGGACCGGATCGCGGCGGGGCGGGTGCTGGACTCGGCGCGCACGCCGGGAGGGCTGCCGATGACACCGCTCGAGGCCGCCTGCGCGCTGTCGCACGAAGGGACGCCCGAGGATCCCGACGGCGACGGCATCGAGACGCTGATCGTCCTGCTGGGGGCCAACAACGCGCTCGGGAGCGTGATCGGGCTGGAGGTGCACTGGAGCAAGGCCAAGTTCGACGACCTGCAGGTCAAGGCGGCGTACAACGTCTGGCAGCCGCCGCACTTCGCGGAGGAGTGGGCGCAGGTGGTGACCGCCCTGCGCAGGGTGCGCGCCCGCCACGTCCTGATCGGAACGGTGCCGCACGTGACGATCGCCCCGGTCGCCCGTGGCATCGGCGACAAGGTGCGCAAGGGATCGCGGTACTTCGAGTACTACGTGCGGCCGTGGGTCGACGAGCAGTCCTTCGATCCGGACGACGACGCGCATCTCACGGCCGACGAGGCGCGCGCGATCGACTCGGCGATCGACGCCTACAACGACACGATCGTCGCCTCGGTGGCAGCCGCCCGCGAGGACGGCCTGGACTGGCGCATCACGGAGATCGGCGCCGGGCTGGACCGGCTCGCGTCCCGGCGCTACCTCGACGACCCCGACGTCGATCGGCCGGAGTGGCTCACCGACTACCCGCTCCCGCCGACGCTGGCCGGTCTCACGCCGGTCCCGGACTCACGCTTCTTCGCGTCCGACGAGACCGGGCTCACGCGCGGCGGCCTCTTCTCGCTGGACGGGATCCACGCTACGACGGTGGCCTACGGCCTGATGGCGCAGGAGTTCATCGACACGATGCAGGAGGCGGGCGTCGTGTTCTGCCGTCGCGACGGCCTCACCCCGCGGACGGACAAGGTCGAAGTCGACTTCGACCGGCTCCTGGCGCTCGACACGCTCGTCGGGCGACCGCCGGAAAGCCTCAGCGACGCGGTGGATTGGATCGGATGGGTCGACCAGCGCGTCGACGTCCTCAAGCGACTTTGGGCGGGTGTGTGAACGGATGAAGGTCTACGAGGCAATAGTGCGAGGACTGGAGAGCGTCGAAGTGGACGCGGCGTTCGGCGGTGCCGGCGAGAACGCCGCGGGTCTCATGCTCGCGCTCGACGAGTCTCGGATCCGAGGGATCATCACCCGCCACGAGCAGGCGGCGTCGTTCATGGCGTGCGGATACGCGATGTTCACGAACAAGCTGGGCGTGTGCTTCGCGACGGCGGGGCCCGGGGCGTTCAACCTCTTCTCCGGCCTGGCCGTGGCGATGTCCGACTCCTATCCGGTGCTCGCGATCTCCGGATACGCGGCGCTGGAGTGGCAGGGCCGCGGGTCGCTCAACGAGACCTCCGGACTGAACCGCACGCCGGACTCGCGGAAGATGTTCGAGGCGACCACGAAGCGGTCGTGGCTCCTGACCGACATCGACGACACGTGCGACGTCCTCGAGGAAGCCGTCAACCTCGCCTTCGAGGGGCGCCCGGGGCCGGTGCACATCCACGTCCCCGAGAACCTCACCCACAAGGGCCAGTCGGTGGACAACTACCACGACGTGCGCCTGAACATCGAGCCGGTCGAGCCCGACCCGGCGAAGGTCGAGGCGATCGCGACCACGCTGGCCGCGGCGCTCCAGGACGGGCGCAAGGTGGTCGCGCTCGTCGGCTTCGGGGCGATCCGCAGCGGCGCGTACGCCGAGGTCCGCCAGCTCATCGAGCGGTTCCAGATCCCGCTCGTGACCACGCTGGACGGCAAGGGCATCGTCTCGGAGGGTCATCCGCTCTCGGTCGGGTTGTTCTGCGACAGCGGCCACAGCAGCGCTTGGAAGGCGTTCCGCGAAGCCGACGTGGTGCTCGCGATCGGCAACGCCTTCAACCAGCACGCGGTGTTCAACTACCGCGACGACCTCTTCACCGGCAAGACGCTGATCCACGTCAACATCTCCGACACGGAGATCGACAAGGTCTACAAGGCCGACCACGCGCTGGTCTCCGACGCCCGCCCGGCCGTCGCCGCGATCCACTCCGCGCTCGACGGCAAGGTCGGCGACGTCCGGCGGGCGAAGGTGCAGGGGCAGGACTGGGAGGCGCGGAAGATCCCCCACGTCACGGGGCAGATCCACCCCGGGCAGCTCGCGCGCCAGATCGGCCGGATGCTGCCGCCCCGGGGGATCCTGCTCGCGGATGCGGGCGCGCACCTCGCCTGGCTGGGCTACTACGTCGAGCTCGAGGACGGGCAGAACTTCCGCAAGGCGGGCGAGTTCGGGCCGATGGCCGGGCACGTCAACGGGGCGATCGGGCTCAAGCTCGCGCATCCCGACCGGACCGTCGTCGTCGGGTGCGGGGACGGGTGTTACAACCTGTCGGGCTTCGAGCTGATGACAGCGGTCGAGCACGAGATCCCCGTCATCTGGGTGATCTTCAACGACCGCGAGTTCAAGCTGATCAAGGTCTACCAGATGGCGACGTACTTCGACACGGGTCTGGTCGAGTTCCAGAACCCGGACTTCGCCGCCTACGCACGCGCCTGCGGTGCCGACGGGCACACGGTCAGTTCGCTCGACGAGTTCGAGGACGCGTTCCGCACGGCCCTGGGCACGGGCAGGCCGACCGTGATCGACGCCCACATCACCCGCTGGGCGCTACCCCACTACAGCCCGTCGCCCGAGGGTGTCGTCCACGGCATCGCCGAGATGGTCGAGGAGAGGTTCCGGGGCAAGTGACCGAGACCGCGGCCGAGCAGCGCACCGACCCGATCCCGGCTCCCGTCGCGTGGAGCGAGCGCTATGCCGGCGGCAGCCCGGAGGCCGAGCGGGCGGAGTTCGAGCAGCTCGCCCGCGGCATCATGGCGGTGCAGTCGAAGGTGCGAAAGCAGGCCAGCCGTCACGGCGTGCCGCACGCGATCGACCGCGCGTTCCACGCCAAGGCGACGCTGGCCGTCGACGACGCGGAGCTGCGGTTCCGCGACGATCTCCCGGCGGACCTGCAGGCGGGCTTCGCGCGGCCGGGCGCGGCCTACCGGACGGTCGTGCGCTTCTCCAACGCATCGGGCAGCCACGAGCCCGACTACGCGCCGAACCTGCGCGGCGTCGCCCTTCGCGTCGAGGCCGGCGACGGCGCCTCCCTCGACCTGCTCGCGACGAACTTCCCGGTCTCACACGCCCGGGACGCGCGCCAGTTCGTGGAGTTCGCGAAGGCGACCGCGGGCGCCGGCGCGTCGCGCGTCGCCGGGCTCGTCCGCCTGGCGGCGATGTTCGGTCCGCGGGAGACGCTGCGCATGGTGCGCAACGTCCAGAAGGGCCGCGGCCGCTCCGTGGGCAGCGTCTGCACCGAGACCTACTGGAGTCGCGGTGCGATGACCTGGGGCCCGTCGCTGGCGGTGCGCTTCCTGCTGCGCCCGGCCCCCGGCGCCGCGCCCGGCCCCGCACCGTCGACGACGGATCCCAACTACCTCTCCCGCGAGGCTGCGAGCCGGCTCGCGGCCGGCGACGTGCAGTTCGAGCTGTGCGTCCAGCGCTACGTCGACGAGCGCTCCACGCCGATCGAGGACACGGCGGTCGAGTGGACCGAGGCGGCCGCGCCGGCCGAGCCGGTCGCCGTCCTCACGTTGCGCCGTGGCGACGTCGCCACGGTTGAAGCCCAGGCCCGCGCCCGCGCGATCGACGCGCTCGCGTTCAACCCGTGGAACGCCACGCCGGACTTCCGCCCGCTGGGCAACCTCAACCGTGCGCGCAAGTCGGCCTACGACGCCAGCGCGGCGCACCGCGCGCAGACCCGCTGGCACACGGAGACGCCGGCCCGCAACGTCGTGCTCGGCGCGGTGGCTCGCCGGGTCTTCTCGCTCGTCAACCGCCGGATCGAGTGGCACCGGCTCCCGGTCCGCCTCGCGGTGCTCAACCTCGACGGCTACCGGCACGTGCTGCGCGCGCACAACCTGCTCGACACCGAGCCTCGCGAGGCGCCGCCGCAGCCGCGCCCGGTGCCATCCCAGCCGCCCGAGGACGTGCGCGCCGCGCGCACGGCGGACGGGACCTACAACGACCTGTCCGAGCCGCGGATGGGCGCCGTCGACTCCGCCTTCGGACGCAACCTCAAGCCCGACTACCGCCCCGACCTCTTCGACGTGCCCAACCCGGTCACGGTCTCTCAGCGGCTGCTGACCCGCGAGGTCTTCCAGCCCGCGACCTCCCTGAACCTGCTCGCCGCCGCGTGGATCCAGTTCCAGGTCCACGACTGGGTCAACCACGCCCGCCACCCGCTCGGGACGCACGACGTCGAGGTGGAGCTCCCGGACGGAATGACGTGGGCGAGCACCGTCGGGGGCGAGGAGGAGCCCACGATGCGCATCGCCGGCAACAAGGCGATGGGCGTCGCGCCGGACGGGACCGAGCGGCTCTTCGCCAACGCGGCGTCGCACTGGTGGGACGCTTCGGAGGTCTACGGCGCGGACGCGTCGAAGGTCGCCTCCCTCCGCGAGGGGCCGAAGCTGCGGCTGACCGACGAGGGCTACCTGCCGACCGATCTCTCCGGCCAGGAGCTCACCGGCTTCAACGAGAGCTGGTGGCTGGGGCTGAGCGGCCTTCACACGCTGTTCGCGCGCGAGCACAACGTCATATGCGACGAGCTCCGAGCGCACTACAAGGGCTGGAGCGACGAGCGCGTCTTCCAGACCGCCCGCCTGATCGTCTCCGCGCTGATCGCGAAGATCCACACGGTCGAGTGGACGCCGGCGATCCTCGCGACCGAGCCGATCGACCTCGGCCTGAAGGCGAACTGGAACGGCCCGCCGTCCAACGACTGGATCACGCGGCTGGGCATCTGGCTGATGGACGTCCACGCGAACGTGGGGATCCCGGAGACCCTGCCCGACCATCACGGGACGTCGTACTCGCTGACCGAGGACTTCGCCACCGTCTACCGGCTGCACCCGCTGATCCCCGACGACTACCGGCTGGTCGACCACCGGACGGGCGAGCTGGTCGGGACGCGCTCGTTCCTCGACATCACGGGGGACAGGGCGGACGACGAGCTGCGCGCGCTCGGCCTCGAGAACCTCCTGTACTCCTTCGGGATCTCCCATCCCGGGGCGATCACGCTGCACAACTTCCCGCGCTCGCTGCAGAGCTTCGAGCGCGACGGCGAGCGCATCGACCTCTCCGTGGTGGACCTCGTGCGAACCCGCCGCCGCGGCGTTCCGCGGTACAACGACTTCCGCACCGGCCTGCACAAGCCGCGCCTGAAGCACTGGGACGAGCTGAGCGACAACCCGGAGTCGGTGGCGCGGATGCGCGAGGTGTACCGCAGCATCGACGAGGTCGACACGATGGTCGGGCTGTTCGCGGAGCGGCCGCCCGAGGGCTTCGGCTTCTCGGACACGGCCTTCCGGATCTTCATCCTCATGGCCTCCCGGAGGATCCAGAGCGACCGGTTCCTCACGGCGGACTTCCGGCCGGAGGTCTACTCGCCGCTCGGAATGGACTGGGTCCAGGAGAACACGATGACCAGCGTCATCCTGCGCCACTGCCCCGACGTGGCCGCGCTGGTGCCGCGCGACGCCAGCGCTTTCGCGCCGTGGCGCGCCGTGGCGCCGGCGAGCGGAGCCGGCGCGTGACCGAGCAGGCCCGTTCCACCCACCCCGGGCTCGACGCGCTGGCCGGGCGGCCGCTGCTGAGATCGCTGCTCGAACGCCGCACGCATCGCGTGAGCCGCGGCAGCTCCGTCGACGCCGGCTCGATGAGCTACGAGTCGACCGCGCCGCGCGCGCCGCTGACCGAGCTCGAGGAGGCGGTGCTGATCGCCATCACGGGGTGCACCGGGCTGACGATGCCCGACCGGCCGTTCGCCGACCCGCGCAACCACGAGCCGATCATGGCCAAGCCGAACCTCACGATGGCCGGGCGGACGGCGGGCAGCCCGGACAACGCGCAGGGCACCCACTTCTTCCTCATAAACGACAGCGGCACGTACTTCCTGCGCAAGCTGCCGCCGCCCGAGGAAGGCCAGTCCCTGCTCGACCCCGACGCGCTGGTGGCCCGCGCGTCGCAGGCGAAGGTCAAGCTGATGGACCACCGGATCGACGCCCCCGGCGGCAACCGCGACTTCCCCGCCTACCTGGACTCCAACCGGTTTCTGTCGAACCTGCCGGGCACCACGGTGCTGTTCCCCGTCGTGGACCTCTCGCGCCAGTACATCAACGGGCTGATGTACCTGCTCACGCAGCCCGAGGGCGCGCGGCCGACGATCGTGGACGACCGCAGGTTCTACCGGCTGGCCGGGGTCAAGAAGTGGGTCAAGAACGGGTTCCTCAACAAGGACATCAAGCTCCCGCTCGGGATGCTGTGGGGGATGCGCACCCAGATCGAGGCCGATCTGCTGGTGCAGAACCTGATGCTCACCGCCGACGCCATGGGCCTCGGCGCGTGGATCCACGCGTCGCTGGCACCGCCGGTGCTGCTCGGCGACCCGAAGTTCCGCGACCGCTACGGCAGCATGCTCGGCTTCGACTGGGTGACCCCGCGCTGGAAGCCGGCCGACATCCTGCGCTGGCAGGTCCCCCTGCCGACCCACGCGGACCTGCGGGCCAACCCGGTCGGCCTGCGCCACCAGGGCGAGCACCTGATCAAGGCGATGTGCCCGCCGAACTACGCGTCGATGAACGAGGCCGTGGACACGGTCGTGGCCGACAAGTTCGGCCCCCAGGGCATCTATTCCGACGAGGCCATGTTCGACCGCATCTACAAGGGCGACTTCGGGGCGCGCTACCTGGCGGAGGCCAAGGCGTACGGCGAGGACGTGATCGCCTGCACGCGTGACATCTGCACCTACATCTACGAGTCGCACGGGCGCTTCCCCGGGCATGTCGAGGCGATCCACGTGCCCGGCGTGTGGATGCAGGCCCACCACGTCGAGGAGGAGTACTACGAGCGCTTCTTCGAGAACGGCCTGACGGACGCCCACCGTGGCCACGACGGCGCCTGGCACGCGAACGGCGGATGAAGCGATGAACGTCTACGAAGCGATCGTCCGTGGCCTCGAGAGCGCGGGCGTGAAGACGGCGTACGGCGGCAACGGCGAGAACATCGCCATGCTGGCGGTCGCGCTGGAGCACTCGAACATCAGGCCGATCGCCACGCGCCACGAGCAGGCGGCGTCGTTCATGGCCTGCGGCCACGCGATGTTCACCGGCGAGCTCGGCGTCTGCTACGCGACCGTCGGCCCGGGTGCGTTCAACCTCTTCACCGGCCTGGGCATGGCGATGTCGGACTCCTACCCGGTGCTGGCCATCACCGGGTTCGTCCGCCTGAACTGGCGTGGCCGCGGCGCCGTCAACGACACCTCGGGCCTGAACGGGACCCCGGACTCGCAGACGATGTTCGCGGCGACCACCAAGAAGTCGTTCCTCATCGAGGACGTCGCGGACACCTGCGACATCCTCGAGGAGGCGATCAACACGGCCTTTGCCGGCCGACCGGGGCCCGTGCACATCCACGTGCCCCAGAACCTCACCGATCGCGACGTGGAGGTCCGCAACTACCGCGACGTCCGTCTCGACGCGCGCCCCATGGAGCCCAACGCCCAGCAGGTCGGGCCGATCGTCGAGTGTCTCGCCGGCGCTCTGCGGGACGGGCGCAGGATCGTGCTGCTCGCCGGCTACGGCGCGGTGCGCAGCGGCGCCGGGGAGGTGGTGAAGCACTTCGTCGAGCGCTTCCAGGTCCCGCTCGTGACCACACTCGACGGCAAGGGCATCGTCGAGGAATCCCACCCGCTCGTGGCCGGCGTGTTCCACGAGAGCGGTCACTCGAGCGCGTGGAAGGCCTTTCGAGAGGCCGACGTCGTGCTCGCGGTCGGCAACTCGCTCAGCCAGCACGCGACCTTCGGGCTGCGCGAGGACCTGTTCGACGGCAAGACGCTGATCCAGGTCAACATCGCCGCGACCGAGATCGGCAAGCACTACCCCGTCGAGCACTCGCTGGTCGCGGACGCGCGCCTGGCCCTGGAGGCGATCGCCGCGGGGCTCGAAGGCGAGGTCGGGGAGGTCGCGCCCGTCGAGGTCGACGCCCAGGACTACGAGCACCGCAAGCTTCTGCCCCGGCCGAAGTCGATCCACCCCGGAAAGCTCGCCCAGGCGATCGGCAGGCAGCTGCCGCCGGACGCCGTGCTGCTGGCCGACGCCGGCACGCACCTCGCGTGGATGGGCTACTACGTCGACCTCGAGCAGGGCCAGAACTTCCGCAAGTGCGGCCAGTTCGGGCCGATGGCGGCACACACGAACGCCGCCATCGGAACCAAGCTCGCCGATCCCGACCGAACCGTGGTCGTCGGCTGCGGCGACGGCTGCTACTCGATGGCCGGATTCGAGCTGATGACGGCCGTCCAGTACGGCGTGCCGGTCATCTGGGTGATCTTCAACGACGCCGAGTACAAGCTAGTCAAGGTCTACCAGCTGGCCGAGTACTGCGAGTCCGCGCTTGTCGAGTTCGACCACCCGGACTACGGCGCCTACGCACGGCTCTGCGGTGCCGACGGTCACACCGTCGACTCCCTCGAGGACTTCGAGGACGCGTTCGCCTCCGCGCTCAGCTCGGGTCGCCCGACGGTGATCGACGCGAAGATCAGCCGCTGGGCGCTGCCGCACTACAGCATCTCGCCCGCCGGGGTGATCCCCGGGGCCTGGGAGCATCTCGAGGAGCGGCTGGGGCTCGACTGACGTCTCGGGCGGAAGCCTGCCCCCGATCGTCGGGCTCTCTCGCGTGGGCGATCCCAGAACCTTCCGCTTTACGCGTAGTCACGCGCGGCTGGCGGTACGTTGTGCACATGGGGTGGAGGTGATGCGGCTCGGCATCGCGGGCGACGTCCACGGAAACCTGCACGCGCTCGACACGATCCTCGCCGCCCTCGACGCCGCCGGCTGCGATCGGATCGCGTGCCCGGGGGACCTGGTCGGCTACGGCCCGCGGCCGAACGAATGCGTCGCGCGGCTGCGGGCGGCCGGCGCGGTGGCGGTCGCGGGCAACCACGACCTCATGGCGCTCGACCGGCTGCCCAGCGACCGGCTGCCGGATCTCCAGCGCCAGACGATCGACTGGACGCGTGCGGCGCTCGACGACGCGACGCGCGAGTACCTCGGCTCCCTGCCGCTCGAGACGGAGCCGGCCGCGGGCGTGGTGATGACGCACGGCGCGCTCGGCGACCCGACCGTGTACGTGCACGGCATCGCGGCCGCGCGCAGCCAGCTCGCCTTCCTGACCGCCGCTCATCCGCACGCCGGCATGCTGGTGCTGGGGCACACGCACCGGCCGCAGCTCGTGCCGCACCGCGCGGGGCCTCCGGAGATCGAGGGCGACGGTGACGTCGAGCTGCCCTCCGACATCGGCCCGTGGCTCGTGAACGCGGGCAGCGTCGGCCAGGCGCGCGAGCCCGACCCGGTCGCGCGCGCGGTCGTCCTCGACCTCGACCGCGGCCGCGCGCGCTTCCTCGCGCTCGAGTACGACGTGGCCGCCACGCGGCGCGAGCTGGCGGCCGCCGGCCTCCCGGCGGAGGCGTGCCACCTGCCGCCGCATCGGCAACCTCGGCGCCGCCGTCTGCTCGGGTGGCTCGGGCGTGCGGCACGCGCGTCGGCCGAGCGAGAGCGCGCGGGGTGATTCCCGGGCACTTCCGGCACGCGCGACCTACTTCTCGACGAAGACGATGTCCAGCGGATCGGCGGTGAAGCGGATGCGCTGGTTCAGCTGCTGGACGACGGCGCTCAGCGTGACCTCGGTGCGACCGCAGACGAGCAGCCTGTCGTCCTCTGGACGCCGGCCTGTCGACGAGACCCCGACGAGCCAGTCGTCGATCGTGCCCATGAACCCGTCGGCGAGCGCCTTGAGGTAGTCCGAGCAGCGCCGGAAGAGCTTCGGCAGGATCAGCGCGCCGGCGGGGCCGATCGAGTCCTGGTCGGCGAGCCGGAACTCGGCCGTCTCGTCGCGCGACCAGACTCCGCGCTGCGCTTCGCGGGCCCGTTCGGCGAGCGTGCGCAGCACCTGCTGGTGCGGTGCCGGAGTCGAGGTGTAGAGCGTCAGGTAGGCGAGGCCCGACTGGAGGAGCTTCGCGTTCAGTGTGCGCCGCAGGAGCTGGCGGTCGACCTCGACCCACTGTCCGTCCGGCGGCACCGCGCCATCCGCCTCCAGGACGTACGAGACCGGCCGGCCGTTGGCCTCGGCCGCGTTCGTGAGGATCACGGCGGGGTGCTTGGCGGGAACGGCACTCGTCACGGCGCCGTCCGGACCGAACTCGACGTCCTCGAAGCCCGCCAGCTTGAGCAGCCGGTCGCGCGCCTCGATGCCGAGCGGCTGCGCGAGCGTCCCGTAGTGGGTCTCGGGGGTGTCGATCCCCTCGAAGCGGAGCTGGTGGCTGCCGTCGACGGGCGAGGGCCTGAGGCGATCGGCGCGTCCGATCAGCTCGAGCTTCGCCGGCGAGCGCGGGATGAAGCGCATCGAGTCGCCGTCGGGTTTCTTGCCGACGACGGTGAGCTCGCCATGCAGGGCGAGCAGGTAAGGGGAGGCCATGTCCGTCTCCTTGCGGAAGGCGCCGGTGGTGGATGGAGTTCCAGGCGCCCTTTGCGGTTCTCCGAGGGAGCTCGGGTCCCTGTCACCGCTATGGCGTATCCGGTCACGTCACAGTCGCCGGCGGCCGGGCCTCTCTACCGGGTGAAAGCCAATTCACCAAGAGGAGAGAGCAATGGAATCAGCCGCCGAGAAGGTCCTCGAGCTCGTCGTCTTCAAGCTGAACGACGGCGGCACGCGCGAGGAGCTGCTCGCGACCGTCGATCCCGTCTCGGAGTGGATCCGGGAGCAGCCGGGGTTCATCTCGCGCGACCTGTCGTACGACCCGGAGGGCGACCGCTGGATCGACCTGATCTGGTGGCGCACGCTTCAGGACGCGAAGGCGGCCGCCGAGCTGGCGATGGCGTCGGCGGCGTGCCGCCCGATGTTCGCCCTGATCGACATGGAGTCGACCCTGATGGTGCACGGCGTGCCCGCGATCGCCCCCGTCCACGCGTGACCCGGCGACGCGCGATGGCGCCCGAGGAGATCCTGCGGGACCTCCTCGGGTTCGCGCCCGGGCTGCGGCAGGAGCGCTACTGGGGCGAGGACTCCGTCTTCTACAACCCGCGCCGCGCCGCCCCGCTCGGGGTGATCTTCGCCTCGCTGAAGGACCACGACGGACCGAACGACAGCTCCGCGAACCTCGCGCGCCCCGGCGTGTACCGCTTCGCCTTCGGCATGGCGCCGGAGGCCTACAGGCGACGCTTCGGTCCCCAGCCCGGGCGGCCGCCGAAGGGCGGCGTGATCGACCTCTCCGGCTACGACCCCACCCGCCTCGGCGAGCTCATGCCCCATCCGGTCTACGGCTGGATGAGCTGGGTGCAGGTCCTGTCGCCGGCACCGGAGCAGTTCGAGGCCCTCCGGCCGCTGCTCGCCGAATCGCTCGAGCTCGTGCGCGCAAAGTGGCGGCGGCGACCTTAGTCTGGAGGCCGATGGCACCGCTCACCGACCTCGACCGGCTGGTGGCGCGCGCTCAGCGCGGCGACTCGTCCGCGCTCGAGGCGGTCTGCGCCCGCGCGCGGCCGCTACTCGTCCGGCACGCCCGGCGCCTGCTGGGCGGAGGCCGGGCGGCGGACGTCGAGGACGCGGTCCAGGAGGTGCTGATCCTCGTGTGCGCGCGGATCGGCACCTACCGCTGGGAGGGCAGCTTCGCCGGCTGGCTCTACGCCGTCGCCACGCGCAGCATCCTCCGCCACGCCGCCGCCGGCCCGCGCGAGGCCTCGCTCGCCGCCGAGCTGGCTGACCGCGCGCTCGTGAGCGACCACGACCCGATGACCGAGGCCGAGTGGCATCTCGTGGAGCAGGACGTGAACCTGGCCTGCACGGTGGGCGTGCTGACCGAGCTCACGCCCGAGACGCGCCGCCTCTACCTGCTCGGGGAGGTGCTGGCGGTGCCCGACACCGTCGGCGCGCAGGTGGCTCAGGTCACGCCGGCGGCCTACCGCAAGCGGCTCGAGCGCGCGCGCCGCGCGGTGGCCGCCGCCGTCCGCGCGCACGCACGCCCGGCGGCGGGTGACGACCGGATCGCGTCCGCGTCGCGTGAGCTCGACGACCTGCTGCGGCTCGGAGAGCTGCACCGCGCGCACGCGCGACCCGGCGATCCGGCCGGGGCGCTGCGCGCCCTCGAGCGCGTGGCGCCGACCCTCGCGGCTATCCGCTGATCGAGCCGGCTATGTGCGCGTAGACGTTCACGCGCCTGAGACTTCCGTCCCCGGCCATGCATCGGTCGATCAGGAACGGCAGCTCGTCGCTCGTCGCGCCTACGCCCTCGAGGGAGCCGCCGCTCTCACCCGTGAAACTGAACTTGCTGACCGGTCCGAACCGGAACTCGGTGAACCCGAACCCGATGGTGGCCCCGTTGATCCTCATGCGGCCGGGACCATCGATCTGCAGGCCCTGCGTGCACGACATCATCCCCTCAGCCTTGTCTTGGAACCGGGCGGTCTCGTTCACCACCTGCCGCCCGTCGAGCGTCCCCGTGCACGGGCCGGCCACGTCGAACACCAGCACGTTCGGCTCGGGCACGACGCCGACCGGATCCCGGAACTGGATGAACCCTTCGTAGTCGCAGTAGCCGCTGAAGGTGTGCACCGTCAGCTCCTGTGCCGCGCTCGCCGTCGCAGTGGCTCCGAGCGCGAGCAGCATGGCGAACGCCATCCCCCCAAAGAAGACCTTCATTGCAATCCCCCCATCGCGGGGCCACCTCACGAGGGCCCCTGTAGAACAGGAGTACCCCCGGGGCGACGTTGGGGATCCACCCGGCGGTGGGCATTTCGATCCCCCGGCGGCAGGGTTGCCAGGCGCGCTCGGCCTCGGTCAGCAGCTCGCCGGCACGCAGGCTGCGCGCGGTGACCCCGGGCACGCCGTCAGAGCTGTGCCAGGACGGCCGCCGCCGCCTCTTCGCCGGAGCGGACGGCGCCCTCGATGCCGCCCGCATGGTGGCGGCCGGTCTCCGAGCCGCCCCAGCGAATCCGCCCGAACCAGCCGCGCAGGGCGAAGCCGAAGTCCGTCAGGACGCCGGGTGGGGCGAAGCCGTGGTAGCAGCCGCGCGACCACTGCTCGGCGGGCCAGTTCTGTTCGAGGTAGAGGCGCGGCGACCTGGCGCGCTCGCCGAAGTAGGTGCCTAGCTGGCCAAGCACGACCTCGCGGCGCTCGGCCGCCGGCCGACGCCCCCACGCTCGGGCGTCTCCCGCGACTATGAACGCGGCGAGCACCCCCGGACGTCCGTCGGGCGCGGAGTTGTCGAAGGTCACCTTGACCGGTGGCGCGTGGCTGACCACCTGGCCGGTCAGGCCCTCCTCGCGCCAGAACGGCTGGTCGTAGACCACGTTGATCTTCATGGCCGAGCCCTGCGGGTAGCGCAGCACGAACTGCGCGCGATCGGTCGGCAGCGGCGGGTCGTATGCGATCTGAGCCGTGAGGGCAGGCGGCAGCGCGACGATCACCCTCTTCGCCCTGACCGTGCCCCGATCGCTGACGACGGTCACGCGGCCACGCCCGAGGATGTTCTCGATCCGGCGCACCGGCGACCTCAGGACGACACGCCGGCCGAGCTGGCGCGCCATCCGCAGCGCGATGCCCTGGGTGCCGCCGACGAACTTGTACTGCTGCTCGCCGCCCTCGACGCGGACCAGCTCGCTGAACGCCCCGGGGCGGCTCTCGTCGGCCTCCGTCACAACGTAGGAGAGGAACGAGAGCAGCGAGAAGTCGCGCGAATTCACGGCGTTGACGGCGTTCAGCGCGATGTCGATCAGGGCGCGCGCGTCGGGGGAGGCGATGTTCTCCTCCTTCCACGTCTCCATCGTGATCGAGTCCCACTCCGCGGCGCGCGGGTGCTCCCACGGGGCGTCGACCTTCAGCTCGGCGGCCATCGAGTCGATGCGGGCGATCGCGACGGCAACCTCCGGGGCGCCGGCGTCCGGCGGGATCGGACCGAGCGGTCCGCGCGACGAGAAGCGCGTCAGTTGGCCGTCCTTGTAGTAGAGGTTGTCGCCCTCGTTGTAGGTGTTCGACGTGCCGACGCCGAGCTCACGCGCGAGCCGCGGTATCCGCTGCGCGGACGGTCCCGTCCACTCGCCGCCCATGTCCACGGTCTCGCCGCCGCCGATGGACGCGTTCAGCACGCGGCCGCCGACACGGTCGCGTGCTTCGAGGACGACCGCCGAGCGGCCGGCACGAACGATCTCGCGCGCTGCCATCAGGCCTGACAGGCCGGCTCCGACGACGGCGACGTCGACGGTGCGCGGCACGGCGCGCGCCTTGGGGCGGGCCGCGGACGCCGCGACCGCGGGTTGAGCGGCGACGGCCCCCGCCGCGGCGGCGCCCTGCAGCACGCGCCGACGCGTCAGCTCGCGGCCCGCGCTGGACCGCTGCGACATCTCGTCCGGTGTCACGGGACCCCACGAGACACTGCTATGTACGGCATGAGGCGACCCTTGCAGACGGTGTGGCCAATCAGTACCGCGTGGAGGCGCAGGTCCATCCGTTGGGTGTGAAATAGCGAACGGATAGGTGAAACCGGTTGACAACCCGCAGCGGGGCGGGTGCTAGCCCTCGGACGAGAGCGGCTCGAACGGCCGGTGCTCGACGAGGCCGCGCCGGCGACGGTCGTGGCTCGCCAGGTAGATCCGGGTCGCCGTCACGCGGCGGTCGAGGTGCGCCGCTCGATCCGGCGAGAGCCCGAACTTCGCGAAGAGCCGGCTGACGTGCTTCTCGATCGTCTTCTCGCTCTTCCACAGGCGCCGCGCGATCTCGACGTTGCGGAGCCCGGCCGCGACGAGCTCCATCACCTCGTGGTCGGCCCTCGTGAGGCCGTGCCCCTCGGCCTCCGCGAAGGTGGCGGCGAGCCGCCGCAGCAGCGCGGGGTCGACGGTCGAGTAGCCGCGCAGGACGGTGCGGACCACGCGAACGAGGTCCTCGGTCTGCAGCGCGTCCGTTCGGAGCACGAACGCGAGGCGCTCGCTCCCCTGAGCCAGCAGCCGTTCCAGGGCGTCTCCGTCCGCCCGGTGGCTGATCAGGCAGAGCCCCGTGGCCGGGCGGGCGAGGCGCAGTTCGGCGAGGCCGTCGAGCGTCTTCGCGTCGAGGTCGACGCCCGCCCACGCGAGGGCGTCGGCACCAGCCCTCTGCACGAAGGCGACGGCGAGGGCCGGGGTCTCGGCGTAGGTCGACTCGATGCCGGCACGGCGGAGGAGCAGAGCGAGCCCGTCGGCCAGCAGCGGCTCGTCGCCGGTCACCACGACGCGAGCTCGAGCGGCCATCAGCAGCCCTAGCCGAGACTCGGAGGCGCCTCCTGTCACCGGGGGCGGGATTCCCCAGGACGAGGTAGGACGTGTAAGACAGGGGGCGCGCCGCTCGGTTTGGCAAAGGACGCGCGCGCGACGCGACCATGACGCATTCGATCGAGACAACTTCGCCATGAGAGGAGATCCCGGCTCGGCACGCGATGCCGAGGACGCTCGGCTGCTGCGTCAGCTCGCTCTCGCGCACGAGCAGGACGACCCGCAGGGCATCCGGCGCCTCACGACGGAGCTCATGGGCGCGTACTGGCCCTTCATCCGCAACATCGCGCGCGCACGGCTTCGGGGCGCGCCCGACCCCCACCACGACGCCGAGGAGGTCGCGCAGGACGTGATGAAGAGGCTGGCGCGCGCCCTCGCCAACAAGCAGCTCTTCAACAAGCCGTTCCGGCAGGTGGTCCTGGACAACATCGACTGGCAGCTGAAGGACTACTGGAAGTCGCCCACGCGGAGGGACGAATCCGATCCCCACGACCTGGCGGCGCTTCCGCTGCAGCGGCGCGCCCCCGAGCCGCTTCCATCCCTCGAGGAGCAGGCGCGCGACTTCGCCGCCCGCCTCGAGGGGCTCTCGGAGCGCGACCGGACGATCGTGGTCGAGCGGCTGTACGTGGGACGCACGCCGGAGGAGATCGCGCAGCACCTGGGGGTGAGCCGCGCGGCGTGCGACACGGCGTCGAGCCGCGCGTTCGCGGCGCTTCGCGCGGCGGATGCGATGACGGATGTAAGAAAGCGCCGCGGGCGATCGGAATAGCGGACATGCGGGATCCACAGCGCGATGACGAACTGCTCCTGCGCGGGCTCGACGACCTCGAGCTCGAGATCCTGCGTCATCAGTTCCTCCTGGACGGGGACGAGCGCTTCGAGCTGGCGCTCCGCCTGCTGGTGGTGCGCGCCGTTCCGGTGATCGAGCGGGTCTGTCGCGAGCGCGGCGTGGCGCTGGGCCTCGGCCGCTCGAGGGTCGGACTGGCGATCGAGGACGCGAGCGCTCGGCTGCTGCTGCGGCTGAGCCAGCCGGACGAGCTGCCGCCGGTGGGGGCGATCGCGGCGCAGATCGCCGCGTCCTGTGCCGACGCTCAGCGGCCGCAGCTCCACGGCAGGCCGCTCCCGCTCAACGACTGGATGACGTCGTGAGCTCGGCCCTGGAGCAGGTCTTCTGGCGGGCGGTCGACGATCTGAACGCGGGTCGCGTCGAGCCCGTCGAGCGGTACCTGGAGCTCGTCGCATCGGATCAGCGGGACGAGCTCGCCGAGATGCTCGCGACGGTCCTGGCCACTCGCGGACCCGCCGTCGGCGCCGTCGACACCGCCTCGGAGGGGTACGCCCGCGCGCTTGCCGCGATCGACGAGGTGGCCGCATCGAGCGGCGCCACGGGGATGCTGCCGGGCGCACTCCGGACGATGCGCCATGCCCGCGGCATCGAGCGCGAGGCCGTGGTCGCCGCGCTCGCGGAGGAGCACGGGATCGCCGGCCCCGATGGCCGCAAGGCGCTCGAGCGCTACTACCACCGGCTCGAGAGCGGCCAGCTGCTGGGCACGCGGATCGCGCGACGGCTGCTCGTGAGCCTGGCGCGCATCTTCGACGCGGAGCCCGAGGATCTCATCGCCGGTGCGCGGCCGGCTGGGCCGGGGGTGCGCCCATGGGGGCCGGCCGCGCCGGCGATGGGGCGCGGCGGCGCGGACGAGCGGGTGCGGCCACGCGGCAGCCGGCCGGACGTCGTGGGGCGCGACCCGGAGGTCGAGCTGGTCGAGCGCCTGTTCACGGGGGGATCCGACGCCTAAGGCCGAGACAGCCGCACAGGAGCTGCTGCGCGAGTTCGGGACCCGCTTCGGCGCCGGCGGGATCCCGCCGGTGCCGGTCGAGCGCATCGCCACGTCCCTGCTGGATCTCCTCATCGAGGAGCACGACGACCTGCGCTCGCTGCCGGGCGCGCCGACCGACCAGGGCCGGCTGTCCGGGATGATCGATCCACCGCACCGGACGATCTGGGTCGATCGCGCGGAGGCGGCCCGGAGCCCGCGCAGGCGGCGATTCACGATCGCGCACGAGGTCGCACACTGGCGGCTCCACGTGCGGGAGGACGCGGCCCTCGTGTTCGACCGGTCGGAGGACATCGCCGAGGTGGGCCGGCCCGACGACCGGACGGCGAGGCTGGCCCGCCGCGAGGCCGAGGCCAACGCGTTCGCGCGGGAGCTTCTGATGCCCGAGCCGCTGGTACGCGAACAGGCGGCGGAGACCGGCTGCAACCTGCCGGCTCTCGCCGAGCGGTTCGAGGTCTCGGTCCCGGCGATGCGGCTCCGCCTGCGCCTTCTCGGTCTCCTCCCGGTGGGCATGATGTAGCGGTGCGGATCGTCCACCTCGCCGACACCCATCTCGGGTTTCGGCAGTTCCATCGCACCGACGATCGCGGTCGCAACATTCGCGAGCTCGACGTGTACGCGGCGTTCGGTGCGGCGGTCGAGAAGGCGATCGAGCTGCGGCCGGCCGCCGTGATCCACGCCGGCGACCTCTTCGACAGCTACCACCCATCGTCGGCGGCGCTCGCCGTCGCGCTCGACGGCATCTCGCGGCTGTGCGAGGCCGGCATTCCGTCCGTCTTCATCGCGGGGAACCACTCCACGCCGCGCGCGGCTTCGGCGGAGCACGTGTTCGGCCTGCTGGAGCGCTTCGACCGCTCGGGTCTCGTCCACGCCGTGCACGAGGGCCCCGCCGCCGTCCGGATCGGCGGGCTGGCCGTGCACGCCGTGCCGCACCACAACGACGCGGGCAGGCTCGCCGAGCAGCTGCGTGCCGCCCAGCCGGCGGCGGACGCGGACTTCAACGTGTGCGTGACCCACATGGGTCTCGGAGGGATGGGCAACGTGGGCGCCGCCGAGGCCGGGTCGCTGACCTTGTCGGGCGAGGAGCTCGAGGCGGTCGGCGACTTCGACTACGTCGCACTCGGGCACCTGCACAAGGCCGACCGCGTCCGGATCAACGCCGCCTACAGCGGCTCGCTCGAGCGCCTGAGCTGGGCCGACGACGCGCGCGAGAAGGGCATCACCGAGATCGACCTCACGGCCGATCCGCTCGGTGGCGGCTACTACGTCCGCCATTCGGTCCCGGCGCGGCGCCGGGTGCAGCTCGACCCGATCGACGCCGCACGCGTGGAGGACCTGACAGCGGCGATCGCGGCCGCGGCCGAGCGTGACGACCTGGACGCGGCGATCGCGAAGCTGGCGGTCCGCAACGTCACCGCGGCGGCCGCCGGCGGCATCGACCGGCACGCCGTGGACGAGGCCTTCCGCGCCTGCCTGCACTTCGAGCTCGAGGTCGAGGCCGTGAACGAAGGCGGCGGCGGGACCGCGCTCGCTCCGCTCGAGCTCCGCGACTTCCTGGTCGGCCGCGCTCCGTCCGGTCTGGACGCCGGCGAGTTCGTGACTCGCGCCGAGGGCTACCTGGAGCGCGCCGCGGAGGAGCTGGCCGGATGAGGCTGTTGCGACTCCAGCTCCAGGACTTCCGCTGCTTCGCGGAGGCCGACCTCGACCTGAACGTCGACGGGTTGATAGCCGTGATCGGCCCGAACGGAGCCGGCAAGTCGACGATCTTCGCCGCCGTGGAATGGGCGCTCTTCGGCGGCAGGCGCGGAGCCGGCGCGCTGCCGGTGCGCCGTCAGGGCTCCGAGGGCCCGTGCTGGGTGGAGCTGGAGTTCGAGGTCGGTGGCCGGACCTACCTGGTCCGCCGCGTCGAGGGCCAGGACGCCCGGCTGGTGGACGTGGCCTCGGACGTGGAGCTCGCCACCACGCTGACCGAGACCAGCCGGCAGGCCGCCGTCGTCCTCGGCCTCACCCAGGAGATGTTCCGCGGCACCTTCTACGCGCGGCAGCGCGAGGTCCAGGCTCTCTCCGACAGCGCGAGGGCATCGGACAGGCGGGACCAGCTCGAGCGGCTGCTCGGGATCGAGCATCTGCGCCGCGCCGCGGAGATCGCGGCCCGCGACGCGAAGGAGCAGAAGGTGGTGGTCGACACGCTGGCCGCGGAGTCGCTCGACGTCAAGGAGCTGAAGGAGGAGGTCGAGCGGATCGAGCGCGAGGCGCAGGAGGCCGCCCCCGCGGTCCAGGGCGCGAAGGTGCGCGTGGGCGAGCTCCAGGCGGAGCGCGACCGCGCGAACGAGAGCCTCGACGCGCTCGTGGCACTGGCCGAGGAGGCCGGGCGGCGGCGGCTCGCGGCACAGGAGGCCGCCACCGACCTCGGCCGGGAGCAGGCGATCCTCGACGAGATCCGCTCCCAGCTCGCACCGGCGCGTGCGGCCTCCGAGCAGCTCGAGCAGCTCCTGCCCGTGGCGGCGCGGCTCGAGGAGCTCTCCGCGCGCGAGCGGGAGATGGACCTGCGCCGGGAGCACCACGACCGGGCCGCCAAGCTGCGCGAGCAGCAGCGGGAGGCCCTCGCCCAGGCCGCTCTTGCTGCGGACGAGCTGGCCGCGCTCCCCGCCGAGGACGACGCCGGCGCGCTCGCGATCCAGGTGCAGGACGCCCAGGTGGAGCTCGAACGGCTTGCGGACGACCTGCGGACGATCGCCTCACAGCGCTCGGCGGCCGACGCCGAGGCCGGCCGGCTCCGCGAGGCCCTCGCCCGCGCCCGGCGCCGGGCCGAGATCGAGGCCGAGATGGAGCAGCTCGGCGACGCGGAGGGCCAGGCCAGCAGCGCGGAGGCGCGCTGGCACGAGCTGCGCGCCCAGGGAACCGAGCTGGTCGCGGCGATCGTCCGCGAGACCGAGCACCGCGACGAGATCGAGGAGCACGGGACCGAGGCGGTGTGCCTCGCGTGCAAGCGTCCCTACGGGGACGAGTGGGAGGAGATCCTCGCCGCGTTCGATCGCGACCTCGCCGCGAGCCGCGGGCGGCTGGAGGAGCTCAACGCGGCGATCCACGAGCTGGCGAAGCAGCGCGAGGCACTCGACCGCAAGGCGGAGCGCCTCCGGGAGCTGAGGGCCGAGAGCGCTGCGCTCGATCCGGCGGGTGACGTCGAGACCCTGGAGCCGGAGCTCGCGGCCGCGGAGGCGGCGGCGGCCGAGGCCGCCGAGCGGGAGGGCCGGTGGGAGGCCCGCTACGGCGAGCTGCAGGAGGGCCTTCCGGCGCTCCGCGAGCGTGCCAAGAAGGCGGCGGAGGTCCAGGTCCTGCGCGACGGCCTGCTGCGGCGCCGCGAGGAGGCGGAACGTGAGGCGGCGCTCTGCGCCGAGCAGGTGGCCCACTTCGACGTGGACGGGTACGCCCCGGACGAGCACACCCGGCTGCGAACCGAGCTGGCCGAGGTGCAGGGGGCGGCCCGGCGCTGCAGCGAGCTGAAGTCGGCGGCCGACTCGGTCGAGCTCCTCGAACGCCGCGTCACCGAGCAGGAGGCGATCGTCGGCGAGGTCTCCTCACGGCACGACGCGCTGAAGGCCGCGGCCGCGGAGATCGTCGTGGACGCGGAGCAGCAGGACGAGGCGCGCCGGGAGCGGGACAGGCTGGTCGCCGAGCTCGACGAGGCCGAGAGCCGCCTGCGGGCGGCCGAACGGCAGGCCAGTCTCGACAGCGACGCGGTCGCGGCGGCGCGCGAGCGACTCGCGAACGCGCGCAGGACGCAGCGTCGCCTGCGCACCGAGCGGCGGGAGGAGCGGTGGCGGCGGGAGGTCGCCGGCGCGCTGTCGGCATACCGGGAGGACGCCTCGCGCAGAGCCAGGCCGACGCTGGAGCAGGAGACGTCGCTGCTGCTCGGCCAGGTGACCCAGACGCGCTATCCGATCGCGCGACTGAACGACAGCTACCAGCTCCAGCTCGCGGACGGGCCTGAGCTGCACCCGCTGCGTCGCTTCTCCGGCGGCGAGCAGGACCTCGCGTCGCTCTGCCTGCGGCTGGCGCTCTCACGAGTCCTCGCCCGGCAGCGCGGTGTGGAGTCCGGTTTCATCATCCTCGACGAGGTCTTCGGAAGCCAGGACGTCGAACGGCGCCGGCTGCTCCTGGCCCAGCTCGGCGAGCTCGTGGAACGCGAGTTCCGGCAGGTGTTCGTCGTCTCGCACACCGACGACGTCGTGCAGCACTGCTCGATGCACATCCGCGTACGGCAGGAACGCGGAGTCAGCGTGGCCGAGGGGCCGCACGCGTAGGGGTGGCGCGACGGCACGATCGTGCATAGGTTGGGCGAGTCCGGTTTCTGATCGAGGGGAAGAGCGATGTGGGCAGGTAGGCGGGGGTTGGTCGCGGCCGCGTGCGTGGCGGCGGCCTTGTGGTCGGCGGCACCGGCCGGTGCGCAGGTTCCGAGCCTGATGGGGGAGCGGCTGATCGCGACCGGCGAGGTGTTCGAGTTCCCGGAGGAGGCCACGCCGGGCGAGTTCACGACCACGGGGACCTGCAACGCGGAGGGCCCCTCGACGTTCTCGTTCACGGCGACCGGCCCCGCGTTCGGCCCCTACCCCGGCACGTTCGAGGAGCAGGGCACGTTCACCCTGGAGCCGGATCCGACCTCGGTGACGGGCTTCCAGCTCACCGCCTTCCAGGCGACGTTCTCCATCGACTCCGTGAACGGGCAGGTGACCGGCACGAAGGAGCTGGCCGCGATCATCCCGGGCGCGGGGGGCTCGTGCAGGGCGGCGAGCGAGATCCACCAGTACCAGGTCTCCTCCGGCTCTGCCCTCGCGAACTACGAGGCCACGATCAGGCCCGCGGACGGCGAGACGTACACCACCGAGGGGCAGGCCGAGAGCAGCAGCCTCTACAACAGCGACGGGCCCGGTGAGCCGGCCAACTTCGCCGACGTCTCCGAGTGGTTCCTGACGGGGACGACCCCCGACTCCGGAGATCCGGACCCCGATCCGGACCCCGACCCGGACCCCGATCCCGATCCGGACCCGGACCCGGACCGGCCGACCACTCGCGAGGAGTGCATGGGCGGCGGCTTCAGGGACTTCGAGGAGCTGGGCTTCAAGAACCAGGGCGACTGCGTGGCGTTCGTGCAGACCGGCGGGAAGAACGAGCCGGGCAGGAACGTGCCGCGCCAGCCCTGACCCGCCCGAAGCCGTACCTTCAGCGATGTGAGCCTCGGAGCCGACAGGCGCGACTGGCAGGACCTGGCCGCGCTCGATCCGTACTGGGCGGTGCTCGCGGACCAGCGCCACAAGTTCGGCGGCTGGGACCTCGACGAGTTCCTCGCCTCCGGCGCGGACGAGGCCGCGCGGCTGCTCGCCTTCGCGGACCGTCTCGGCCACCCCCGCGAGCACCGCGCCGCGCTCGACTTCGGGTGCGGGGCCGGGCGCATGACGCGGGCACTGGCCGCGCACTTCGGCCGGAGCGTGGGGGTGGACATCGCCGAGCGCATGGTCGATGAGGCGAGGCGCGTGAACGCGGACGTGGCAAACGCGGAGTTCCGGGTTGGGGGTCCCGACCTCGCGGGGTTTGCCGACGGCGAGTTCGACCTGGTCTACAGCGGCCTCGTGCTCCAGCACGTGTCGAGCCGCCGCGCCGTGCTGCGCTACATGGCCGAGCTGGGGCGGGTGCTGGCCGCGGGCGGTCTGCTGGCGGTACAGGTCCCAAGCTCGATCCCGCCCGTCAAGCGTCTCCAGCCACGGCGGCGGCTGTACCGCGCGCTGCGCGCCGCGCGCCTGCCGGAGGGCCTGCTGTTCCGCCGGCTCCGGCTCGACCCCATGGGCATGTGGTCCGTTCCGGAGGCGGAGGTGGTGCCCGTGCTCGAGCGCGCGGGCACCTCGATCCTCACGATCGAGCGCGAGCGCTGGGAGGACGGAACGCGCTCGACGACCTACTTCGCCACGCGGCCGCCCTCGCCGGCGGTCACGACGTAGTCCGCCAGCCGCCCCAGGGCTTCCCGCAGACCCCCCTCCGGCAGCGGCTCGAGTGCGGCGCGGGCCCGGGCGGCGTGGTCGCGAGCCAGCTCCTCGGCACGACCGGCGTCGCCGCCGAGGCGCGTGACCGTGTTGGTGCTGCCGCCCGAGGCCCGCTCCGCCGGCTGACCGAAGAGCGTCGGCACGCCGGCGAGCTTGCGGCAGTCCTCGGCCACCTGGTAGGCGGTCCCGAGCTCGCGCCCGTAGGCCTCGAGAGCGGCGGTGGCGCCCGCGTCCGCCGCGGCGGCGCGCGCTCCCACCCTGCACGCGAGAGCGAAGAGCTCGCCGGTCGTCTCGCCCAGGAGCCGCTCGTGCAGCTCGATCGACCCGTCCGGTCCGGCGGCCGCCGTGATCTGCTTCATGCGTGCCTCGCACATCCCCGCCACGGACTCGGCGATGACCACCGTGGCCTCCGGGTCGGCGCTGCCCGTGACCTCCATCGCCTTCGCGAGCAGGAAGTCGGAGAGCATGAGCGCGAAGATCGTTCCCCAGTCGCGCTTGCCGGAGGCGATCCGCCGGCCGCCGACGCTCGCCTGGGCCACGGCCGCCAGGGACCCCAGCTCGACCGCGCCGGCCAGCAGCGGAACCTCGGGCCGAGTCGGGTCGCCGAACCCGGCGGCGAGCATCACGAGCAGGGCGGGCCGGAACGGGATTCCTGGATCGCCGCCGCCGGCCACGAAGAGCTGAGCGAGGTGCGGCCAGTCCTTGCGGGTGGCCTCGATCAACACCTCGCCGAGGCCCAGCGAGTCGAGTTGCAGGCGTGTCCGCTCGCTGCCGAGCACGCCGCTCACGTCCTGCATCACCGCGCTCGGGTAGAGCTGACCGGCGGCCTCCGGGAAGACGGCCGCACGGCGGATCAGGTCGAACAGCGGGCCGTCGTCGTCGAAGGTCCCCTCGAGCACCCGCCAGACGAGCGTGTGGCGCGACGCCATCCGGCGCCCGGTCTCGAAGTAGCCCGCGTACTGCGTGCGCAGCGTGCTGACGTAGGGCCCGAGGTCGAGGGGCGCCGCCGCGCCCGCGTCGAGCGCGTCGGCGATCGTCTCGGCGGCGAGCTTGCCCGACTCCAGTGCGAAGCTGATCCCCTCGCCCGAGAACGGGCTGACCATTCCGGCGGCGTCGCCCACCAGCACGAGGCCGGGCTCGGCGCAGCGCTCGGGTACGAAGTCGAACCGCAGCGGCGCGCCACGCCACTCGCCCGACTGCGCCATGCCCTCGAAGCGCGGGTCGGTCGCTCGCAGCGTCTCGACGAACGCCTCCATCAGACGCCGCACGTTGGCCTGATGCTCACGCCGGGTCACGCCCACGCCGATGTTCGCGCGACCCGGCCCGACCGGGAACGCCCAGCCGTACGCGGGGAGGAAGTAGAGGCCGCTGTCGTCGGTGAGCGGCATGTGCACCTCGAGGTACTCCTCGAGCTCGCTGACGCCGTCGTAGTAGCCGCGGATCGCGTAGCCGAGCTCGGACGCGTCGGTGCCGTCCGGGCGGCCGAGCCGCGAGCCGGCTCCGTTGGCGACTACCACGATCGGCGCCGTGAGCCGCTCCGCTCCGCCCGCGTGGGAGACGTCCACGCCGGTCACGAGCTGGCCCTCGCGGACGAGCGCGGTGGCGGTGGTCTCCTCCCGGAGGTCCGCCCCGGCCGCGACCGCCTGCGCGCATACGGCGGCGTCGAGCTTCAGACGGGGGATCGTCAGGCCATGACCGGAGTCGCCCTCCTCCGCGGGGTAGTCGAACGTCCGCACGCCCTGGCCGGTCATCGCTATCCGCGCTCCGCGGATCGGCCACGCGTCCGGGAGGCGGTCGAGCACGCCCATCTCGGCGAGCAGTCGCGCGGCGGGCCGTGTGACGCCGTCGCCGCAGCTCTTGTCCCGCGGGAACGAGCGGCGGTCGAGCAGGATCACGGAGCGCCCGCGGCTCGCCAGGTGGTAGGCCGCCGACGACCCCGCCGGACCGGCACCCACCACGATCGCGTCAGCGCTCACGCCGACCGCATCGCCGCGCCCGCGGCGAGGTTTGCGAGCGAGGTCCGGGCGGGCCCCTCGTCGAGCCCGGCGAGCGCCTGCACCGCGCGCCGGCCGAGGTCGTGCGCGAGGTTCATCGTGGCGTGGATCGCGTTGCCGCTCCGCACCGTCTCGACGACGAAGTCCACGTCCTCGTCGGTCAGGGCGCGGCGCTCGAGCCGCTCGCGCAGGTCGCGCGCGGCCTCGCCCTCCGTCCGCAGCGTGAGCAGGACCGGGAGCGTGTAGACGCCCTCGCGCACGTCCACGCGCGTCCCCTTGCCGAGCGTCTCGGCGTCGCCCATCAGGTCGAGGGCGTCGTCGGCGAGCTGGAACGCGACGCCGACGTAGCGTCCGTAGGAGGCGAGCGAGCCGGCGACCTCCGGCGCCGCGCCGCTGATCTCGGCGCCCAGCCGGCACGGCAGCTCGAACAGGGTGGCGGTCTTCTGAGTGAGGATCTCCAGGTGTCGCTGGGGGTCGAGGTCGAGGTCGTAGGCGGACTCCGCCTCGTGCACCTCGCCGGCACACGCGTCGAGGGCGGCGCGCGAACCGAGCGCGCCGGGCTGCTCCCCCAGCACGGAGAGAGACCCGACCGCACGCGCGAACAGGTAGGTCCCGGCCACCTCGGCGGCCTCGTCGCCCCAGCGCGCGTTGACCGTCGCCACCGCGCGCCGGCTCTCCGCCCTGTCGATCACGTCGTCGTGGCAGAGCGAGCCGACGTGCATCGCCTCGACCGCCGCGGCCGCGTCGAGAAGCTGCTCCTCGACCCACTCGCCCCACGAAGCGGCGAGCAGCACGAGCGCTGGCCGGATGCGCTTGCCAGGCCGGCCGAGCAGGTGCCAGACGACCTCGCGCAGTTCTGGCGCCGCCGTCGACGCCAGACGTTCGAGTCCCTCGTCGAGGCGCTCGAGCGCGGCCGCCGTGCGCTCGCACTTGAGCCAGGTCGGGGCGGCGGCCGTCGGCGTGGTCATCCGGACCTTCTCAGAACGCTCGGAACCCGCCGGTCACCTCGTAGCGGAGCGGGACGCCCTCGATCTCCGCCGGCCCCTCGGGCACGTTGTCGGCGTGCTCGAGGAAGACCACGATCGCGGCGCCCCCGTCCGCCGCGCCGACGCCGACCCCGACCGCGCCCTCGAGCCCGGTCAAGATCGCGTCGCGGTGGCGTGCGAGGACTCTGCGTGCCGTCTGCTCGTCGGTCACCTACCTCCGTCGGTGAAGTCGAAGTCGGTGTTGATCGACTCCACGCGACCCATTATCTGCTGGACCCGCCTCAGCGTGCTCCGGTCGTTCAGCATGTCGAGCACCTCGCGGAAGTTCTTGCCCTCCGCCCTCCGCGCGATCTCGAGCATCGCCTGCGCCGCACGGGCCTCGTCGGCCGACTGGTAGCGCTCGAGTGCGTTGACGCCGACCGTCAGGTCCACCAGATGCTGACTGTCCACCTTGCTGCCGCGCTTCTCCGCATTGGCGATCGTGTACTTCAGGTCGCCGGCGTAGCGCTTGTAGATCGCCTGCGCGAGCAGACGGTCGTCGCGCCGCACCTCGGTGCCCTTCAACCGGTCCTGGAGCCGGAGCTCGTTGTGGTAGAAGAGCTCCACCAGGTAGCGGCCGACGAGCGTCTGGCGCAGGTACCGGTCGCGCGCCCTCCGGATCGTCGGGTCGTCCTCGGTGATCGGGATCCCGAGGACCTCCTCCGCCGTGGCCAGGCTCGCGCACGACAGCCCGATGCCCGTGTACGGCCCGGATACGTCCACGATCCCGGCCGGGTCGCCGCCGCGCAGGGCCACCGAGCCCGAGTCGCCCGGGAGCCCCATCGGGGTGGTGGAGAACTGATGGTTGAAGCGGGCCACGCCGCGGTCGTGGTAGCCGACCGTGACCGAGACGTCGACCTCGGTTATGCGACCCACCGTGTGCTCGGTGGTCCGCCCGGTCTTCTGGATGATCATGCCGACGTACGGGTCCACGAAGGGGTTGCCCGCGAAGAACTGGAACGCGATCCGCTCCAGCACCGCACGGATCGGGTTGAAGAACGTCCGCGTGTCGCCGCCCGCGAACAGCAGGCCCACGGCCGGCGTGTCGGAGGTTGCGACCGGCCAGCCGCCCTCGCACTCGTTGATGAGCATGCCCCCCGGGTCCTCGTAGGAGACCGCGGCGTCCACGCGGTTGTCGGCGTTGATGTCGTTGAACACGATCGGGACCCAGCACTCGACCCAGGTGATCACGTCGAGCACCCTGTTGCCGGTGTCGGCGGGGCCGGGCTGCAGGATCGGGTCGAAGGTGTTCGCGAGGTTGCTCGCCGCCATGACGTGGTTGTTGCTGAGCACGCCCCAGTGCCCGTTCCGGGTGTAGAGGCCCACCGCGCCGAGCGTCCCGGCGGTCACGAGCTCGTGACCGATGCTCACGCCCCACTTGACCGGTCGCGGGTAGCGCAGGTTGTAGGCCAGTGCGTTGATGGGCCCGGTCTCGACCACGTCGACCGCGATCCGCTGCCCGTCCTGGACGATCTCCTTGGGGAGGTTGCCCCCGAGCCGCGTGCGCGAGCCCGTCAGCTTGCGGAGCACGTAGACGACGATCGCGGGCTCGTCGGTCCGCTCCTCGCCTGCGGTGCGACGGCCGTAGCCGGCTCCGACGACGTTGTGGTCGTCCTTGAACTCCTCGAGCAGCTTGTCCTTCGCCTTCGCGGCGATCGGACGCAGCTTGCGGTCAATCCTGGCCTCTGACATGTGTCAGCCCCCGTTGCAGAAGATGGTCGAAGTCGTGTGAGACGGCGCGGCCGGAGGTGCCCTAGTCCGACCTGAGGTCGACGATGCGCAGCCACAGGGCGGCGGCCTCGCCGTCCCAGCGGAACCCCTTCGGGTGGAACGGTGCCGCCGCGAGCGAGACCGCCTGACGGACCAGCCCGCCGAACGCGCGGCCGTCGTCCGCGGTCAGCACCGCCAGCCGGCGCTTCGAGCTGAGCCGCGCGAAGCTTCCCTTCGCGGCGGCGTCGAGGCCGTCGAGCGTGGCGGCGATGCGCGCCTTCACGTGGTCTGGCGCGCGCCGGTACTCCCGGTCGAGCGTGGCGACGGCCTGCCGGGACCGGCGCGCGTCCGCGAGCGTGCCCGGGACCTTGGCCGTCGTCTCCACGAGCGCGCGGTAGGTGGCGCGCTGTGCAGGCGAGAGCCGCGTTGCGGACTCGGCCGCGGTGAGCGACGGCACGGCGGCCGTCGCTGCTCCGGCGGCCACCGCGCCGCCGGTGATCAGGAAGCCACGCCGCGTCGCGGGACTTTCCCGAAGATCCTGCTTCATCTCAACCCCCTGACAGGAGGATGGGCCCCCGCCCTTTGCCCCCATTGACCGCTGCGAGCGCGCCATATTACACAACGGGATGCGTCTGTGGGGAGAACCTGTAAATCGCTAAAAACACGCATATCGAATCATGGCCGTTACTCGCCGCCGCAGCCGCCGTGGCATGCGCGGCGGGCTGCTCGGGCGGCGGCGACCAGAGCGACGGATCGCCGGCCGACAGCCGCTCGTGCCTGCCCGCCGCGAGTGCGGCGCCTGGGCGGCCGGTCACGCTGGGGAGCGCTCGAAACGTGGTCGACCGATACGGCGGGGCCGCCGTCCGCGCCTGCCCCGGCGTTCAGGGAATGGGTGTCGGCGCGGCCGAGCGCACCGGCCGTCCGGCGCCCGGCGAGCGCGCTCACGTCGTCGTCGTCTTCCTGCGCGAGGCGGGAGCGCGCCCACCGGGCGTCCGGTCGATCGAGGGGGTGGCCGTGCGCTACGAGGTCAGCGGTGCCGTCGAGGCGCGGTGACGGGGCCTCAGGGCCGACGCAGCGTGGCGCCGAGGTAGGCGATGCGGAGCGGGTCGCACCAGATCACGATCGAGCGGATCCGCTCCGGCCGTATGCCCCGCGGCAGGAGATAGTTCTGGTCGCCCGCCGTCGATCGCAGCTCGGCCACGGTCCGGTGCTTGCTGTGGAAGGCCTCCTTGGTCGTCCGCGGGTGGGCCGCCTCCGTGACCCAGAGGTAGAGACCGGTGGTCGCGAGCGTGCTGAACCCCTCGAGCCGCACCATCAACCGCCCGTTCGGGAGCTGGTAGAGCATGGCCGCGCCCTTGCCGCGGTTGTCGATCGGGTAGAGGTTTCCCTGGCCGAGCGTGCGCGCGCTCCCGTCGGCGACGGCCGGCGGCAGTGGGTCTCGGATCGTGTCGTGGAGCTGCTGCTCGATGGTGATCCTCCACTCGCCCGGGGCCTTCACCTTCAGCTCCACGTCGCCGGTCTGTATCGAGGAGCCGAGTCCCGACCCCGGGCAGGCGCTGGCCGAACGGCCGGGCTGGCCCGGACGGCTCGGGAACTCCACCTCCAAGCGGCCCTCGCCCTCGCAGCGCCAGCGTGCGCGCCACTGGACCGCCTCTCTCTTGATCTGGAAGCTCTCCGTCGACTCCCCGCTGCCGGAGAGCTCGGCGACTCGCTCCCAATGCGGCGCGATGTAGCGGGCCCGGCCGCGCGACCCCGGCAGGGCCGACCCGAAGGCTCGGTTCACGCGGCTCTGCGGAACCGAGTTGCGATCGGCCTTCGACTCCCCGTCGCCGTCGCCGCCACCGCATCCGGCCACCAGGAGCAGGCCCACGAGCAGCAGGGCCGCGTGCGGCAGCGCGCGCCTCATCGCTCCGCGCCGTCCCGGCGTGCGTGCTCCACGACGCGCCTGCCGATCTCGCGGCCCATCCGGGAGCCGACCCGGCTGTCCGCGGGGAAGTGGATGCCGCCGTAGACGCGCGAGATGGCCGCCTCCTCGGCCTTCGCGCGCCAGTCCTTCGCGTCGGCGGGGAAGAGGTGCGCCAGCACCTCGCCGACCGCCGCCGAGTAAGTCGCGTGACCGGACGTGTACGCGGGGAACAGCGGCGTCTGGAGGTACGGCTTCCAGTCGCGGTCGATGCCGGTGTCGCGTATCGCGTTCTCCGGGCGCGGAGACCAGTAGGTGAACTTCGCGTCCCAGGACGCCACGCCCGCGTCCGACATCGCGACGTTCGCCAGCGCGAAGACCCGGGCGGCACGAGGCTCGCTCAGGTTCTCCTCCGCGATGTAGTTGAGGATCACCTGGTTCCAGACCCCGGCGGGCAGCGGCGTCCCCTCGCCGCCGGCCCAGAAGGATGCGACGCGCTTCTGCTCCGGGGTGAGTGACGCCCTCACGCGCACGACCTCGCGCGCCTCCTTCTCGAACTCCGGGGTGCCGACGCGCGGCGGCGGCTCCGGGCGCAGTTCGCGGCCGGAGCGAAGGACCCAGGTGCCCCAGCTCCCGGCAAGCGGCTGGACGGGCAGCGAGACGGAGCCCGGCGGCGGTGACCAGTACCTGATCCCGTGCGGACGGCGGCCGTCCCACTTGCGCTCGACCCGGTCGCGCCGGGCGCGCTCGATGACCCTCTGCGCCACCCGGCGCCCGAGCTCCAGGCCCGCCTTCACGTCGCTCGGGCGGCTGACACCCGCGACCACCCGCGAGCGAGCGGCCTGGTCGGCCATCTCCTCGAGCCGCAGCCGCGGCTCGTCCGGGAACGCGTAGGCCAGGACCTCTGAGGCCGCACCCGCCATCGCCGCGTGCTCCGACGGGTACGACGGCATCGAACCCGCCGGCACGAGGGGGTCGGTGCCCGCCGGCGCCTCGCGGCCGTGGACCTTCTTCCAGTGCCAGGCCGCGACCGTGGCGTCGTACATCGCGACGCTGACGAGGGCATACGCGCGCGAGGAGGACGGCGGGTCCTTGGGGCGGTTGGCAACGAATCGCATCGCCAGCTCCAGCCACGGCTTGACGGCCGGGGGCCCGTTCCACTTCTGGACCTCGCGCTCCGCGGCCGGGTCGCGCTCGCCCCTCGCGCGCTCGAGCTCACGCTCGTCGGCCGCCGCCTCGGGCGAGCCCTCCGCGGGCGGGGCGGGCACCGCGATCTCGCCGGGCGACTCGAGTACCCATGTGTCCCAGGTCGCGGCCTCCGGGTCCGCCGGCTTCGACTCGATGCGCTCGCCGTCGGAGCCGCAGCCGGCCGCGGCCAGCAGGACGATCGCCGCCCCGACGCCAAGCACCCAGCCGCGCCGAGTGGGCCGTTCAGACCCCCTTCGTGCTGCAAACCCCCCGATACGCTCGAAATATACATAGCGACGCTGACCCCCCGTACGGGGGGTCGCGCCGAGCGCCAGCGCGCCCGATATCGCTCACAGCGCCGAGCCCCCGGCGGGCGAGGCTCGAGCGACCGAGATGGAGACCAGAGGACTGCAGACGGCTGGGCCGGCGCAGGCGCCGCGCCTTGGCCTGCTGCTGGCCGTGGTCGTCCCCGCGATCGCCGCCTGCGTCGCCGTCTACGCGCTGCGCTGGGACCACATGCACTGGGGCCCGCCGGCCCTCGCGCTGCTGCTCGGCGCCGCGATCGTCTACTCGACGCTGCGCGAGAGCGAGCTGCGGATGGGCGGGGTGGCGATCGGCGGCAACGTGGTCCCGTTCTTCGCGGCGGTCGAGCTGGTCGGGCCGCTGGTCGCCGGCGTCGCGCTCACGGTCACGCACCTCGGCCTCAACCTGCGCCGCCGGCGCAGCGCCGGCATCGTCGCGAGCAACGTCCTCGCCGACCTGTTCGTCGGGCTCGCGGCGGCCGGCCTGCTGGTGCTGCTCGGCGGCCTGCTCGGGAGCGAGGCGGGCGAGCCGCTCCACCTCGTGGCCCTGATCGTCGCCGGTTTCGGAGCCGACAGCGCCTGCGTCTTCCTTCACCTGGCTCTCACCCGCCTCGAGACCGGCGAGCGCCCGCCCGGCGGCTGGCTCAAGCCGTACCTCGGCATCGCCCGCATCCTCGTGATCGGCATGCTCATGACGGCCGCCGTCGTGTGGGTCTACCAGCAGGGCGGCCTGACCGCGCTCGCCGTCGCACTGGTCGCGCTGCCGGTCTTCTACGAGCTGGTCGAGCGCATCAACCGGATCGAGAACGAGCTGCGCCTCGAGCGCGACCTCAACGCCCGCTACCTCGCCGTGGCCGGGTCGATGTTCCTCGTGCTCGACCGCGACGGTCGCATCACGCTCATCAACGAACGCGGCGCCGAGCTGCTCGGCCGCGCCGAGTCGGACCTGGTCGGCGCCGACTGGTTCGCGCTCACCGCTCCGCCCGGCGAGGTGGACGCGCGCCGCGCGGAGTTCGCGCGCCGGCTGGACCACGGCGGCGAGCCCGGCCGCAGCGAGGCGAGCCTCGCGGTCCCCGGCGGCGACGAGCGCATCGTCACCTGGAACACCACGATCCTCCGCGGCGACGACGGCCGCGCCAGCGGCATGCTCGTCTCGAGCGAGGACGTGACCGCTCGCCGCCGCGCCGAGTCGCGCGTCGCCTACCTCGCCTACCACGACCAGCTCACCGGCCTCACCAACCGGGCGGGCTTCGAGCAGTGCCTGGCCCGTGCGTTCGAGGACGCGAGTGCCACCGGCACCGCGCTGGCCCTCTACTTCCTCGACGTGGACGGCTTCAAGTCGATCAACGACGAGCTCGGCCACGGTGCCGGCGACGAGCTGCTGCGCCAGATCGCCGCACGGCTGCGCGAGGTGGTCCGCGACGACGACCTCGTCGTGCGCCAGGGAGGCGACGAGTTCCTGCTGCTGAGCCGGGTCGGGCGCGAGCGCCTGCCCGCGAACGTGGAGATCGTGCGCGAGCGCATCGAGGCCGTGTTCGAGATGCCCTTCGAGCTGGACGGCCGGACGCTCGCGGTATCGGCGAGCACCGGGGCGGCGGTCTACCCGGACGACGCCATGGACGCCGAGACGCTCGTCCGCCGCGCCGACGACGACATGTACAGCGCCAAGCGCCGCTCCGGTCGCGCGCGCGTGGCGGCTGCGCGCTGACGCGGGCGCCCTTGTCCGCTCTGCTCCCCCACCTAGGGGAGCAGAGCGACGCAGCCCTCGCCCGGCGCAAGCCGGTCAGGACTGCGCGAACCGGCGGGAAGCCGCGCGGCATGTGTCGCCCGAACGATGGGGCCGGCCCTGGGAGCCGGGCGCGGTTCGTCCGCCAGGTTGAGCATGACCAGATGGCTCGGGCCACGTCGATACGCGAGGACACCGGCGTCGACGTCTTCCAGTTCGATGCCGTC
>DASVVS010000101.1:0-13235 GCA_036386455.1 Thermoleophilaceae bacterium
GATCCAGTGCGCTCATCGGTCCCGGCCCGCCAGCGCCGCGGCCAGCTCGGTCCGCGAGCGTACCCCGAGCTTCGAGTAGATGCGCGACAGGTTGTTCTCCACGGTCTTCTCGGAGAGGTAGAGGGCGCTCGCGGTCTCGCGGTTGGTGCGGCCCGCGGCCACCAGCTCGGCGATCTCGCGCTCGCGCTGGGACAGCTCGCCGGCGCCGGCGCCGGCGCTCTCCGCGCGCCGTGAGGTGCGGGTCCCGGCCCGGCGCAGCTCGCGCGCGGCGGCGTCCGCGAGGCCCGCGGCTCCGGCCGCGCCCGCCTCGGCCGCGGCGGCCTGGAGCGCCTCGACGCCCTCCTCGCGCCGCCCGGCGGCCACGAGCGCGCGCCCGAGCAGGAGGCCGGCCTCCACCGCGTCCCGGCGCCCGGCCGCGGCACCTGCGGTCTCCGCGGCACGTCCGGCCAGCTCCGCCGCCGCGCCGGCCTCGCCCTCGGCCAGGGTCAGCTCCGCGCGCGCCGCCAGCGCCCGCGCGGAGGCGAGCGGCAGCCGCGTGCCCTCCGCCACGGCCCCCGCTCGGTCCGCCCAGCGCCGCGCGTCGCCGAGCCGCCCCGCCCCCACGCCGGCGCGCACGGCCTGCGCCGCGACCCAGGCCGCCACCGTCGGCCACACCCGCTCGCTGAGCCCGTCGCCGAGCCCGTCCAGCAGCCGCTCGGGGTCCGCGCGCCGCAGGATCACGAGCGCGGTGGCCGCGCTGGAGAGCATCGGCGCCGAGGTCTCGTTGCCCGACGCGAGGTCCACGGCGCCGCGCGCCACGGCCGCCGCCTGCGCCGGATCGCCCGCCAGCTCCAGCGCCGCGGCCCGGTGGGCGAGCGCGATCGGCAGCAGCATCCCCGCTCCGGCGAGCCGGCCGAACTCCTCCGCGCTGTCGAGCTGCTCGAGCGCCGCGGTCACATCGAGCCGGTCGAGCATCTGCCAGCCCGCGCAGGTGGCCATCAGCGCCGCGGTCTGCCCGAAGCCGGCGGCGCGCGACACGCGCAGGAGCCGCAGCGTCTGACGCTCGGTCTCGGCGTCGGTGCGCTCGGCGTAACGCGCCGCGGCGACGATCATCATGCTCGGCCCGACGGCCGCCGCCACCTCCTCGTCGCTCGCCGCCACCAGCCGTTCGAGCGCAGCGTCGAGGTCGGTGCCGGGTGGCTCGAGACGGCGCATCCGGGCGTCCGCGGCCAGGGCGAGCAGGCCCGCGCGGCGCGGCGAGTCCTCGGCCACCTCGCCGAGCAGCTCCCGCGCGCTCGCCGCCATGCCGGCGGCGTCGCCGAGGTTGCCGTACGTGCTCACGACCGCGAAGCGGAGCCGCTCGCGCGACTCGGGCGGCGCCTCGGCGAGCGCGCGCTCCAGCCGGGCGAGCGCCGCGTCGTGGTTGCCGAGCAGGTTCTCGACCGCCACGCAGACGTCGGTCAGCTCCGCCCGCGCCGCCGCCGAGCCCTCGAGCTCGAGACCCTCCACGATCGCGTCGCGCGCGCCGACGAGATCGCCGCCCGACGCGCGCCCCAGCGCGAGCGGCCCGAGCAGCCGGGCGCGGCGCTCGCGGTCGCCATACGGGAGGAGCCGGATCGCGGCCTCGAACCAGCGCGCGCTCGTGGCCGGGGCGCTGCCGAAGGTGGCGCCGCCGGCCGCCGTCAGCGTCTCGATCGCGTCCTCGTCGCCCGGCCGGGCGTAGCGCTCGACGTGGTAGGCCCGCGCGGCGGGGTCGGCGCCCGCCTCGGCGAGCGCAGCCGCGACCCGCTCGTGCGCGGCCAGGCGGAACCCCGGCGCCGCCGACTCGTAGACCACCCGCCGCACGAGCGGATGCCGGAACTCGAACAGCCGGCCCGACCCGGTCGCGCGCACCAGGCCGGCGACCGCGAGGCGGTCGAGCAGCTCCAGCGCGTCGGCGCGGTCGATGCCGGCGGCCACGGCCGCCAGGTCGGGCTCGAACGGATCCCCCACCACCGCGGCCCCCTCGGCGAACTGCCGCGACCCCGGCGCGAGCCCGGCCACCTCCTGCCTCAGGGCGCCGACGAGCGTCGGGCTCAGATCGGCCCCCGCCGCCACCGCGCGCGCGAGCTCCTTGACGAACAGCGGGTTGCCGCGCGCCTCCGCGAGCACGCGGGAGCGGCCGCGCGCGTCGATCGCATCGGGCACCATCCGGCCGGCGGCGTCGTCCGCCAGCGGAGCGAGGGCCAGCTCGTCGAAGTCGCCCGCCTGGCGCGCGGCGTCGAGCAGCCGCTCGGCCGGGTCGACGGCCCGCGTGGCGAGCACGAGCGCGTGCGGCACCTGCGGAGGGCGCCGCAGCAGATGCAGGACCCACTCGAGCGACGCCTCGTCGGCCCAGTGCAGGTCGTCGAGGGTGAGGACGAACGGCCGCTCGCGCCCGAGCAGCTCGAGCAGGGCGCGCAGCGCGCGGTGGTGCACGAAGCGCTCGGCGGGAGCGCTCGGGCCCCGCGCGCCGCCCGCCCCGGTGGCGCTCGCCACGCCGGGGAGCACGGCCGCCACCTCCGGTCCCGCCGCCTCCATCCGCGCGGGGCCGAGTGAGCTGGCGGCCTCGTCCAGGGCGTCGATCACGAGGCCGTACGGCACGTCGCGCTCGTGCTCCGCCGCCCGGCCCGAGAGCACGAGCAGGTCGTGCCGGGCGGCCAGCTCGGCCGCGGCCCCCAGGAGGGCGCTCTTGCCGATGCCGGGCTCCCCGAGCAGCGCGAGCACGCGCCGGCCGCCGGTCCGCGCGCCGCGCAGCGCCGCCTCGACGACTCCGAGCTCGGCATCGCGGCCAACCAGGTCCACGGGGGTCAACTTAACCGGGGGATCCGGCGGGGGGAACCCCCTCTACCGCGGCGACTCGCGCTCGGCGACGGTCTCCGCATGAACACGAACTCCGCATTCCACTGCAACCCGGCGACGGGCGAGCGCATCCGCTGGCTCCTCCGCGCCGGCGAGACCGGCGGCGAGCTCGTGCGCTTCGAGATGTGGGCGACGCCCGGCGGCGGAGTCCTCGGCGCGCACGTGCACCGCCGCTCGACCGAGCGCTTCGAGGTCCTCTCGGGGCGTCTCGTGCTGGAGGCCGGCGACGAGCAGCGCGTGCTGCTCGCGGGCGAGCAGGCCGTGGTGCCCGCGGGTGTGCCCCACCGCTGGCGCAACGGCGGCGAGGACGAGCTCCACATGGTGATCGAGCTCGACCACCCGGGGCGCTTCGAGCAGATGCTCGAGACCGCGTTCGCGGCCGGCCGTGACGGCGGCTTCGACGCCCGCGGGCGGATGAGGACGTTCCCGGCGCTCGCCCTCGTGCGGCGCTTCCCCGACGAGATCTCCCCGCCCTGGCCCGGGTGGCTGCGGCGGATCGCCACAGGCCACTGAGACGGCAGTACCCCTACCACCGAAAGGACCGACCATGAACACAGCCACCAAGATCGCGACCCTCGCCGGAGCCATGGTGCTCGGGCCCGCGGCGATCGGCGGCATCCCCGCCGCCACCGCCGCGACGATCGCCTACGACGGGGCCGGCGCCCTGCGCTACCAGGCGGCGCCGGGCGAGACCAACCACGCCGGGTTCCAGGAGGACTCCGGCGTGATGCTGGTCAGTGACGCGATGGCGTCGCAGCTCGAGGACACGAGCGGGCTCTGCCAGCCGGGCTACGTCAGCTACGTGCTCGAGTGCCCGATGCCGACGGCGGTGACCGCGGACCTCGGGGACCGCGACGACCGCGTGACCCCCGACACCCGGCTGCGCGTGACCGTGGCCGGCGGCGACGGCAACGACGTCTTCCGGAACGCCCTGGGCGAGAACCCGGTCGAGTTCGACGGCGGCGCCGGCAACGACGAGCTGACCGGCGGCGAGGCGAGCGACACGCTCCGCGGCGGGCCCGGTGCCGACACCGTCACCGGCCGCGGCGGCGACGACCTCGTCGAGGGCGGCGACGGCAACGACCTCGTGGCGGGCGACGGCCACAACGTCGAGACCGGCCGCGACGTGATCGACGGCGGCGCCGGCTACGACCGGATCGAGAGCGAGTGGGCCGACCGGCAGGAGAGCACGCAGGAGCCCCTGCACGTGACCCTGGCCGGAGGCGCCGACGACGGGCGGCCCGGCGAGGGCGACGACGTGCGCGGCGTGGAGGACCTCTACCTCAACATCCCCGGCGACTACACCGGCAGCGACGGCCCCGACAAGTTCCAGATCCACCAGATCACGGCGCCGAGCACGATCCGCGGCGGCGGGGGCGACGACGAGCTCGACATGAGCGACGGCGCCGACCAGCTCGACGGCGGGACCGGCAACGACATGCTCGACGGCGGCTTCGGCGACGACCGCATCGTCGGCGGGCCGGGCGCGGACCAGATCCACGGGGACACGCCCGCGGGCGAGTGCTCGTACATCTACTGCAAGAACCCGTTCGGCAACGACACGATCGAGGCCCGCGACGGCGAGGTCGACTCGATCGACTGCGGCGTGGGCCAGGACCGCGTGGTGGCCGACAGGGCCGACGCGGTGGCGGGCGACTGCGAGGTCGTGGAGCGCGACGGCAAGGAGATCGTCCCGGACGGCCCGCGGCCCGACCATCCGACCGCGGAGGCGTGCGTCGTGCCGAAGCTGAAGGGACTCGCGCAGCGCGCCGCCGAGCGCAAGCTGGCCGCCGCCGGGTGCAAGGCGAAGGTCAAGCGCGCGCGCAGCCGCACGGTCGCCCGCGGGCGCGTGATCAAGGCGAGCCGCAAGGCCGGCAGCCGCGTGGCGAAGGGCACGCGGGTCACGATCACGGTCTCGCGCGGCCGCTAGGAGCCCGGCCGAGAGCACGGCCTGACGCGGGCCGCCTGCGCACAGCAGGCGGCCCGCGCCCGTTCTCGGCGGGCGGCCTTCTCGCGTGTGGCGCGCCCCGCTCCCGGGAACAACCGACCCATGCTCGGGAGGGGGGCCATCGCGGGTCTGGTCGTCGCGTCGCTCTGCGCGCTGCCCGCCGCCGCGGCGGAGCCGGTCGAGTTCGCGCACGGGAAGCTCGAGAACACGTTCACCGCCACGCGGCCGAACGCGCCCACCGGCACCTCCTACAGCGGCACCTACCACGCCGCCGGCGATCCGGGCGCGGACCCGCCCTACATGCGCAGGATGGTCTTCTACCCGCCGGCGGGGATGCGCTACGACACGGGCGTGCCGGAGCGCTGCACGGCCAGCGACCTCCAGCTCCAGCTCCAGCTCGAGGGTG
This sequence comes from Thermoleophilaceae bacterium, assembly GCA_036386455.1. Taxonomy (GTDB): domain Bacteria; phylum Actinomycetota; class Thermoleophilia; order Solirubrobacterales; family Thermoleophilaceae; genus AC-37. Next base: position 5,214 of record DASVVS010000101.1, read on the forward strand.
CGTCCGCGTGCCCCGAGGGCAGCCGGCTCGGCGGCGGCACCGCGCGCGGCAAGGCGTTCGGCTCCGAGACGACGCTCCAGATCGACGTCTTCAACAACACCGGCGAGCAGGTGATGGTCGTCCGCTCGCCGATGGTCGCGAGCGTCAGCCGCGGGCGCTTCCGCCCGGACGGCTCGATCGAGTTCGCCAGCCCGACGTGCTACCCGGCGCTCGTGACCTGCCCCGCCGACAACGCGCTGCAGCTCGGCTCCGACGTCACCTCGCCGCCGTACACGCGCGGCGGCCGGGCCTACCTGACCACGCCGCCGAAGTGCCCGAAGTCCGGCCGCTGGCGCTCGACGGTCCGCTTCTGGTGGGCGGACGGGACCGAGGACACGGTCGCGTCCACCCACCCGTGCAAGCGGCCGGCCGCGAAGAAGGCCAAGCGCAAGCGGCGGCGCTGAGGCGCCGCCGCCCGCCCCGGGCTCAGCCCATAACCGACCGCACCAGCGGCGCGTAGCCCGCCGAGTGCCCGCTCCGGTTCGGGTGGTAGCTCTCGCCGATCGGGTTCGACAGCCCGTTGATCCACTCGGTGGACGAGCAGACCGCGTGCCCCACGAACGGCGGGATCGCGTCCTTGAACCGGAAGTTCGCGCCGGCCGCGGTCGCGCGGCTCTGCGTGACGTTGCGCAGCAGGTCCGCGGTCGCGTTCAGCCGCGTCATCTCGTCGGAGCTGAACCACGTCCCGCCGTTGCAGTCAACGCCCATGAACAGCCGCGGGTAGGACAGCACGATCACGGTCGCCGACGGCGAGCGCGACTTGATCGCGTTGTAGACCTGGTCGAGCCGCCCCGGCAGCGTGTTGCGGATGTAGGCCTGCGCGCTGTCGATCGACGCGTTGCAGTCGGACATCCACGACGGCTGCGCGCACTCGGTGATCACGCTCGAGAAGCCGGCGTCGTTGCCGCCGATCGTGATCGTGACCCAGCGCGTGTCGGTCGTGAGGCTCGACGCCTGGGTGGACAGCACGTCGCCGGTACGCGCGCCCGAGCACGCGGCGAAGACGAGGTCCGTGTTGGCCCGCTGCGTGTCGACCAGCGACGGGTACGCGTACACGCTCCGCTGGCAGTTCGAATCGAAGTACGTCCGGGTCCCGGTGCCCGACGAGAAGCTGTCGCCGAGCGCGACGTACCTCTCCCCCGCACTGGCGGACCCCGCACCGCCGAGTACCGCGATCCCCACGACCAGCGCGACGCGCGCGAACCTGCTCCCCATGCCCTGCTCCCTCCCGTAGAGCTCCCCTGACAGGGGACATGATTGCGCACCCATACGGGGGATTGCCTTGCGCCCGGAGCGCGATCTCTCTACGGTCAACTTCCCTCGACCAAAGGAGCGCCGATGACGCAGCTACGGGCACCGGGCGGGACCTCGCAGGGACTGACCCGGCTCGGCCGCGACGCGCAGACGCAGAACGACGACCTCGGGCCGCTGGCGGACCTGGTCGGCACGTGGATCGGAAGCCAGGGCTGGGAGCTGATCGCGGTGCCGGCCAAGCCGGAGTCGGACTTCAGGCTGATCGTCAGGCCCTACATCGAGGTCATCACCTTCGAGCCGATCGGTGCCCCGGTGCCCGACCGCGGCGGCGCGGCGGGCGACCTGTTCCTGACCGGCGTGATGTACACGATGCGGGTGGCCGACAAGGAGACGAACGAGCCGCTCCACCTCGAGGCCGGCATGTGGTTCTACATGGCGGGCCAGGAGCAGGAGATCGCCCGCTCGTCGACGATCCCGCACGGCGACGCGCTGCTCGCGCTCGGAAACGCGACCACGACCCAGGGACCGCCGACGTTCCCGGACACGAGCGCGATCCCGAACCCCGGGCCGGACCCGCTCGCGGGCTACACCGACCCGTACCTGGGCCCGCCGGTGGACGGCTTCGCGGCCAGCGATCCGAACCACGTGCTCGCGGCGGCGATCGAGGGACTCGACATCGTGCAGACGACCACGCTGGACGTCTCGACGGCCGCGCCCGGCGGGATCCTCAACATCCCGTTCGTGAACCAGAACGCGAACGCCACGCAGTTCACGGGCACCTACTGGCTGGAGACCGTCGCCGACCAGGCCACCGGCGACCAGGTGGTGCAGCTCCAGTACACGCAGCAGACGAACATCGAGTTCCTGCCTCAGTTCGGCAACCCGGACGAGCTGATCATGTGGCCGCACGTGAACGTGAACACGCTGCGCAAGCAGTAGGGGGACGCCGGCAAACCGCACCTACCCGAAATGTGGCGTGTTTCCCCCATCGATGCCACACTCGAATTCCATGCGGGGGATCTTCGCCCTACTGGCGGCAGCGCTCGCGCTCGCCGCCTTCGCTCCCGCGGCCGGCGCGCAGTGGTCCGTTCCGGCCGACGTGAACGGGCCGGTCGGGGACCAGCACATCGAGTATCCCGCCTGGGCCTCCCAGCAGTACGCCGCGCCCGGCTTCACCGTCGGGGCCGTCGGCGACGTGAACGGCGACGGGCTCGAGGACGTCGCCGGAGGCTTCGCCGAGGCCCCCAACAACGGCGACCCCATCTACATCACCTTCTCCGCCCGGCTCGGCGGGGTGCGCGACGCGGCGGAGCTCGGCGGCTTCACGATCCGCACCAACTGGTTCTGGTACGGCCTCGCGAGCGCGGGCGACGTGAACGGCGACGGCCTCGGGGACGTCGCGATCATGCGGACGGACGCGGTGACCGTGGTGTTCGGCAAGTCCGGCCACGAGACCGTTGATACGAACGAGCTCGGCGACGGCGGCTTCACGATCACCGGCGTCGGGGCCAGGGTCTCCGGCGGCACCGGGAACGTCTACTTCAACTCCGGCGTCGTGCGCCTGAACGACCTGAACCTGGACGGCGTGGACGAGCTGCTCGTGCAGTCCGGCCGCAACGCGGCGATCGTCTACCCGCCGCGGACGGCCGCCGGCATGACGATCGACGGGGGCACCCCCGGGCCGTTCGTGTCCAGGCTCACGGCGAGCGGCGACAGGGAGATCGACGACGCCTTCGTGGACAACCTCGGCGACGTCGACGGGGACGGCCGCGACGACGTGATGGTCGCCGGCGAGGAGCGCTTGGGCACCGACCAGGTCGCCTACGGCGTGCTGAGCCCGCTCCCCGGAACCTCGATCGACCTGCCCACCGTCGCCGACACGCACCGCGGCTTCGAGCTGCGCAGCCACGACGGGCAGCCCGGCTGGTTCGGCGAGCTCGAGAGCGCGCTGACGCTGGGCGACCAGAACGGCGACGGGCGGCGCGAGGTGGGGATGGTGGGCCACAAGGACGGCCTGCGCAGGATGAGGGTCGCGTTCACTCCCGGCCCCGGCGCGAAGGTCGACATCGACGACCTCGGCGCGACCGACGCGCGCGGCTACCGGATCAACACCTACTCCGACGTGATCGACGTCGGCGACCAGAACGGCGACGGCCGCGGCGACTTCGCCACGGGCAGCTACGTGTACTTCACGGACCCGTCGAAGGAGACGGGCACGCGCGAGCCGGTGTACAGCGGCTTCCACTTCAGCTTCCCGACGAACCCGAGGGTCGGCGCGATCGTCGCCAAGGTCAGGGACCTGAACGGCGACGCTCGGCCCGAGCTGGCAGTCGCGAGCACGACCAGCGTGGACAACTGCCCGAGCCCGCAGTGGTGCGGCCAGAACGGCACGTACGCGGTGGACGTCTTCGACTCCGCCACCTCGCCGCGCGTCCCGCTGCCGGACGTGCCGGTCGAGCTGCCCGGCGGCGACCTCGAGGTGCCGATCGAGCTCCTCACCGGTGCCGGCAACCGCGGCGGCGCGAGCCTGGCCGCCCGCGCGCGGCTCGAGCTCGACCCTTCCACCGGCGGTGTGCCGAGGGAGGTGAGCGAGACCGGGCTGCTGTCGGAGGCGGACGGGTCGGCGGCCCTGAGACTGCGCATCCCGAAGGCGAAGCTCACCCGCGGCAAGGAGTACCGCACCCGCTACGTCGCGGTGAACGGCCGCGGTCAGACCACCGAGGGCGCGTGGCGCTCCTTCACCTACGGGTCCACGCCCACCACCACGCCGCCGAGCTTGAAGAAGGCTCGCGTGGGATCGCTCTTCGCGCGGCGCAAGGGCCGCAAGCTCGAGATCGGCTTCCGCCAGCTCCGCGACGCGCGCGGCAAGGCGAAGGTCTGCTTCGCGCGCAAGAACCAGAAGACCCGCTGCTACAAGAAGCTGAAGACGCGTACCTCCGGCAAGTACGTCGTGCGCAGCGCGGTCGTGTCGCGCCTGCCGCGTGGCCGCTGGAAGATGACGGTCACCTTCCGCGGGGCCGCCGGCTGGCGCTCCGAGGCGCCGAGCAGGACCGTCGGGCTCTAGGAGAAAAGGCGTAACCGCTAACGGTTCCCCCACCTCGGGGGTCCGCTTGTTAAGCCGCTTTCCCCTTCCCCGGAAGGGCGATGCTTTGGTCCTCCTCGCGGGGTTACGGTCGGTATCCGGCGGGACAGGACCAGCCGGGGAGGAAAGGACACGAAGTGCCCAAGTTCAGGATTGTCTGCCTTCTGGCAGTGGTGGGCGCGCTGAGTGCGATCGCCGCCGCGCCCGCTCAGGGCCACGATACGTGTGCGGCCGTGCACGGGAACGACTACGCGTGCGTGCTGGAGAACCACACGCGCATCCACACGTGCGACATGGAGTCGGATGGCAACGGCGTGCGCTCGCACTGGCGCGACTTCGCGCTGAACGTGACCGTCGGGAACTGGGACCCCGACGGGGCCGGCGGTTACTGCCGGATCGAAGTCCTCCCGGCCTCGGCGGTCGAGTTCCGCGTCTGCGAGAACAACGTCGGCTGCAGCGCCTGGTACTGGGAGTAGCACCCCGGGTCAGCGGCGCCGGCGCTCGCGCGTCGGCGCCGCCGGCGCCGCCGCTCAGCGCGGCAGCGCCGTCAGGCGTCCACTTCCCTGAGCTTGCCGGTGTGCACGTCGTATACGAACCCGCGCACGGAGTCCTTGCGCGGGATGAACGGGCTGGCCTGTATGCGGGCGATCGACTGGCGGACGTTCTCGTCGAGGTCCGTGAAGGTCTCGACCGCCCAGCCGGGCCTGATGCCCGTCTCCTCCTGGATCTGCCGCTTGAAGTCCTCGTCGGTGAAGGTGAGCATCCCGCAGTCGGTGTGGTGGATGAGGATGATCTCCTCGGTGCCGAGCAGCCGCTGGGAGATGCTCAGCGAGCGGATCTCGTCGTCGGTCACCACGCCGCCCGCGTTGCGGATCACGTGAGCGTCGCCCTCCTTCAGCCCGAGCAGCGCGAACGGCGCGACGCGGGCGTCCATGCACGCGACGATGGCGACCTTGCTCGCGGGCGGCGCGCCCAGGCCGGCGCTGCTGAAGCTCGCGGCGTAGGCCTCGGCGTTCTTCAGCAGCTCGTCGGTCGCGGACATCGAACCTCCTGGTGGGGGGTGGGCGCGGGGACGTTACGGTACCGGCGGCGCATGGACCCCTTCGCGCCACAACGCTCGCCGGACGGCCTGATCGAGGTGCGCTTCGACGCCTACGAGGCGCGCATGTCGCTCTGGGTCCTCGAGCCCAGCGTCGTGCGCGTGCGGGACGGGGCCGTGGTGATGTCGCTCGACGGCAGCGCGTGGGACGGCGGCGGCATTCCCCCCGGCTGGCCGGCCCCCGACCGGGTGGAGCTGCACCTGCGTCACTACCCGGACGGGGCGAGGATCTACGACCTCGTCGTGGACGTGGAGGCCGAGCGCTGCTGGCTCGCCGGGGCCGAGGACGGATCCGTGCCGGCGCGCGAGGCCAAGCGGCTGCTCGAGCCGGCCCGCCAGAGGCACGTGGAGCGCACGGCGCCGAGCCGGGTGGCCGAGGGCTTCTGCCCGGACTGCGGGGCGCAGCTCTACGGCGGCGGCCTGCTCGGGCGGCTCCGCGCGCCTCGCGAGGTCGAGTGCCTGCTGTGCGGGCGGCGCTGGCCGGTCCCGCGCGGGGCGCGCCTCTTCTGAGCGGCTAGCTCTTCTTGGCCGCGGCCTTGCCGCCCTTGCTGCCGGCCTTCTGCTTCTGAGCGCGGTTGCCGCCGCTCCCGCTGCCGCTCGACTTGCTGCTCTGGCTGCTGCCGCTCGAGCCGCTGCCGGACTTCTTGCCGCCCTTCTTCGACGCGGCGTTGTCCGAGCCGGCGTTCGCGTTGGAGATCGCCGCCGCGCGGCCCTTGCTCATCCCCTTCTTGCGCAGCCCCTCGTACTGCTTGTCGTTCTTGACGCTGGATCCGTGGTCCTTGGCCATGTCTCTCCTTTCGTCGAGAGACAGCTACCCGGCTGCCCGCGCGCCTGAACTGCGCCTGTGCAGGCGTCAGAACCAATCGCACGGGGTACCGCCCCCGCATGCCCCCCGTCAAGAAGAAGAACCTCACCGTCGCCGTCACCGGTCCCACCGGCACCTTCGGCTTCGGCCTGATGCCGCTGCTCCAGGAGGACGAGCGGATCAAGCGAATCGTCGGGATCGCCCGGCGCCCCTTCGACCCGGCCGAGCACGGCTGGACGAAGATGGAGTACCGGCAGGGCGACGTGCGTGACCGCGGCGCGCTCGAGGAGGCGTTCGAGGGCGCCCACGTGGTCGTGCACCTCGCCTTCATGATCACCGGCGGCACCGCCTCGCGCGAGACGATCCGCGCGATCAACGTGGAGGGCACGCTCAACGCCTTCCGGGCCGCGGCGGCCGCGGGCGCCAGGCGGTTCGTCTACGCCTCGTCGGTCGCCGCCTACGGCTTCCACTCCGACAACCCGGTCGGGATGGACGAGGACTGGCCGGTCCGCCCCGCGGCTCATCTCTTCTACGCGCAGGAGAAGGCCGAGCTCGAGCGCCTGCTCGCGGAGGAGAACGAGAAGCACTCCGGCATCGAGCTCTACCTGCTGCGCCCGCCGATCGTGCTCGGCCCGCACGCGATGGGCGCCAAGGACGTCATGCCGGGGCCGGTGGCCGCGGTCGGCAAGGCCCTGCTCGAGATCCTCGCGCGGCTCCCCATCCCGGTGCCCGCGCCCACGCCCGATGCGCCGGTCCAGTTCATCCACGAGGACGACGTGGGCCAGGCGCTGCTGCTGTGCGTGGTGGCCGAGGGGCCGCCGGGCGCCTACAACATCGCCGGCGACGGGATCATGACCGGCAGCGACGTGGCTCGCGAGCTCGGGCTGGCGCCGGTGTCGATCCCCGGCCGCGTGGTGCACGCCGCGGCCGGCGTGGCGGCGTCGTTCCCCAAGGGACCGTTCGCGCCGCCGGCCGCCGACTGGGTCGAGTCGCTCAGCCACCCGGCGATCATGGACACGACCAAGGCCAAGCAGGAGCTCGGCTGGCGGCCGCGCTACACGGCGCTCGAGGCGCTGCGCGCGACGCTGCCGACCGGCGGCGCGGGCTAGGGCCGCGGCGCGGGCTCGGGCCACGGCGCGGGTTAGAGCTCGATCCGCGCCTGCGGCTTCAGCACCGACAGGTCGCCGCCGCCGAGCAGCTCCCCCGCCGCGGCGGCCATCGCGCCGTAGGCCACGTACGCGAGCGCGCCGCCCACGCTGATCCGCTGCGCCCCGGCCTCCGCGATCTCGCCCACGTTCGCGAAGCCCGGGTGCGCGAGCACGTTCACCGGCCGCGCGACGGCCTCGCACACGCGCCGGACCTCGTCCACGCTGCGCAGCCCGGGCGCGTAGAGCACGTCGGCGCCGGCCTCCTCGTACGCGCGCAGGCGCGCGATGGTGTCGTCGAGGTCGGGGTTCCCGCGAATGTGGTTCTCGGCGCGGCCGGTCAGCACGAACGCGGAGTCGCTCGCGCGCGCGGCCTCGGCCGCCGCCGCGATCCGCTCGGCGGCGTGGTCGATCGGGTACAGCTCGCCGCTCGGGTCCCAGTCCTCGATCGAGCCGCCCGCGGCGCCGGCCTCCGCCACGCGCGCGATGGCCGTGGCGGCGTCCTCGGGGCGCGAGCCGTAGCCGTTCTCGAGGTCGACCGACACCGGCAGGCTCGTGACGGCGGCGAGCGAGCGCACGTGCTCGGCCACCTCGTCGA
>DASVVS010000102.1:0-31260 GCA_036386455.1 Thermoleophilaceae bacterium
GCCCACTTCGACCAACGGCAAGACCCCTACGCCACGAAAGGAGCAGCAATGACCACCGCACAGCTCAACGAGGTGAGCAGCCTCAGGGACCGAGTCGCCCGCGTCGTGACCCCCGTCGACGCCGGCTGGGACGCCGCCCGCATCGCCTTCAACCTGACCGTCGACCAGCACCCGGCGCTGATCGCCTACCCCTCGAGCGCGGCCGAGGTGGCCGAGGTCGTGCGCTTCGCCAAGGAGCGTGACCTGACCGTCGCGCCGCAGCGCACCGGCCACAACGCCGCCCCGCTCGGCTCGCTGGAGCGCTCGATCCTGCTGAAGACCGACGACCTGACCGGCGTCCAGATCGACGCCTCGGCCCGCCGCGCCCGCGTCGGCGGCGGCATGAAGTGGGAGCACGTGGTGCCGCAGGCCTCCGAGATGGGCCTCGCCGCCCTGCACGGCTCGACCCCCGACGTCTCGATCGCCGGCTACTCGCTCGGCGGCGGACTCGGCTGGTACGGGCGCAAGCACGGCCTCGCCGCCAACAGCATCACCGCGATCGAGATCGTGACCGCCGACGGCGAGCTGCGCCGCGTGGACCACGACCACGAGTCCGCGCTGTTCTGGGCGCTGCGCGGCGGCGGCGGCAACTTCGGCGTCGTGACCGCGCTCGAGTTCGAGCTCTACGAGGTCCCGGAGCTCTACGCGGGCATCATGTTCTTCCCGTTCGAGCGCGCCGGCGAGGTCCTGCACGCGTGGCGGGAGATGACGACGACGCTGCCGGAGGAGATGACCTCGGTCGGCCGCGTGCTGCAGTTCCCGCCGCTGCCCGAGATCCCCGAGCCGATGCGCGGCCAGTCGTTCGCGATCGTCGAGGGCTTCTTCCTCGGCAGCGAGGCCGACGGGCGCGACCTGCTCGCCCCGGTGCGCGAGCTCGGGCCGGCGATGGACACGTTCGCGATGGTGCCGCCGGTCGGCATCGCCGAGACGCACATGGACCCGCCGGATCCCGCCCCGTTCACCTCCGACACGCAGCTCCTGCGCGACCTGACGCCCGGCGCGATCGACGACGTCGTCGCCGTGGTCGGGCCCGGCTCCGGCTCGCCGCTGGCGTCGGTCGAGCTGCGCCACAGCGGCGGCGCGCTGGCTCGGGCGGAGTCGCACCACGGCGCGCTCGCGAAGCTCGAGGGCGAGTACGTGATGTTCGCGGGCGGCATGGCGATGGACGAGGGGATGACGGCGGCGAACCGCGCGTACCTCGACCGCCTCACCGACGCCCTGCGCGGCTACGAGGCCGGGCAGTACTCGAACTTCGTGGAGCGTCCGTTCGACGCCCGCGGGTTCTACCCCGAGGAGACGTACCGCCGCCTGCAGGCGATCAAGGGCGAGTACGACCCGGACGGCGTGTTCCGGGCCAACCACCCGATCGAGGCGTCGTAGCGGCGCCCGCCCGGGCGGCCTAGAGGCCCCCGCTCAGCTCCCGGGCGAGGCTCGCGAGGCGCTCCAGGCGCGGCGCGACCTCGTCCCGGGGTGCGGGCGGCACCCACAGGGCCACCCGCTCCACCCCGTTCGCGGCGAGCTCCTCCAGCACCTCGCGCTTGGCGCGCGGCGCGTAGACCGTGACCGGCACCGGGTCGCGCCCCGCGTCCGCTGCCATCCGCTGGAGCTCGTCGATCCGCGCGAACAGCTCCTCGTGCGACTGGAGGCCCCAGTTCGGCATCCAGCCGTCGGCGAACGCGACCACCCGCTCGAGCACCTTCGGCCCGTTGCCGCCGAGGATCACCGGCGGGTGCGGCTCCTGCAGCGGCTTGGGCCACTGCCAGATCGACTCGAACGCGACGTGCTTGCCCCGGTACGAGGCCTCCTCGGAGGTCCAGATCGTCTTCATCGCCTCGACCCGCTCGCGCAGCAGCGAGAAGCGCGTGCGCGGGTCGGTCCCGTGGTTCTCCATCTCCTCGCGGTTCCAGCCGGCGCCGACGCCGAACAGGAAGCGCCCGCCGCTGATCCGGTCGAGCGTGGCGACCTCCTTCGCGGTGAAGATCGGATCGCGCTCCACGACCAGGCAGATGCCGGTGGCGAGCAGCAGACGCTCCGTCACGGCCGCCGCCGCGGTGAGCGCCACGAACGGGTCGTAGGTGTAGCTGTACTCCCGCGGCAGCTCGCCGCCGCCCGGGTACGGCGTCGCGCGGCTCGCCGGGATGTGCGAGTGCTCGGCCACCCAGAGCGACTCGAACTCGTGCTCCTCGGCCAGGCGCGCAAGCTCGTCCGGCTGGATCGAGTACTCCGTCGGGAACGTCATCAGGCCGACCTTCACGAGCGGCATTGTGCCGTCTGCGACCGCAACTCGGCGGCCGGCCCGCGGTTTCACCTCGCGCATGAGGCGCTCCCTCCCGCTCATCGTGCTCGCGCTGCTGGCCACGCCGGCGGCGGCACCGGCGGCCACGGTCCGCGTCGAGGGCGGGATGCTGCTCTTCACGGGGGAGCCGCGCGAGGCGAACCACCCGACCTTCCACCACCGCGCCGAGGACGAGCTGGTGGTCCACGACCCGCGCTTTCCGGGGCCGTCGGTCACCGCCGGCGCCGGCTGCGCCCAGGACGGCGACAACACCGTGCTGTGCCCGCGCGGCGGCGTCACCCAGGCGGACTTCGCGCTCGGGGCCGGCGGCGGCGCCGGCTTCGCGCCCGACTCGCTGACGCTTACCGAGGCCGTTCCCGTGCCCGTGCGGGTGACCGCCGCCGACGACTCCGGCGCGCGCGTGGTCTACCTCGACCCGCGCCCGGTGCAGGTGCTGCTCGACGGTGTCGCGAACGACGGGCCGGCGGGCCGCGGCGACCAGATCGGCCCCGGGGTCGACGACGTGACCACGGGCGACGGCGACGACACGATCCGCGGCAACGCCGCCGCGAACACGCTCACCGGCTCGTGGGGCCGCGACCGGATCGCGGGCGAGGGCGGCGACGACACGCTCACGCTCGCCTCCTACAACGACGTGGGCGCCGACGCGGTCGGGCTCGAGACGCACGGCACCGACGCCGCCTCCTGCGGCGCCGGGCACGACACCGTCTACTTCGAGACGGCGGACCGCCTCACGGCCGACTGCGAGATCCTCGTGCTCGTGAGCGACAGCGGCTTCGGCTACCGGAGCACCTCGAGCGCCGACCGGATCATCGCCGACCGCGGCCCCGCCACGGTGCGCGGCGCGGACGGCGCCGACCGGCTCGGCGCGGCACGCGGGATCGGCGGCGTGGTGCTGATCGGCGGGGCCGGGGACGACCGCCTGGCGGGGAACGCCGACGACGACCGCCTCGACGGGGGCAGCGGAGACGACTCGCTGGTGGGCGCGGAGGGAGCCGACCGGCTGACCGGCGGTCCCGGGCGCGACTCGGTCTCGGGCGGCGCGGGAGCCGACACGATCTTCGTCCGCGAGGGCTTCACGGACACGGTGCGCTGCGGCTCCGGCCGCGACACGGTCTCGGCGGACCGCCGCGACCGGGTGGCGCGCGACTGCGAGCGGGTGAGGCGCCGGTGAGGGGCGGGCGCCTCGCCCTGCTCGCGCTGCTGGCGGTGCTGGCCGTCCCCCCGGGGGCGGGCGCAGCCGTGGGAGGCGCGATCGACTCGCGCTTCGCGAGCTGCGGCCAGGCGACCGGGCTCGTGCCGCGCGACGTCGCCGGGCGCCAGTTCAGCTACGGCGCCGGTGCCGCGCTGGCGGCGCAGCCCGACGGGAAGATCGTGGCCGCCGGCCCGGCCGCGCGCGGCATGGGCGCCACCCGCTTCAACCCGGACGGCAGCCTCGACAGAGGCTTCGGCGGCGACGGCGTGGCCTTCGTCGCTGCCGCCGTCGGGCGCTCCGCCCAGTCGTTCGTCACGTCGGTCGCGGTGCAGCCCGACGGGAAGGTCGTGGCCGCCGGCTGGCTGTTCGCGGAGACGGACGGCGACGCGCCGGCTCCGCTGGTCCGCCGGTTCCTGGTCGCCCGCTTCACGGCGGCCGGCGAGCCCGACACGACGTTCTCCGGCGACGGGCTGTTCGAGTACGTGCCGCCGGGCGCGGCGACCGCCTCGGCCCATGCCGTCGCGCCGGCCGCGGGCGGCGCGCTCGTGGTCGCCGGGCAGGTGGACGACCGCTTCGCGCTCGTGCGCCTGCGCGACGACGGCACGCTGGACCCCGCCTTCGGCGAGGCCGGCGTCGCGCGCGTGACGAGCGCCGCCCGGCCGACGGGCCGCGCCGACGCCGTCGCGATCCTCCCCGACGGCCGCATCCTCGCCGCGGGACAGACCACCGCCGCCGGGCTGGGCGGCTCTCAGGCGTTCACGGTCGCCCGCTTCACCGCCGGCGGCGCTCCCGACCCGGCGTTCGCCGGTGGCGGCTCGTTCACCGAGACGTTCGACGAGAGCTCCGCCGCCACGGCGCTGGTGCCGCTGCCGGACGGGCGCTTCTACGCGGTCGGATCGACGGTCGACTTCTGGGGCGGGAACGAGAACACCACCGAGCGCGCCGCGATCGTCCGCTACGGCGCCGACGGCGCCCGCGACTCGTCCTTCGCCGGCGACGGCACGGTGCTCGACGCGCTGGGCGGCGGCCTCTACGCGCGCGTCTTCCCGAGCGGAGCCGCGCTGGACGCCGACGGGCGCCTGGCGATCTCGACGCAGCGCGGGCCGCTCGCCCGCTACACGCCGGACGGCGCGCGCGACGCGACGTTCGGCACCGGCGGCGTGCTCAGGCTGTTCGGCGCCACCTCGGGCGAGTCGCTGATCGCGCTGCCCGGCGGCGCGCTCGTGCTCGGCGGCTCGAACGACCGCCAGGGCAGGCGTCCGAGCGGGTTCGAGTGGGGCCCGGCGATCATGCGCCTCGCGGGCTCCGGAGCGGCGCTCGCCGCGGTCCAGAACCAGCCCGGCGCCTGCTTCCTGCGCCTGCGCAACCCCACGATCGCGCACCTCCTGCGGCGCGGGAGGGTCGCGCGCAACGGCAAGGCGCTCGTCGGCTTCTACCTCACCCAGCCCGGCTTCGGGTACGTCGGGGCCGTGGTCGAGGGCCCGCGGGGCGAGATCCTCGCGACGATCGGCGAGACGTCCTTCAGCTCACGCAGCGCCGGGACCAACGCGGTCGAGATCCGAGTCCGCAAGGCCGCCGCGAAGCTGCTGCGGTCCAAGCGCAGCGCGCGCATACGGGTGACCCTCTCCCTCCAGGAGGAGGGGGTCCAGCCGGTGAGCGTCCTCCGGACGCTGCGGCGCTAGGCAGCCAGGCCCTCGAGCTCGCGCGCCATCGCGAGGCGCTTGAGCGCCTTCGACTCGAGCTTGCGCACGCCCTCGGCGGACATCCCGAGCCGGCGGCCGGCCTCGCGCAGGGGCGTCGGCACACCGCCGCCGTTGATCCCGTAGCGGAGCTGCACGACCTGCTTCTCGGTGTCCGGGAGCTGGTCGATCGCCCTGCGCAGCGCCGACTCGCGCAGCGAGATCTCGACCTCCTCGTCGGGACCGCGCTCCTCGCTCGGAAGAAGGTCGCCGAGGCCGGTGCCCTCCTCCTCGCCGACGGGGCGGTCGAGGCTCGTGACGGTGCGCGCGGCGTCCTGCACCTCGCGGATGTCGTCGAGCGTCAGGCCGGCGGCCTCGGCCACCTCCTCGTCGGAGGGGTCGCGGCCGAGCCTGACCGACAGCTCGCGCTGCGTGCGCGCGATCTTGCGCTCGCGCTGGCCGATGTGGACGGGCAGCCGGATCGTGCGCCCGCGGTTGGCCAGCCCGCGCTGGATCGACTCGCGGATCCAGAACGTCGCGTACGTGGAGAACTTGTAGCCCTTGCGCCAGTCGAACTTCTCGGAGGCGCGGATCAGGCCCAGGATGCCCTCCTGGATCAGGTCCAGCAGCGGCAGCTCGTTGCCCTGGTACTTCTTCGCGATCGAGACCACCAGGCGCAGGTTCGAGTTGATCATGCGCTCCTTGGCCTCGAGGTCGCCGCGCTCGATCGCCTTCGAGAGCTCGATCTCCTCGTCGGCGGTGAGGAGCGGGTGGCGGCGGACCTCGTTGAGGAAGAGCTGGAGGGCGTCGGTGGTGGCCGTGACCAGCTCGCCGTTCACGATCTTGGTGGGCTCGACGCCGGTGCGCCCACAGTCGTCGGTCATCTGGAGGCCGCGGGCGTCGATCCGCTCGTGGATGGTCTGCGCCTGCTCGTCGTCGAGCTCGAACTCGGCCACGAGCTCGCTGACCTCCGACAGGCTCACGCAGTTCGAGCCGCGCGACTCGGCTGCGTCGATGAGGGCTTCGATCCGTTCGTCAACCGACAATGTCTCTCCTTGAGCGGCCATCCCCCAGGGAGTACCCGTTAACGGGGAGGCTCAACACGATTGGGCGTATCCTCGCGGGCGTGGCGCCAGGTGGTACGCACGAGCAGCGTTCACTGATCGAACACGCCTCGGAGCCGAACGATGCGACGCCCTTTCTGCCCGGCAAGCGCACGTTGGGCGCCCTCCGCGAGGCGGCCGCGGGCTGCCGCGGATGCCACCTTTGGCGCGGAGCAACGCAGACCGTCTTCGGCGAGGGGCTCAAGCGGGCGCGGCTCGTGTTCGTGGGCGAACAGCCCGGCGACAAGGAGGACCGCGCCGGCAAGCCGTTCGTCGGTCCCGCCGGCCGCGAGCTGGACCGGGCGCTGGAGGCCGCCGGCATCGACCGCGGCGACGCCTACGTGACCAACGTCGTGAAGCACTTCAAGTTCGAGGAGCGCGGCGCGCGCCGGATCCACAAGACCCCGAAGCGCTTCGAGATCGACGCCTGCAAGCCGTGGCTCGAGGAGGAGCTGAAGCTGCTCGAGCCGGAGGCGCTGGTGCTCCTCGGCGCGACCGCCGGCAAGGCGATCCTCGGCGCGAGCTTTCGCGTGACCCGCGACCGCGGCAAGCCGATCGAGTCGGACCTGGCGCCGCTCGTGACCGCGACCATCCACCCGTCGGCGATCCTGCGCGGCCCGGATGCGGAGTCGCGCGAGGCTGAGCGCGCCGCCTTCACCGAGGACCTGCGCGTGGTGGCCGAGGCCCTTGGCTGACCGCGGGCGCCGCGCCGCGCCGGTCTTCGTCATCCAGAAGCACGACGCGAGCTCGCTGCACTACGACTTCAGGCTGCAGGTGGGGCGCGTGATGCGCTCGTGGGCCGTGCCGAAGGGGCCGTCCACCGACCCGCGCGACAAGCGGCTCGCCATGCAGGTGGAGGACCACCCGATGTCGTGGAACGAGTTCGAGGGCGTGATCGGGTCGGGCTACGGCGCCGGCACGGTGATCGTCTGGGATCGCGGGACCTACCGGCCGCTCACCGAGGGGCCGTTCGGCGAGGCGCTCGACGCCGGGCACGCGTCGTTCTGGCTGGAGGGGGAGAAGCTGCGCGGCGGCTGGTCGCTGCGGCGCACGCACGAGGGCGTCAAGCCCAAGTGGCTGCTGATCAAGAAGCGCGACGAGGAGGCCGACGCGCGCCGCGATCCGGTCTCGACGCAGCCCGAGTCGGTCGTGAGCGGGCGGACGATCGAGGAGGTGGCGGAGGGGGGATGAAGGCGATGGCGGCCACGCTGACCGACGCGCGCTTCGACGATCCGGACTGGATCTTCGAGCGCAAGCTCGACGGGATCAGGTGCCTGGCGACGGTCGGCGGCGCCGTCCAGCTCCGCTCGCGCAACGACCTCGACCTGAACGGACGCTTCCCCACGATCGTCTCGGCCCTGGCCTCGCAGGCCCCGTGCGTCCTCGACGGGGAGGTCGTGGCGTTCTCCGGCTCGCGCACCAGCTTCCAGCGCCTGGGCGAGCGGGGGAGGGAGGTCTTCTTCTACGTGTTCGACGTCCTCGAGGCGGAGGGGCGGGACGTGCGCGACCTTCCGCTCCTCGAGCGCAAGGCGATCCTCCGGCGGCTGGTGAAGCCGAGCGGGCCGATCCGCCTGACCCCCTACCGCCGCACCTCCGGCGTGGCCCTCTACGAGGAGGCCTGCCGCCGCGGCTGGGAGGGGCTGATCGCCAAGCGCGCCGACTCGCCGTACGTCGGCAAGCGCTCGCGCGACTGGCTCAAGTGGAAGTGCGACGCCGAGCAGGAGCTGGTCGTGGGCGGCTACACGGCGCCGAAGGGGTCGCGGATCGAGCTGGGCGCGCTGCTCGTGGGCCACTGGGAGGACGGCGCGCTTCGCTACGCGGGGAAGGTGGGCACGGGCTTCGGCCGCGAGACGCTGCGCGACCTCGCCGCCCGGCTGGCTCCGCTCCACCGCGAGAGCAGCCCGTTCGCCGACTCGCCGCGGCTGCGCAGCGCCACCTGGGTGGAGCCGGAGCTGGTGGCCCAGATCGGCTTCACGGAGTGGACGCGCGACGGGCGGCTGCGGCACCCGCGGTTCGTCGGCCTGCGGGAGGACAAGGATCCCCGCTCCGTGGTCCGCGAATGAACATCTCCTCGCCGGACAAGGTCCTCTTTCCACCGGACGTCACCAAGCGTGAGCTGGCGGACCACTACGAGTCCGTCGGGCCCCGCATGGTCCCCCTCGTCCGCGACCGGCCGCTGACGCTGCACTCCTATCCCAGGGGCATAGCGGGGGAGGGGATCTACATCAAGCAGGCCCCGAAGCACTTCCCCGCGTGGATCAAGCGAGTGACGGTGAAGAAGCGCGGCGGCACCGTCGACCATGCGGTCGCCAACCGCACCGACACGCTCGTGTACCTCGCCGGGCAGAACGTGATCACGCCGCACGTGTGGCTCTCCCGCGCCGACCTGATCGACAAGCCCGACCGGCTGATCTTCGACTTCGACCCCGAGCACGAGCGCTTCGGGGAGGTGCGCGCCGCCGCCCGCGCGCTGGGCGACGTGCTGCGCGACCACGGCCTGGTGCCGCACGCGATGACCTCGGGCTCACGCGGCCTGCACGTGACCGTGCCACTGCGCCGCACGCGCACCTTCGAGGAGGTGCGGACGTTCGCGGACGCGATCGGCGACCTCATGGTCGAGCAGGACCCCAAGCGCCTCACGCGCGTGTGGAGCAAGGCTGAGCGCGGCGACCGCATCTACGTCGACACGGGCCGCAACGCGTACGCCCAGCACGCGGTGGCTCCCTACGGCGTGCGGGCCAAGCCGGGCGCGCCGGTGGCCACGCCGCTGCACTGGGACGAGCTGGCCGAAGAGTCGCTCCGCCCGGACTCGTGGACGCTGCGCACGATCGGCGAGCGGCTGGCCGGCGAGGACCCGTGGGCCGGCATCGCGAAGCACGCCAAGCCGCTCCCGAAGCTCCCCTCGGGGTGACCCGAGGCGCCGCTCGAAACCGACCGGGGTCGATTGCGTCCCCATAGAGGACGGAAGTGACCCCGGTCGCCGAAACCCGGCCCTCTTCCCCAGCCGCAGTCGACGTTGAACGTCAGCCGATGCGGATGACGCGCTCGCAGTCGCCGGCGACCTTGTCGCGGCGATCCGCCTTGGCGACGTCCGAGCCCGGGCCGCAGCGCACCGTGTCGCGCCTGCCGTCACGCGAGTAAATCTCGTCGCGGCCGGCGCCGCCGCTGAAGGAGTCGGGGTCCTGGTGGGAGCGGGCGGCGTCGTCGAGCGTGTCGTCGCCGTCGCCGCCCGAGATGACGTCGCGGCCGTTGCCGCCGTGGACCACGTCGTTGCCGGAGTCGCCGCGCACGTCGTCGTCGCCGGCCATCCCGAACACGCGGTCGCTCCCGGAGCCGCCCGAGACGAGGTCCGCGCCGCCCGAGCCGGCCTCGTCGCCGAGCACGACGTCGCGGCCGCCCTGGCCGTAGAGGCGGTCGCTGCCGGTGCCGCCGTGGATCGCGTTGTCGTTCCCGCTCCCGCCGTAGGCCACGTCGTCGCCGGCGCGGGCGTTGAGGCGGTCGTCGCCGCCGCCGCCGTCGAGCGTGTCGTTGCCGTTGCCCGTCGTCAGCCATTCGTCGCGGTCGCCTCCCATGCAGGTCATGGCCGCATCGGTGACCGGGCGGCACGAGTTCGGCGGCCCGGCGAGGGCCGGCACGGCCGTGAAGGCAAGCACTGCGGCGACGGGGAGGGCGGCTCGGCGAATGCGCATGTGCCAATACCTTCGGCATCGGCCCGCAAAGGTTGATGGGCCCGCGCGCCGGGTAGGCCGACGCATGGGCTGGGAGGGAGGAGCCGGTCTCGCGCTCGCCTCGGCGTTCGTCACGAACCTGGGGTTCCTGTGGCGCCACCGCGGTGCGGTCGAGTCACCCGACGTCGACGCGCGGCACCCGCTGCGCACCGTCGCCTCCCTGTTCCGCTCGAAGTGGTGGACGATCGGCTACGTCGCCGCGCTGATCGCCTGGCTACTCCACATCGGCGCCCTCGCCCTGGCGCCGCTGTCGATCGTCCAGTCCGCGCTGGCGGCGGGCTTCGTGTTCCTCGCCGTGCTGGCCGACCGCTTCTTCGGCTTCGACCTCGGCCGCCGCGAGTGGACCGGCGTGCTGCTCGCCGCCGCCGGCCTCGCGTTCCTCGCGCTCACGGCCGGCCAGGTGAAGGGCGAGCAGTCGGACTACGGGATGGCCGCGATCGTGGCGTTCGAGGCCGCGATGGTCGTCGTCGGGGCGGGGCTCATCGCCGGTCAGCGGCGCGGGCTCGGCCCCGGCACGCGCACGGGCGTGCTCCTCGGCGCGGGCGCGGGCGTGCTCTTCACCGTCACCCACGTGGCGATCAAGGCGCTCACGGGCGAGGTCAGCGGCCCGCTCGACCTGCTCAGCCCGTGGACCGCCGTGGTCGTGGGGGGCGGAGTGGTCGCATTCTTCGTGTCGGCGCGCTCGCTGCAGATCGGCAAGGCCGTTCCGGTGATCGCCGCCACCTCGATAGCCGGGAACGCGACGGCCATCCTCGCGGGCGTGGTCGTCTTCGGCGACCCGGTCGGCAGCGACCCGCTGATCGCCACCCTGCGAATCGCCGCCTTCGGGCTGATCGTGGTGGCCGCGGCGCTGATCCCGGGCCCGCTGCGCGCCGCGGGCGAGGGCGGCGCCGGCCGCCGCCGCAGCGCCCGGGCGCCCGCCGCCGCCTAGAAGGCGCGCGGCGCCGCCCCGCCCGGAGCGCCGGTCAGCGCCCGGTGAAGCGGTCCCACATGCGCCGGCCCCGCCCGCGGCCGAAGCTGCGCGGGTCGATCCGCATGGCGCCGGGGTTGGCGGACGGCTTGGGCAGCCGCCCGGCCTCCTCGCCGTCGATCTTGAGCGTGACGAGCCGCTCGAAGATCTCGTCGACCTCGGGCGCGTCCACGAAGCGGTCGCCCGCGGGCGTCCTCACGACGATCCCGTCGAACAGGTGCTTCTCGTGCACGATCATCACGCGCTTGACACGGCCGACCTCCTGGCCGTCGGAGGACTCCACGCGCACGCCGCGCTCGAGCGCCTCGAAGGCGATCCGGTGACCGCGGTCCGTGGGCTCGTCGCCGGCCATCGTCCGAGCATACGGCCGCGGGCAGGCTCCGACGGCCGATCCCGCACCGGCCGCCGGGCCAAGCGCGCTTGCGCGCGCGAGCCTGAAGAGCTGAGGCCTAGGCGGTGTCGCCGTTCGTGCCGCCCGAGCCGTTCGCGACGCTCGGGAACGGCGCGGGGGGCGAGTCGCCGCTGCCGGTGGAGCCGAGCGGGGCCGGCTGGCGGCCCTGGGCGGTCTCCGCCAGCTCGCGCGGGGACGGCTCGGCCTCTGCCGGCGTCCTCTCGGCGTTGAAGCGCCGCGTGACCTCGCGCTCCTGCTGAGCGGCGGGCGGCGGCGTGGCGGGCGCGGCCGGCTTCACGTCGGGCGGCGGAGCGGTGGCGGCCGCCGGCTTGGGCCGGGACGAGCGCTTGGGCGCCGGGCGCTTCTGGGTGCGCTGCGAGGTGCGCGCCTTCGGCCGCGCGCGCGACGGCGCCTTCGCGACCCGCAGCAGGTTCTCGACGCGCGTCACGCCGTCGATGGCCGCGGCACGCTGCTCGACCTCGTTCACGACGGCCTCGCTCTTGACCTCGCCGCGCAGCCAGACGACGCCCTCGTTCACCTCGATCTGGACCTTGCTCTTGGTGACGTTGCGCGAGCCGTAGACGTCGGCCTCCACGTGGCGCTGGAGCGTCTCGTCGTCGATCTGCCCGCCGCCGCCGAGGAGGCCGGCCACGCGGCCTCCGAGAGCGAGCGCCAGGCGCGCTGGAGCGGTGATGAGGGAAGTGAGGTTCATGCGTCCTTCCTTAGCCGGGTCGAGGGGAGGACAAACAGGCTACGAACGCCCCGGCGCCCGGCCGCGGCGCGCGGGCGCGTGTGGGCGGCCTAAAGCGTGGGTACAGGGTTGCCGACGACTCTGCTTAGATGTAAGTCGCCAAATGCGCCGAGTCCCCGCCGCTCTTGCGGTCGGGAACGGGGGAACCAACTGGGCCGGAGCGATCCGGCCCGTGGGGCGAATCGCCGCCGTAGTGCGGCGTAGCGCGAGTTCTTTCCGCGCGAGCCCGTCAGCTCACCTCGTAGGCGCCAGAGAGAACGAAAGGCACCATGACCCCACGCTTCCGTATCCGTACGACCGCGCTCGCAGCCTGTGCGGTGTTGAGCATCGGCTCGGGCGCCGCGCTGGCTGCGGGCTCCGAGAGCACGCAGCAGACCCAGGCGAGCGAGTCGAGCTCCGCGTCCCTGCGGCTCGGCAGCACCGGCTCGTCCGTCAAGGCCGTGCAGCGCCGCCTGAAGGTCAGCGTGACCGGCTACTTCGGCCGCCAGACCGAGGCCGCCGTCAAGCGCTTCCAGCGCCGCCGCGGCCTGAAGGTCGACGGCATCGTCGGCCCCGCCACCGCGCGCGCCCTCGGCGTGAAGCTCGGCAGCTCGTCGTACGCGACGGGCGGCGCCGCCCCCGGCTCGAACGGCTCGAACACCGCGCAGTCGAAGCGGGTGAAGCTCCCGGCCGCGCTCGTGCGGATCGCCGAGTGCGAGTCCGGCGGCAACCCGCGTGCCGTCTCGCGCGACGGCCGCTACCGCGGCAAGTTCCAGTTCGACATGGCCACCTGGCGCTCGCTCGGCGGCAAGGGCGACCCCGCGAAGGCGTCCGAGGCGACCCAGGACCGCCTGGCCCTCAAGCTCTACCGCCAGCGCGGCACCGCGCCGTGGGCGAACTGCGCCTAGCAGCCCTTCCGAAGCCCTGCTCAGCCCGGTAAAGTGAGCCCGCCCGGTCCCCTCGTGGGACCGGCGGACTCGCAGGGCCAACGCAAGGAGAGGTGGCTACGGCCGATCGTGCAGGGGATGCCGGCCCGAGCGTGCGGGCATCCGAGATGAGCGGCTGGGCGCGGCAGCGCCGGGCGGAGCTCCTCTGGACGCTGGTCGGGCTCGCGGCCACCACCGGC
This sequence comes from Thermoleophilaceae bacterium, assembly GCA_036386455.1. GTDB lineage: Bacteria > Actinomycetota > Thermoleophilia > Solirubrobacterales > Thermoleophilaceae > AC-37. The sequence continues at coordinate 13,258 of DASVVS010000102.1, forward strand.
CTCGCGATCGTGGACGCCGCGCTCGGCGAGGACGCGATCCTCATCGGCGTGCTCGTGGCGGGCCCGCTGCTCGCCTCGCTCGGCGCCTCCACGCGCGCCACCGCGCTCGTCGTCCTCTACGCGCTCGTCCTGGGCGTCCTGCTCGGGATCCCCGACGAGGTCTTCCTCGAGCCGAACGAGCACTTCACGCGGCTCGCGACGATCGTCGTCGGCGGTGCGATCTCCGTGTGGATCGCGCGCGCCCGCCGGCGCGAGCGGGTCGCGCGGCAGCGCTACTCGATGATCGCCGGCGTCAGCGACGTGGTGCACCGCACACTCGACCCCGAGGTGATGATGATCGAGGTCGCGCGGGTCCTGTCGTACAAGTTCGGCGACTGGTGCTTCGTCTTCCTCCGCGACGAGGCGGAGGGGATCCGCCAGGTCGCCGCCATGCACCGCGATCCCGAGCGCCAGAGGGCCGCCTGGGAGCTGCTGCGCCGCTACCCGCTCAACCCCGACCGCGAGGAGGGCCCGGCCGCGGTCATGCGCGACGGCGAGCCGCGCCTCTACCGCGAGGTCGACGCCCGCCTGGTCGAGGCGATCTCGGCCGACGAGCGCAACAGGCGCATGATCGAGGCGCTGGAGATGACGTCCGCGATCGTGGTCCCGCTGGTCGCCCACGGCCGCACCTTCGGGGCCGTCGCGATCGCGGCCGCCGGGACGGGGCAGGTGTACGAGCAGGACGACGTGGCGCTCGCGGAGGAGCTGGCCGACCGCGTCGCGGTCGCCGTCGACAACGCACGCCTGTACGAGCAGCTCAGCGGCGCCGAGTCGGAGCTGAGGCGCTCGCGCGACGAGCTCCAGGCGATCCTCGACGGCGTCGCCGACGCCGTCACCGCCCAGGGCCGCGGCTCGCACCTGGTCTTCGCCAACCAGGCGGCGGTCGAGTCGTTCGGGTACGACTCGATCGAGGAGCTGCTGGCCACGCCCGCCGGCGAGATCGCGCAGCGCTTCGAGTTCTACACCGAGGACGGCGACCCGTTCCCGGTCGAGCAGCTGCCGGGCCGCAAGGCCCTGATGGGCGATCCGGCGCCGGACGCGGCGCTCACGCGGTTCAGGCTCAAGGGAACCGGCCACTGGCGCTGGGTGCGCGTGAAGGCTCTCCCGGTCTTCGGGCCGGACGGCGAGCCCGTGCTGGCGATCAACGTGATGGAGGACGTGACCGAGGAGCGCGAGGCGGCCGAGGCGCAGCGCTTCCTCGCGGAGGCCGGCCGGATCCTGTCGTCGTCGCTCGACTACGACACGACGATCACGAACGTCGCGCGGCTGGCGGTGCCGCGCGTGGCCGACTGGTGCGGCGTGGACCTGCTCGAGGACGACGGCACGACGCGATCGGTTGTCGTCGCGCACGTGGACCCCGCGAAGGTCGAGTGGGCCAAGGAGCTGCGCGAGCGCTATCCGCCCGACCCCGACCCCGAGCGCGGCGTGCACAAGGTGCTGCTCACCGGCGAGCCCGAGGTCTACCCGCACATCCCGCGCGAGCTGCTCGTCGAGGCGGCCAAGGACGAGGAGCACCTGCGCCTGATCGACGAGATCGGCATGCGCTCGGTGATCATCGCCCCGATGACCGCGCGCGGGAGGACGCTCGGCGCGATCACCTTCGTCTCGGCGGAGCTGGGTCGCCACTACGGGGACGACGACCTCCTGCTGGCGCAGGAGCTCGCCACCCGCTGCGGCATCGCCGTGGACAACGCGCGCCTCTACAGCGAGCGCGCGCACATCGCCCGGACGCTGCAGCAGAGCCTGCTCCCGCCCGAGCTGCCGCAGCCGCCCGGGCTCGAGCTGGCGGCACGCTTCCGCGCGGCGGGCGAGGGCTTCGAGGTGGGCGGCGACTTCTACGACGTGTTCGACACGGGCCGCTCGCGCTGGGCCGCAGTGATCGGCGACGTGTGCGGCAAGGGGCCGGAGGCCGCCGCCGTGACCGCGCTCGCGCGCTACACGCTGCGCGCGACGGCGATGACGGAGGACGTTCCGAGCCGCATCCTCGCCACGCTCAACGAGGCGATGCTGCGCCAGCGCGACGACCGGCGCTTCTCCACCGTCCTGTACGCGTGCCTGGACAGCCGCGGGCCGCAGCAGATGCTCCGCTTCGCGAGCGGCGGCCATCCGCTGCCGCTGATCCTGCGCGCCGACGGGCAGGCGCGCGAGGTCGGCACGCCCGGCACGCTGCTGGGCATCGTGTCCGACCCGGACCTGCGCGACGAGGAGGTCGCGCTCCAGCCGGGCGACGTGATCGTGCTCTACACCGACGGAGTGACCGACTCGGCGGCGCCGCACCGGGTGCTCGAGCCGGAAGACCTGGGCGATGCTCTGCGCGACCACCGGCTCGAGTCCGCCGACGAGATCGCCGAGCTGCTCATGCAGCTGGCGCTCGGGACGGGCACCGGAAACGGGAACGGCGCCGCGCCCCCGCCGCGCGACGACATCGCGATCCTGGTGATCAAAGTTCCCGAGCAGGCCGTGGCCCCCGTGGCACAATGACCAGGTGGATTCAGTCGAGTCCGACGTAGCGGTAGTCGGCGCCGGCCTCGCCGGGCTCACGGCCGCGCGCGAGCTGACCGCCGCGGGGGCGTCCGTCACGGTGCTCGAGGCGCGTGACCGAGTCGGCGGCAGGACGCTCAACCATCCGCTCGGCGACGGCCAGGTCGTGGAGGTCGGCGGCCAGTGGATCGGTCCCACGCAGGACCGGCTGGCGGTCCTGGCGGACTCGCTCGGCATAGCGACCTATCCCACCTACACGCGCGGCGAGCACCTCGTGGAGTACCAGGGCGAGCTGCGCCGCTACACCGGCGACATCCCGAAGCTCGGCCCGCACGTGCTCGCCGACATGACGCAGGCGATGGCCAAGCTGGAGCGCATGGCGCGGCGCGTGCCGCTTGAGGCGCCCTGGGAGGCGAAGGGCGCCGAGCGCCTGGATTCGCAGACGTTCTGGTCGTGGATGCGGCGCAACGTCTACACGCGCGCCGGCCGCGCGTTCATGGAGGTGGCGATCGAGGCGGTCTGGGCGGCCCAGGCGCGCGACCTCTCGCTGCTGCACGTCCTCTTCTACACGCACTCGGGCAGCGGGCTCGAGTCGCTGCTCGGGACCGAGGGCGGGGCGCAGCAGGACCGCTTCGTGGGCGGCTCGCAGCTGATCTCCGTGCGGATGGCCGAGGAGCTGCCGGAGGACTCGGTGCGGCTCTCCAGCCCGGTGCGGCGCATCGAGCACGGGCCCGACGGGGTCCTCGTGGAGTCCGACGGCGTCGCGGTGCGCGCGCAGCGCGTGATCGTGGCGGTTCCCCCGGCGCTCGCCGGCCGGATCGCCTACGACCCGCCGCTGCCCGGGCTGCGCGACCAGCTCACCCAGCGGATGCCGCAGGGCACGGTGATCAAGTGCATGGCGGTCTACGACGAGCCGTTCTGGCGCGAGCGGGGCCTCTCGGGCCAGGCGATCACCGACGAGGGCCCGGCCAAGATCCTGTTCGACAACACGCCGCAGAGCGGGTCGCCAGGGGTGATCCTCGGCTTCCTCGAGGGCGACCGCGCACGGGAGTGGGGCGCCCGCCCCGCCGCCGAGCGCCGCGATGCCGTGGTGGGCGGCTTCGCACGCATCTTCGGGGAGCGCGCGGCGCGGCCGGAGCAGTTCGTGGAGCGCGTCTGGGCCGACGAGGAGTGGACCCGCGGCTGCTACGGCTGCTACATGCCCACCGGCGGCTGGACTCGCTTCGGCAAGGCGCTGCGCGAGCCGATCGGGCCGATCCACTGGGCGGGCGCCGAGACCGCCGTCGTCTGGAACGGCTACATGGACGGCGCCGTACGGAGCGGCGAGTCCGCGGCCGCCGACGCCCTGCGCGCCATCGGCGGTGCGGCCGAGCGCCAGCCCGCCGCGGACGGGTTTGCCGCGGTCGCGCCGGGTACCTGAACCGCGACCCTTTCGACACAGGAGGAGGCCGCGAGATGGGCAAGCTCGACGGTAAGAAGATCGCGTTCCTGGCGACGGACGGCGTGGAGCAGGTGGAGCTCACCGAGCCGCGCAAGGCCGTGGAGGCCGAGGGCGCCGAGACGCAGCTGCTGTCGCTCGAGAGCGGCGAGATCCAGGGCTTCGACCACCTGGACAAGGGCGAGACGTTCAAGGTCGACCGCGCCGTCTCCGAGGCGAGCGCGGACGAGTTCGACGGCCTGGTGCTCCCGGGCGGTGTGGCCAACCCGGACTTCCTGCGCACCGACGACGGCGTGCGCTCGTTCGTGCGCGCGTTCTTCGAGGCCGGCAAGCCGGTCGGGGCGATCTGCCACGGGCCGTGGACGCTGATCGACGCGGGCGTGGTGGACGGCCTGAAGCTGACCTCCTGGCCGAGCCTCGAGACCGACCTGCGCAACGCCGGCGCCGAGTGGGTGGACGAGGAGGTAGTGGTGGACCGCGGCCTGACCACCAGCCGCAACCCGGACGACCTCCCGGCCTTCTGCGCGAAGATCGTGGAGGAGTTCTGCGAGGGCGTGCACGAGGAGCTCGCGGAGGCGACCGCGTAGCGACCCGGACTCCGGCGGCCCCTGGGCGGGGCCGCCGGGCTACTCGCCCATCACCTTGATGATCAGCCGCTTCGGCCGGCCTCCGTCGAACTCGGCGTAGAAGATCGCCTGCCACGGGCCCAGGTCGAGGCGGCCGTCCGTGACCGGCACGATCGCCTGGTGGTGCACGAGCATGTTCTTCAGGTGGGCGTCGCCGTTGTCCTCGCCGCCGCGGTGGTGCCGGTAGTCGCCTCCGTCGGGCAGCAGCTCGCGGGCCACGTCGTTGGCGGGCGGCTGCCAGCTCGGCGGGGCGACCTTGTCGAGCCACTCCAGGGCGTCGGCCTGGATGCCGGGCTCGTCGTCGTTCACCCATACGCCGGCGGTGATGTGCATGGCCGACACGAGCGCCATCCCCTCGGCGATCCCGGCCTCGTCGACGGCGGCCTGCACGTCCTCGGTGATCCGGACGAACTCGCGGCGCCGCTCGGTGTTGAAGGTCCTGTAGACGGTGTGCGATCGCATGGCCGGGCATCATGACGGGATGGACCTCGGGCTGAACGGCCGCGCCTGCGTCGTGACCGGCGCCACGCGCGGGATCGGGCTGGCGACCGCGCGGCTGCTCGCGGCCGAGGGCGCGAACGTGCTGGGAGTCGCGCGCGGGGAGGGGGCGGACCTCGCCGTGGACGTGACCGAGCCGGATGCGGGCGAGCGCGTGGTGGCGGCGTGCGTGGAGCGCTTCGGCTCGATCGACGTCCTCGTGAACAACGCGGGCACGAGCCGCGTGCGCTCGCTCGACGAGCTCACCGACGACGAGTGGCGGGAGCAGCTCGACCTGCACGTGATGGCGCCGCTGCGGCTGATGCGCGCCGCCGCCCCGCTGATGGCCGAGCGCGGCTGGGGCCGGATCGTGAACGTCTGCTCGTCCTCGGGCAAGCGACCGTCGCTCACGAACGCGGCCTACTCCGTCAGCAAGTCGGCGCAGCTCTCGCTCTCGCGAGTGTTCGCCGACACCTACGCGCCAGAGGGCGTGCTTGTGAACGCCGTGGCCCCCGGGGCCGCTGACACCCCGCTGTGGCTCGCCGAGGGCGGGCTCGCCGATCAGGCCGCCGCCGCCAAGGGAATCACGCGCGAGGAGGCGATCGAGTCCACGCGGGCGAAGATCCCGCTCGGCCGCTTCGGCACCGAGGAGGAGATCGCCGCGGTGATCGCCTTTCTCTGCTCGGAGCGCGCCTCGGACGTCGCCGGCGCCGCCTGGTCGGTCGATGGCGGCTCGGTCCCGACGATCCTCTGACACCGCCGCTGCGCCAGGGCGCTAAAGCCGCCGCTTTGCGGGGCCGATGGGTGCCGGAACTAACCCGAATCGAGGACCCCATCTGAGGGGAATCGAAAGGAACCCTCCCCATGCGTAAGCAAGTGAGCAGGAAGATCGCCGTTGTCACGACCATGTTTGCCCTGGTCGTCGTCAGCCTCGTCTACGCGGCGTGGACCACCACCGGCGGCGGCTCCGGCTACGCGAAGGCCGGCACCGCGCAGGCCCTCAGCACGGTCGACGTCTCGGCCAGCACCACCGCCACGCTCTACCCGGGCGGCCCGGCCGGGGACGTGACGATCAAGGTCAGCAACCCCAACACCTACCCGGTCACGGTCACCAGCGTGAGCGGCAACGGCGCGATCACCGCCGACGCCGGCCACACGTCGTGCACCACGACGGGCGTGACCTTCGCCAACCAGACGAACCTCACCCTCACCGTCCCCGCGAAGAGCGGCGGCGTGAACGGCGAGGCCCAGACCACGCTCTCGGGCGCGGCCAGCATGTCGAACGCCTCGGTGAACGGCTGCCAGGGCGCGACCTTCACCATCCCCGTCACGCTCAGCGGCGCGTCGGGCTAGCGAAATCGCGGTTTGGGCCGTCTGGTCGCAACCGCACTGGTACTGCTCACGGCCCTCGGCGCGGCGGACGCGTCGAGGGCCGCGTGGCAGTCCCCCGGAACGGGCGGCCAGTTCGCCCGGGCGGTCACGCTCGGGTCCGGCGCCCAGCCGTCGGGCTCGGTCACGGGCCGCAGCGTCTCCCTGAGCTGGTCCGCCACCACGCTTCCCGGCGGCGCCTCTGTCTCCGGCTACACGATCCGGCGCTACTCGACCGGCGGCACGCTCCAGTCGATCGGGTCCGGCTGCTCGGGCACCGTGAGCGCCACGAGCTGCACCGAGGCGTCCGTCCCGCCCGGCACGTGGCGCTACACCGCCCAGCCGCGCCACGGCAACTGGGCCGGCGGCGAGGGCGCGCAGAGCGCGGCCGTCACCGTGGCGGGGCCGAGCGTGTCGATCGTCTCCGGGAGCCCGGCCGCCTCGCTGCCCGCGACCGTGACCGCGGCACTGTCGGGCTACGCGCCCGGCCAGACGCTGACCTACCGGCTCGACGACGCGTCCACCGGCACGCTGCTCACCGGCGGCACCGCGCCCAGCCCGATCCCGGCGACCGGTGCGGCCACGGCCACCGTCACGATCCCGGCGGGGACGGCCGGCGGCTCGCACACGCTCTACGCGATCGGCAGCGCGGGTGACGTGGCGAGCGCGGCCATCGCGGTCGACTCGACCGTCACGACCGGCGCCTGGAGGATCAGCGACGCCTCCGGCGGCAGCGCCGCCGACCTCTCGGCCGAGCCCGCCTTCGGCGGCGACTCGCGCGTCGCGCCCACCGGCCGCTGGACGAGCGCCTTCAGCGCCACCCGCTACCTCGACCTCGACTTCGCCGACCCCCTGCCGGACGGCCAGGCGGTCACCGGCGCGAGCTTCGCCTTCCGCTACGCCGCCGAGGCGGCCGGCCAGACCGCCTGCTTCTACTTCGAGGTCCGGCGCGTCTCCACCGGCGCGGTGCTCGGCACCCACGGAAGCGCCGCCAGCCCGGCCGGCTGCGTGACGGGCACGGGCATGCAGACCTTCACCACGGGCACGCCCGCGATCACGACCAGCGACCTGGCCGGCGACGCCCGCGTGCGCGTCTACGTGAGCCAGTCCGCAAGCCGCTCGATCGACGTGGACCTCGCGACGCTCGGCGGCAGCGCCGCGCTCACGCCGTTCACCCTCCACGTGCGCGACTGGACCGACGCCGCCGACGGCAGCCCGGACACGAGCCCGCTTCCGCTGGCGGCCGAGGACGGGACCGCGTACGGCACCAGCGCGAACTGGCCGCAGACGTTCGCGGCTACCCAGTTCCTCGAGGTCGGGTTCCCCGCGTACGTGCCGGCCGGCGCGACCGTGAGGAGCGCCGGCTTCCGCCACGTCTGGCGCCCCTCGCGCAGCGGCAACACGGGCTGCTGGTACTTCGAGGTCTACGCCGGCGCCACCCTGATCGGCACGCACGGGAGCGCCGCGGCCCCGGTGTCGTGCAGCTCGTCCGCCGCGTACGTGAGCGACACGGTCGCGCTCCCCGAGGTGGACACGCCCGCGCGTGCCAACGCGCTGACGATCCGGATCTACGCGCGCGTGACCGGAGCGGCCAACCGCCGCACCGACCACGACGCCACCGAGCTGTCGGTCGTCTACGGCCAGTAGGGTCGCCGCCGATGAGCGGCGGCCGCGTGGTGATGGCGCTGATGTTCTTCCCGCGCGGGGGGTCGTCGCAGGTCGCCCGCTACGTGGCGCGCGGGCTGCCCCGGGCCGGCTGGGACGTGACGCTCGTGGCGGGTTCCCTGGGCAGGCCCGGGGAGCAGTCGCACGCGGAGACGTTCTTCTCCGGGATGGAGGTCCAGGCGCTCGACTACACCGAGGCCGCCGAGGCCGATGACCCGCTCGCGGCGGACCCGCCGTTCCAGCCCTCGTTCGAGGATCGCGAGGACGCGCCGGACCGGGTGTTCGCGGCGGTCGGCGACGAGGCCTACGAGCGCCTGGTCGCGACCTGGGAGCGCGAGCTCGAGCGGGCCGGCGCGGGCGACGCCGACGTCCTCCACCTCAACCACCTCACGCCGATGAACGAGGCCGCCGCGCGCTCGTTCGGCGACGTGCCGGTGATCGGGCACCTGCACGGCACCGAGCTGCTGATGCTGAAGGCGATCACCGACGGGCCCCCGGACGGGTGGGACCACGCCGACGCCTGGGCGGAGCGCCTGCGCGGCTGGGCGCAGGCCTGCGAGCGGCTGCTCGTGCTCTCGCCGGACGCGGTCGAGCGCGTGCCGGACCTGCTCGACGTGGACCCCGAGCGGGTCGTGTGGGCGCCGAACGGCTTCGACCCCGAGGCCTTCGACCGCCGGCCGCGGACCGGCGACGAGCGTGTGGAGCTGTGGCGCCAGTGGCTCGTGGAGGAGCCCCGCGGCTGGGAGCCGGGCGGCGACGCGGGGAGCGTCGCCTACTCCGAGGACGACCTGGACGCGTTCCGCGACGGCCCGGTGCTGCTCTACGTCGGGCGCTACACCGAGGTCAAGCGGATCCCGCTGATGATCCGCGCCTACGCGCGCGCGCAGGAGCGCTTCGGCCGCCGCGCGCCGCTCGTGCTGCTGGGCGGCTACCCGGGGGAGTGGGAGGGGGAGCACCCGCTCGAGGTGATCCGCGAGACCGGCGTGCGCGACGTGTTCCTCGCCGGCTGGCGCGGCCACGAGGACCTGCCGGACGGGCTGAACGCCGCCGACGCCACGGTGCTGGCCTCGGTGCACGAGCAGTTCGGCCAGGTGCTGGTGGAGGGGATGGCGTGCGGGCTGCCGGCGATCGCGGTCGACGCCCACGGCCCCGCGACGATCGTCGAGCACGGGGAGACCGGCTGGCTCGTGCCGCCGGACGACGAGGACGCGCTCTGCGAGGCGCTGGTGGAGCTCGTGACCGACGACGACGAGCGGCGCCGCCGCGGCGAGGCCGGCTACGGCGCGGCGCGGGAGAGCTACTCGTGGCCGGCGCTGATCGACGGGCTCGCCAAGGTCTACGACGAGGTCCGGGAAGGACGACGACCGGATGGCGGCGTATCTTCGCTCGCGTGAGCTCTCCCTACCGCAATTCGGGGATCCCATACGCCATCCGTAGGTCGGACCGCGCGCGGCGCGCGCGCATCGTCGTGGACCGCGACGGGGTGGAGGTCGTGGTGCCGCGCCGGATGCCGCTGCGCGAGGTCGCGCCGTTCGTCGCCGAGAAGGAGGAGTGGATCGAGCGCACCCGGCGCCGCTACGAGCGGGCGCAGGAGCACGGCCCCTCCGTGGACCTGCGCGACGGCGGCAGCGTGCCCCTGCTCGACCGCGACCTGCCGCTGCGCGTGCGGATCGAGCCCGGCCGCGTGCGGGCGCACGTGGCGCTGCGGGACGGGCCCGCCGCGGCACCCGGACGAGCCGCTGCCGCCCCCGAGCAGGACGGCTTCGCGCAGCTCGAGCTCGCTCCCCCCGCGGAGCTCCACGTCGCGGTCGCCGACCCGGGCCTCCCCGCGCTCCGCGACGCGCTCGAGCGCTGGTACCGCCGCCGCGCGCACGCCGAGATCGCGCCGCGGCTCGACGCGGCCACGCGGCGCGCCGGCACCCGCTACACGCGCCTCACCATCCGCGGCCAGCGCACCCGCTGGGCGAGCTGCTCCGACAGCGGCGCGATGAGCTTCAACTGGCGCCTGCTGCTCGCGCCCGAGCCGATCCTCGACTACGTCGTCGAGCACGAGGTGGCCCACCTCGAGGTGATGGGCCACGGGCCGCGCTTCTGGGCGCTCGTGGAGCGCCGCTGCCCTGACTACCGCCGGCACGAGCGCTGGCTGCGCCGGTACGGCAGCACGCTTCACCTATAACCTCGGGACCGTGGTCGTCCGCGGCCCCACGGTCAGCCTGCGCTACCTCGTTCCCGGCGACGCCCCGGCGCTGTTCGAGCTGGCGCGCGATCCCGAGGTCACGCGCTTCTTCTCCTGGGGCCCGTACCGCGACGAGTCCGAGCCGCGCGCGTTCATCGAGCGCCTGGAGCGCGAGCGGGAGGCCGGGGAGCGGCTGGAGCTCGGGATCGTCGCGAACGAGGGCGATCGCCCGATCGGCCTGACCGGCTTCAGCGAGTTCGCCCGCCGCGACCGCCGCGCCACGCTCGGCACCTGGCTGGGTCGCGACCACTGGGGCAGCGGAGTGAACACCGAGTCGAAGGCGCTCGTGCTCTCGCTCGGGTTCCGCCACCTGGGCCTGCACCGCGTGACCGCGCTCGCGAGCCCGGAGAACAGGCGCTCGCTGCGCGCGCTCGAGCGGATCGGCTTCTGGACCGAGGGCACGCTGCGCGACTTCCACCTCCACGAGGAAGGGCCGCGCGACGTCGCGATCCTGCGGATGCTGCGCGACCGCTTCGAGAGCGGCGACCTGGCCAAGGTCCCCTACGAGATCGAGGGCGAGCCGCCGCCGGCGTTCGTCGTCAGTGCTCCCAGCGGAAGTAGCGAACCGCCAGGATGATCCCGGCGGCCGCCCAGGCCGCCAGCGCGAGCAGGGCTCCGAGCTCCGAGCCGAAGCCGTCGCCGGCGACGATCGCGTCCTTCAGCCCGTCGATCGCGTGCTTGAGCGGCAGCGCGGTGGCGATCCCGTCGACGACCGTCGGCAGGTTGTCGGTGGAGTAGAAGGTGCCCGAGATGAAGATCAGCGGCAGGAAGACCGCGTTGACGTAGGCGGGCGCCGCGTCGTAGTTCGGGATCACGTGCGAGAACGCGATCCCGAGCGACGCGAACGCGGCCACGCCGACGGCCGTGAAGGCGAGCAGCTCGAGCCAGTCGCGCGGCCAGCCCAGGTCGTACACGAAGTGCCCGATCGCCACGACGAGCACTACCTGCGCGAACGCGTTGAGCACCGCGCTCCCGATCAGGCCGCCCAGGTAGGAGATCGTGGGCATCGGCGTGCCGTAGATCCGCTTCAGGATCCCCTGCTCGCGCAGGAACGTGATGCTGAACGTGAGCGCGGTGAAGGTCGTGGTCATGATCGCCATGCCGGCGATGCCCGGCACCAGCACCTCCATGTCCTCGAGGTCGGAGCCGAACGCCGTTGCGATCAGGAAGAGGAAGAGCAGCGGCAGCAGGAAGTTGAAGAACGCCGCCGTCGGGTTGCGCCAGAACATCCGGCGCTCCTGCCGGAACCAGCGCCAGGTGAGGGCCGCTGTGCTCATTCCTCGGCCGTCAGCTCCAGGTAGACGTCCTCCAGCGTGGGCCGGCCCACCGAGAGGTTCTCGAGCCGCTCGCCGCGCTCGAGCGCCTCGGCGGTCAGGCGGTGCAGCAGCTCGGTGGGGTCGTCGGTCTCGTGCTCCACGCGGTCGCCGTTGCGGTTGTAGGCCACGCGGTAGTGGGCGCGGTCGGGGCGCAGCTCGGACGGTGGGCCCTCCGCCACCATCACGCCGTCCTTCACGATCCCGACCCGGTCGGCGAGCGACTGGGCCTCGTCGAGGTAGTGCGTCGTCAGGAGGACGGTCTTGCCGAGCTCCTTGAGGGTGCGGATCGAGTCCCAGGCGGTGCGCCGGGCGGCGGGGTCGAAGCCGGTCGTGGGCTCGTCGAGGAAGACCAGCTCGGGGTCGCCGACGAGCGCCAGCGCCAGGTCCAGGCGCCGCTTCTGGCCGCCCGAGAGGGTCTTGGTGTGCGCGTCCTCCTTGCCCTCGAGGCCCACGAGCGCGATCGTCTCGCGCGTGTCGCGCGGGTTGGGGTAGGCGGCGGCGGTCAGCTCGACCAGCTCGCGCGGCGTCGCGCGCGGGTGGAAGCCGCTCGTCTGCAGGACGATGCCGACACGTCGTCGCAGCTCCTGATCGCGGCGCCCCGGGTCCTTCCCGAGCACGACGGCATCGCCTCCGCTGCGCTCGCGGTAGCCCTCGAGGATCTCGACCGTGGTGGTCTTGCCGGCGCCGTTCGGGCCGAGCAGCCCGTACACCTCGCCGCGCCGGACCTCGAACGAGATCCCGCGCACGGCCTCGAGCGACCCGTAGCTCTTGCGCAGGTCGCGGACGCTGATGGCGGCTTCCGTCACGCGGCAACTATGCCAGCGAGGATCGCGCGTCCTCACCCGGTGAGGACGCGCTCTCCCTACACGCCCTCCCCGTGGCGGCCCTCCCCGCCCGCGAAGCGCCCGGCGCCGCGCTGCGCGACCTCGAACACCTCGGGCCCGGCCTGGGCCTCCAGTCGCAGCCCCTCCTCGAGCGTCATGCCGAGCCCCTCGATGGCGGAGCGGCGGTCGGCGAGCATCGTCTCCTGCGGGAAGCCGGCCAGCGCCTCGGCCAGCTCGAGCGCCCGGTCGAGGTGCTGGCCGGGCGGCACGACCTCGTTCACGAGTCCGATCTCGCGCGCCTCCTCGGCGACCACCATGCGGCCGGTCAGGATGATGTCGAGCGCGCGGCCGAGGCCCACGACGCGCGGCAGCCGCTGGGTCCCGCCGTCGATCAGCGGCACGCCCCAGCGGCGCTCCGGGAAGCCGAGCGTGGACTCCGCCGCGGCGATGCGCAGGTCGCACCAGAGCGCCAGCTCGAGGCCGCCCGCCAGGCACCAGCCCGAGATCGCGGCGATGGTGGGCTTCGGGGGCGTGAGGCGGGTGAAGCCGAGCGGGCCGCCGGGGTCGCCGAGGCGGGGGCTGAAGCTGTCGATGGCCTTCAGGTCGGCTCCGGCGCAGAAGGCCACGCCGCCGGCGCCGGTCAGGATGAGAACGCGGGCGCCGTCGTCGGCCACGAAGCTCTCGTAGCCGCGCTTCAGGAGCTCGGCGGTGGGGCCGTCGACGGCGTTGCGGCGCTCCTGGCGGTCGATCGTGAGCACCGCCGCCGCGCCAACTCGCTCGTAGGTGACCGGATCCGCCACGCCCGGATCATCCCATTTAGGGCGCCCTAAGGTGGGCGCGCGATAGTGCTGTCCTCGACGAGCGAGACTTCCCTCCCTCTCGTCGTATCGCGCGGCTCCGGGGCCCCCGCCCGGGGCCGCGCTGCGTTTTCGGGGCCGGTCGCCGCGCAGGTGCGCCGCTACCAGCCATGTCGGCCGCTGCCTACCAGCCGTGCCGGCCGCTGCCTACCAGCCGTGCCGGCCGCGCCGGTGGGCTTCCATCCGCGCGTCCTTGCGCTTCTGGAGCGCGTTCTGGATGGCGCTGCCGAGGATCACCACGAGCGTGAAGAACAGGATCACGCCGAGCGCGAAGAACGTGATGACCTTGTCGTTGGTCTCGCCGGCCAGGCCCTCGCCGTCGTCGGCCGCCAGGGCCGGAGCCACGAGGATCAGCTGGGTGACGAGCGCGGCTGCCGCGAGCAGGATCTTGGTGCGGATCATCGGGCGGGGACTCTACCGGTAACCTCGCTTGACTCATGGCCGACGAGCCGCTCACCTGCTTCGTCGAGATCCCGAAGGGGAGCCGCAACAAGTACGAGTACGACCACGAGGCCGGTGGGATCAAGCTCGACCGCTTCCTCTTCTCCTCGATGGTCTATCCGACGGACTACGGGTTCATCCCCGACACCCTGGGGCTCGACGGCGACCCGCTCGACGCGATGGTCTGCGTCTCCGAGCCGACCTTCCCGGGCTGCCTGATCGACGTGAAGCCGATCGCGCTGTTCCGGATGGAGGACGACAAGGGCGTGGACGACAAGGTGCTCTGCGTGCCGCTCCAGGACCCGGCCTGGAACCACCTCGAGGAGCTCGACGACCTGCCCGACCAGCTCCGCCAGGAGATCGCGCACTTCTTCTCGGTCTACAAGGACCTGGAGCAGAAGAAGGTCAAGGTGGACGGCTGGTACTCGCGCGGGGACGCGCTGACCGAGATCGAGGCGGCGCGCAAGCGCTGCGAGGACCACCGCGCCGAGGGGTCGGAGGAGGGCGACGCGCTGTCCTCGGCCGAGCCGCTCGAGCCGCTCAGCGACAGCCCGGACCCGCCCGGCGCGGGTGGAGAACGCGAGACCGCCGGCAGCGGCCACGAGCCGGCCGACCGCCTCTGAACATGACCGGCCGCCTCGAGACACTCGGCAAGTTCGGCATCGTTGCGCTGATCGCGCTGGTGCTGTTCCTGCTGCCGGGCGGGGGGAGCTTCCTGGACGTGCTGCTCACGGCGCTGTCGATCGCGTTCTTCGTCGCGATCGCGTTCCTGGCGGCGCGGCTGTACCGCGAGAACAGCTTCACGATCGAGTCGCTGTCGGACCGGCAGCGGCAGGTGCTGTACGGGTCGATCGGCCTCGCCCTGCTGGCCTTCGCCGCCACGCGGCGGATGTTCGACGAGGGCGGAATCGGCGTGCTGGCGTGGCTCGCGCTGCTGGGGCTCGCGTCGTACGGGGTCTACTGGACCTGGCGCACGTCGCAGGAGTACGGGTAGGTCCCGCGGGGCCGCTCCGCCGACCCCCCGTTCGGGCTACGTCGTAGCGGCCGGAACTCACCGCCCCGGGGATTGACGCACGGATCCGCGAGGAGGACGCTTCGGCGAAGCGACGGGAGGGGTTGCACATGGAGCGCGGACGGTTCACCAGGGGCGGGGCTGGTCGGATCGAGGCGGACGATGTCTCGGCGGGCGGGCTGCAGACCGCGATCCGCGAGGTGCACGCCCTCGCGAGGGAGCGTCCGGAGTTCCTTCAGGGGCCTGGTACCCCCGTCCCGAAAGCCGAGGTGCGAGGGCGGGTGGGCACTGACGACGGGTCTGTGGCCCCACCTTCGCCCAGTGCGATCCAGGTGACGCTCGAGGAGCTCGAGGAGTCGGCGACGTCGGGGCAGCCGGCGCCTCCTGGCGCCGTCAAGATCGATGACTGGCTCGTCCTGGCGACAACCACCGTCCACTCCGACGACATCCTCACGACGCCGGCCTCGTTCGTCCTCGAGGTCCCGCTGGCAGAAGGATTCTCGAAGGAGGTCCGGCTGTGGGCGTCGGTCATGGACCTGAACTGGCCGTACGCGGGCGGCCTGACCAGCACCTTCACCATCACCGGCGGCCAGACCACGGAGATGGACGTCGCGATGATTCTCCGCGACGCCGATTCTCTGTGACGGCTTTGTAACGCACCGGTAGCGAACCTGTAACGCGCGCGTCTTGAGCCGTGACGCGCTTCGCGGCACGGTGGTCGCGTGCTCTCGCTCGCCGCCACCCTCCGCCGGATCGGCCGCGGCCATGGAGGGCAGGCGAGCGTCGAGACGGTGGCCGCGCTGCCGCTCGTCCTGCTCGTGGGCGCGATCGTCTGGCAGCTCGCGCTCGCCGGCCACACGGCGTGGCTCTGCGCCCACGCGGCGCGGGCGGCGGCGCGGGCGGAGGCGGTCGGCGGCGACGGCGAGCAGGCCGCGCGCAGCGCGCTTCCAGGGTCGCTGGAGCGCGGGCTTCGCGTTGAGACCGGCGGCGGTGGAGTGCGCGTGCACGTCCGCGTTCCGCTGATCGCGCGGCGCTGGCGCGGGCCGGTTGCGATCAGCGCGTCGGCGGCGCTGCCTCAGGGGGCGCGGTGACTTGCGGGCGCGGCTCCGCCCACGGACGCGGCTTCGCCCACGGACGCGGCTCTGCCGACGGGCGCGGCTCCGCCGGCCAGGCGAGCGTCGAGCTCCTCGGCGCCCTACCGGCGATCCTGCTGACCGGCCTGATCGTCCTCCAGCTGCTGGCGCTCGGCTACTCGAAGGTGCTCGCGGGCAACGCGGCCGAGGCGGCGGCGCTGGCCGCTGCGGGCGGGGGAGACGCGCGTGCCGCCGCACGCGAGGCGCTGCCCGGCTGGTCGCGTGCACGGATGCGGGTCGAGTCGGGCGGAGGGCGGATCCGCGTGCGGCTGCGGCCGCCCTCGCCGCTGCGCGTGCTGGCGCGAGCGCTCGAGGTCGAGGCCGGCGCGGCGGTGAACCCGTGAACGCCTGGCCCGAGCACCGCCGCCCGCCGCTGCAGGCGCTGCTGGCGCGAGCGGCGGCGTGGCTGGTGGCACCGCCCGCGGCGGCGGAGCCGTCCCCTTGGGACCCGCCCGGCCAGCCGGGAGCCCCGGCCCGCGGCGCGCGCCCGCCGGCCGGCGGGCAACCGGGAGCCAACCTCGGCGGCTCGGCCCTCGACCCCCCGCGCCCGCTGGTCGCGGTCCTCGGACTCGGCCCACGGGCGGGCGCCTCCACGGTCGCCCGCGCCGTCGCGGTACGCCTCGCCGCGTTCGACCCTGGCCGCGCCGCCGTGCTCCACACGGCCGACCCGCCGCGCGGAGCGCCGGCGACCGCGGACGCGTCCCGCCTGGCACGTGCTCTCGCCGCCGGCGGGCACGACCGTCCGCGGGCCGCCGGCCGACTCTGCGTCGTGGCGGCCGCCGAGCCGCTCGCCCGGCTCGCGGCGCCGCGCCCGGCACCGGTGGTCGCGGATCTCGCACACGGTGAGCCCGCCGACGGACCGGTCGCGCTCGCCGATCACGTCGTTGTGGTCGCCGGCGTGGATGCCGAACCCGCGCTCGTCGCCGCGGTGGTCGTGTCGCTGCGCGAGACCGGCGTCTCCGCTTCCACTGTGCTCAACCGCGTGAGCGGCGACCCGCCCTCCGACCTGGCCCACGCGCTGGTCGTCCCCGAGTCCCGCCTCGCGGCGCAGCTCACGCTCGCCTGCCGCGAGCCGCGCGGCGCGCTCGCGGAGGTCGCGGGGGAGCTCGCCGAGCGCAGCCTCGCGGAGGTGTGGCGATGACCGAACGCCAACCCCGCCTCCGCTCCCGGTCCGGCCGGTTCCGCTCCGAGCGGTCCCGGCCCGGCCGGCTCCGCTCCGAGCGCGGCCAGTCCACGGTCCTCCTGCTCGGCGTCCTCGCCACCCTGATCGCGGTCTCGCTCGTCCTCGCCGCCTTCGGCCAGGCGCTCGGCGGAAAGGGCCGAGCGCAGCGAGTCGCCGACATCGCCGCGGTCAGCGGCGCGCACGCGATGCGCGACGCCTACCCGCGCCTGTTCGAGCCGCCCGAGCTGCGGCCGGGCGTCCCAAATCCCCGTCACCTGAGCCGAGCCGAGTATCTCGCCCTCGCGCGTGCGGCGGCGATCCGCGCCGCACGCCGCAACGGCCTCGCGCTGGCGCTCGCCGACGTCACCTTCCCCGGCGGCTCGAGCTTCGCGCCCACGCGGATCGCGGTCCGCACCCGCACCGACACGCACGTGCGCGTGCAGCAGGACGGCGCGCGGCGTCGCATCCGCGCCCGCGCCCGCGCCCGCGCGGAGGCCGAGCTCTCGCCGCCGGCCGGTGACGGGCTCGACGCCCGCGGCCACGGCGAGTACACCGGGCCGCTGGCCTACCGGCAGGGCAAGCCGATGCGCCCCGACGTGGCGCTCGCCTTCGACCGGATGTCACGCGCCGCGGCCGCCGCCGGAGTCCGGCTGATCGTCACGAGCGGCTTCCGCGGCAACGCCGAGCAGGCCACGCTGTTCGCGCGCAACCCTGATCCGCGCTGGGTCACGCCGCCGGGCCGGTCGCTCCACCGGCTCGGGACCGAGCTCGACCTCGGGCCGCCGGCCGCGTACGGCTGGCTGGCCCGCAACGCGCCGCGCTTCGGGTTCGTCAAGCGCTACTCCTGGGAGCCCTGGCACTTCGGCTTCGCGAGGAGCCCCGGCACCGCGTCCGTCGGCTTCGGCGTCCGCGGCGGCGATGGGCGCGC
>DASVVS010000103.1:0-1606 GCA_036386455.1 Thermoleophilaceae bacterium
GCTGCCGCGCACGCTGCACGCCGAGAAGGCGTCGCCGCACGTGGAGTGGGAGAACGTCGAGCTGCTGGTGGAGCCCGAGCCGTGGCCGGCGGGCGACCGCGCGCGGCGCGCCGGCGTGTCCTCGTTCGGCATCAGCGGGACCAACGCGCACGTGATCCTGGAGGAGCCGCCGGCCGCCCCGTCGCCGCCGGAGGCGGAGCCGCGATCGGTGGTGCCGTGGGTGCTGTCGGCGCGGTCTGCGGACGCCCTCCGGGATCAGGCGAAGGGCCTGCTCGCCGTCGAGGCCGAGCCGCTCGACGTCGGCTACACGCTCGCGACGGGGCGGGCGCGGCTGGAGCATCGCGCCGTCGTGGTGGACCGCGAGGGCCTCGAGGCCGTCGCGCGCGGCGAGCCCGCGGTGCGCGGGGTCGCGCGCGACGGCGGCCGCGTGGCGTTCATGTTCCCCGGCCAGGGGTCGCAATGGCTCGGCATGGCGCGCGAGCTGAGCGAGGCCAGCCCTGCCTTCGCCGAGTCGATGGCCGAGTGCCGCGCGGCGCTCGCGCCCTACGTCGAGCTGACCGACGACTACGAGCGCGTCGACGTGGTCCAGCCCGCCCTGTTCGCGGTGATGGTCTCGCTGGCCAAGCTCTGGCGCTCCTTCGGCGTCGAGCCCGACGTGGTGGTGGGGCACTCGCAGGGCGAGATCGCGGCGGCGCACATAGCGGGCGCGCTGAGCCTGGAGGACGCGGCGCGCGTCGTGGCGCTGCGCAGCCAGGCGATCCGCGACGAGCTCGCCGGCCGCGGCGGCATGGTCTCGATCGCACTGCCGCTCGAGGAGGTGGAGCGACGCTTCGGCGAGCGGGTATCGATCGCCGCCCACAACGGGCCGCGGGCGACGGTCGTGTCCGGCACGCCGGAGGCGCTCGACGCCGTGATGGCCGAGTGCGAGGAGGCCAAGCGGATCCCCGTGGACTACGCCTCGCACTCCGAGCAGGTCGAGACGATCGAGGAGCGGCTGCTGCGCGACCTGGCCCCGATCGAGCCCCAGGCGCCGCGGATCCCGATGCTCTCCACGGCACTCGCCGGGCCCGCGCCAGAGCTCGACGCCGAGTACTGGTACCGCAGCCTGCGCCAGCGCGTGCGCTTCCACGAGGCGACGGAAGCCCTGACGGCGGACGGGATCACCACCTTCATCGAGGTCAGCCCCCACCCCGTCCTGACCTTCGCGCTCGACGACGCGATCGGCACGCTGCGCCGCGACGACGGCGGGCTCGCCCGCTTCCTGCTCTCGCTCGGCGAGGCGCACGTGCGCGGCGTGGAGGTGGACTGGTCGCCGGCGCTCCAAGGCGGGCGGCGCACGGAGCTCCCCACCTACCCCTTCCAGCGCAAGCGCTACTGGTTGACCACCGGCAGGACGGCCGGCTCCATGCACCCGTTCCTCGAGAGCGAGGTGCCGGTGGCCGGCGAGGACGGGCACCTGTTCACGGGCCGCCTCACCCTCGACGACCACCCGTGGCTGCGCGACCACGCCGTGCTCGACACGGTCCTGCTGCCGGCGACGGCGCTCCTCGAGATGGTCCTCGCCACGGGCGCCGAGGCGATCGAGGAGCTGACGCTGGAGGCGCCG
>DASVVS010000104.1:0-10671 GCA_036386455.1 Thermoleophilaceae bacterium
GTCGCTCGACACCGTCACGTGGATAGCCGCCGGCTCCCTCACCCACGCGATCAGGTTGTGCGCCTGGAGGCGGTCGAGCCAGAACTGGAAGGCGAGCGCCTGCGAGCGGCTGCGGTACTCGCGCAGGACGTCGAACGCGTAGCCGGTCGTGTGCAGCGAGTAGCCGCGCGCCGCCTCGCGGTTGCGGGCGCCGAGGATCGCCTGGTAGCGCGTGTCGCGCACGGTGCTGGTGACCGTCAGCGGGCCCGCTCCGCTCACCTCCTCGACGCCGCGCGCGAGGTAGATCAGCAGCGCCAGCGCCTCGGGGCGCAGCGCGCGGTAGAGCTCGGGCTTCGCGTCCAGGCGCCGCGCCAGCTCGCCCATCTGCGAGTCGATCGCGAAGTGCAGGCGCCCGGGGTCGTCGGGCAGCTCGGCCAGGTCGCCGCCGTCGCGCTCGGCGTCCACCGCGCCGGGGTCGGCGAACACCTCGGTGTCCGGCTCGGGGTGGAGGACCTCCTCCGCGGAGTTCTTGCGCGCGTGCAGCCCCTCCAGCCGCGCCAGCTCGCCCGGCTCCTCGCGGTGCAGGCGCATGATCTCGCGCGCGCCGAGGATCCGCCAGAGGTAGGTGGAGGAGTCGTCGCCGAAGCCCGCCAGCAGCCGGTGGGCGGTCCGGGTGCAGCAGCGGGCTCGAGTCGAAGAACAGCCGCGCGTACGAGAGGTCCCCGTCGCGCACGACCTCGCGCATGGGCGCCGAGGTCTCGCCCGCGTAGGCGCGCGCCACCCGCTCCAGGTTGCCGATGCCCATGTGGTAGCTGGCGAGCGCGAGGTCGTCGCGGCCGAAGCGCTCGCGCGCGATCGTGAGGTAGCGGCCGGTGGCCGCCAGCGCCCTGCGCGGGTCGAAGCGCTGGTCGATCCTCCGCCGCTGTGCCCGCAGCCGGTCCGCCGCGCGCGTGCGATCCGCCCGCTCGGCGCGAGCGATGCGCCTGGTCAGCCGGCGGCTGGCGGCCAGGTCCACCTGCAGCCCGAGCAGGTTCTGCGCGGTCTCGGCGAGGATCTGCGTGAGGCCGCCGGCCCCCTTGGGATCGTCGCCCGCGATCACCTCGGGACGGCCGGCGCTCTCCACGAAGACGAGCGCCTCGAGCAGGTCCGGGTCGAGCTCGGCCGCCCGCGCCGCGGACTCGATCTCCGCGCGCCAGCGGGACGTTCGCCGCGCGGTGGTGGTCGCGCCGCCCGGGCTCTTCGCGTAGAGCACGTGGCTGAGCCCGGCGGCGGCACGGCGCTCGAACTCGGCGCGCCGGTCGGGGTCGTAGGCCAGCGGGTCCGTCTGCTCGCCGGTCGTGCCGCCGCCGGGGACCACGCGGCGCTCGTCGCCGCGCGTGGCGATCACGGCGACGGCGACGGCGATCGCGGCGGCGGCGAGCAGCGCGAGGGGGATCAGACGGCGTCGGCGGCGCGGGGACACGCCCCGAACCTAGCCGCGCGCCGAAAGCGGAGCTAAGCGGCCTCTGGCGCCGGCTCGGGCGACGGGCGCACCCGCAGCAGGCGTGCGGCCGGCGCCGGCAGCCACCAGTTCCAGCGCCCGAACATCGACACGACCGCCGGCACCAGCAGAGCGCGCACCACCGTCGCGTCCAGCAGGATCCCCGCCGCCAGTCCGGTCGCCAGGATCTTCACGTCGGTCTGGGGGCCCGAGGCCATCGCGGCGAAGGTGAGGAACAGGATCAGCGCCGCGCTGGTCACGAGCCGGCCGGTGCGGCCGAGCCCGAACACGACCGCCTTGTCGGTGTCGTGGGTCTCGTCGTACTCCTCGCGCATGCGGGCGAGGATGAAGACCTCGTAGTCCATCGACAGCCCGTAGAGGAACGCGAAGACCATCAGCGGGATCCACGACGCGATCGAGCCCGTCGCGGCGATTCCCCAGATCTCGTCGGATCCGTGGCCGGCCTGCCAGACGAGCGTCATCACGCCCCACGCGGCCCCCACCGAGAACACGTTCAGGATCACCGCCTTGAGCGGCAGCAGCAGCGAGCGGAACGCGCGCGCGAGCAGCAGGAACGTGGCTATCGAGATCAGCGCGATCATCAGCGGGAACGCGCCGTAGACGGCGTCGATGAAGTCGGCGTTGAGCGGGCCGCTGCCGCCGACGCGCGCGGTGGCGGAGGCCTCGTGGCCGGCGTCGATGATTCCCTGCACCGCATCGCGGCCGGCGGACGACTCGTCGCCCTCGTGCGGCATCGCCACGGCGACCGCCTTCCCGTCGCGGCGCCAGCCGGGCACGTTCGGTGCGGCGGCGCCGTGCACTCCCTCGACGGAGCCCTGAGCGTCGGCCACCTTCTCCGCGTCCGCCTCGGCGACCAGGGTCTCGGTGGGCGCGATCGCGCCCTTCCCGATCCCGGAGTCGGCGAGCGCGTCGAGGCCCTCGCGCGCCACCCCCTCCTTGGCGATCGTGTCGGGGTCGGCGTTGCCGAGGTGCAGGTCGGTGGCCGCGAACACCAGGAGGGCGAGGATCGCGACGGCGAGCGCCGCGGCCGCCCCGCGACGGCGCACCACGCCCTCCGACCAGCGCTGCCAGAAGGCGTGACTGCGGTCCCTGCGGCGGATCCGCTTGCGGTCGAGCCGCGGGCCGACCGTGGCGAGGATGACCGGCAGCAGCGTGATCGCGACGGCCGTGGCGACCAGCGGGATCAGCATCCCGCCGTAGCCCATGCTGCGCAGGAACGGCAGCGGCAGCGCGATCAGCGCCAGCAGGCCGACCGCGACGGTCGTGCCGGAGAAGACCACGGCGCGGCCGGCGGTGGCCATCGCGGCCGCCACCGCCTCGTCGCCCCGCAGGCCCTTCTCGATCTCCTCGCGCCAGCGCACGACTATCAGCAGCGCGTAGTCGATCGAGACCCCGAGGCCGATCAGCGCCACGAGGAACTGCACGATCGGCGAGATCTCGGTGACCGACGTGAGGCCGAACAGCAGCAGGAACGAGACGAGCACGGACGAGATCGCCATCGCGAGGGGGATCACCGCGAGCCAGGAGCCGAACACGAAGACGAGGACCAGCAGCGCGCCGGCGCCGCCGATCACGGCCTCGAGCAGAAGGCCCGGGCCCTCCGCGCCCTCGCCGGACGAGTCGATCAGCGCGTCGTAGCCGGTGAGCAGGACGGGCGCCCCGCCGGCCTTGAGCGGCTTGAGGTCGTCGCGCAGCTCGCGCATGGCCTTCACGTTCGCGCCGAAGGGCTCGTCGCTGCGGCCGGGGAAGACGTAGACGAGCGCCGTCCGCCCGTCCTCGGAGACGAATGCGCGGTCGCCGGTGGAGCCGAAGCCGGCGATCCGGCCGCGCGGCTGCGCCTTGCGCGCCACCTGCTCCACGCGCGTGAGCTCCCCGCGGACCCCGGGCGAGTCGACGGTCGTGCCCTCGGGCAGCTTGGCGACCGCCACGAACGGCAGCGACTCGCCGCCGTTGCCGTAGGTGCGCAGGATCTCCTGGCTCGCCTCCCAGCCCTCGCGGCCGGGGACGCTGAAGCGCTGATCGAGCGCTTCGCTGGCCGGACCGGCGGCGGCCATCCCGACCAGGGTCAGGACGAGCCAGGCGATGGCGACGAGGCGCTTGTGGCTGAGTACGAAGTCGGTGAGCTGCTTCATCGACGGTATCCATTCGTATCACAAACGATTGACAGAACGTATGATTTGGCTGTGAAGTTCCCGGACCATGCGGCTGTGAATGCGCAGACCGGGTTCCTGCTGCGCAGGGTCTCGGCGGCGTCGTTCGCCGCGTTCTCGGAGGTCATGGCCGAGCAGGGCCTGCATCCGATGCACTTCGGGATGCTCAGCATCCTCGCCGCCGAGGAGCCGATCTCCCAGCACGAGCTGGGCGAGCGTGCGGGCGTGGACCCGAGCACGATGGTGGCGCGGATGGACATGCTCGAGGAGATGGGGCTGATCGAGCGAACCCGCCGCGAGGGCGACCGGCGCAGCTACGAGATCCGCCTCTCGCCGACCGGGCGGAAGCTGCTCGGGCAGCTGCGGCGCAAGGCGAAGGCGCACGGGGACCGCTTCTTCGCCCCGCTGACGGAGGCGGAGCGGGGCGAGCTGCACCGGCTTCTGACGAAGCTCGCGGCTGGGCTGGACGAGAGGTCACACCAGTTAGACAGCGGGCGCGGCCGAAACTAATCGGCCGCCGCGGATAGCCTGCCGCGAATGACCGCCGAGAGGACAACGGAGGCGATCGAGCGCGCCGAGGCCGCCATCGCCGCCGCGATCCCCGCGCACGACGTGGAGGCGCTGGACGAGCTGCTGCACGACGAGCTGGTCTGGACCGACTGGGCCGGTGGCTCCGGCGGCAAGGAGGAGGACCTGGCCGCGCACCGTGCGAACGCCTTCACGGTCACGAGGTACGACGTGGTGGCCATGTCGGTCGAGGTGGCGACCGACGACGTCGCCGTCACGCGCACCGAGGTGGCCGTCGAGGGCGACCCGGTCGGCGGGCGGGTCTTCTACACGCGGGCGTGGGTGCGCGACGGCGAGCGCTGGCGGGTGCGCGTGGCGCACCTCGCGCTGGCCGAGGCGGAGCCGGGCTCCTAGCGGACGCCGGCGCGCGCTAGGCGTCGGCGTGCGCTGCTAGGCGTCGGCGCGCGCTACGCGTCGGCATCGACGCACTCGAACCAGACGCACGTCTCGCCGTTGCGCCGCACGCCCCACTTGGCCGCGAGCCGATCCACGACCATCAGTCCCAGGCCGCCGGGCTCGCTCAGGTCGGGCTCCTCGCTCTGCCAGTCGAAACCCGCGCCGGGGTCGCACACCTCGCCGCTCACGCCGGACCGTCCCGACCGCAGGCGGAGGAGGACGCGGTCCTGTGGCCGGACGCCCGTGTGTATCACCGAGTTCGTGACGAGCTCGGAGACGATCAGCTCGACGTTGCGGCGCGTGGCCTCGTCGGCGGGCAGAGCGCGGACCAGCTCGCGCGCCCGTGCCGGCGCCCTCGGAGTGGGCTCGAGGATGTCGACTACTTCCGTCGCCATGCGTCTTGCTATACCCGGCTCGAGGGGTTCGACGCTCGGCTCGGCACGCGCAGGGCCTCCTCGGCGTCCCCCGTGCTCACGCGCTGGGCGGCGAGAACGGCGATGTCGTCGCGCTGGGCGCCGACCTGGAACTCCTTCAGCGCCCCGCTCAGTCGCTGCAGCCGGAGGTCGGGCGTCGGCGCGTCCCCCGCCAGCGCCGCCAACAGCCGATCGTCGCCGAAGCGGTCCCTCTCGCCGGTTGCGTCGAGCACGCCGTCGGTGTAGAGCACGAGGCAGTCGCCCGGCTCGATCTCGATCCGGTCCTCGAGGTACTCCACGTCGTCGTCGGCGCCCAGCACGAGCGAGGTGCGTCCCACGAGCCGCGGCTCCCCGTTCCGCACGAGGACCGGCCGCGGGTGCCCGGCCACGGCGATGGTCGCGAAGGCGCGGTCTCCGCTGCGGGTGAGCAGCACGCATCCGGCCGAGAGCAGCGCGAGCCGGCCGTCCTGGCGCAGCTGGTCGTTGAGGTGCTCGAGCGCGGGTGCGGCGCTGCCGGTCAGCGTCGCCGCCGCGCGGATGCTGTAGCGCGCGAGGGAGGTGAGGGCCGCCGCCGGCGGCCCGTGGCCGACCACGTCGCCGATCACGAGCATCCAGCCGTCGCGCGTGGCGAACACGTCGTAGAAGTCGCCGCCCACCTCGTCGGTCCGGCCGGCGGGCGCGTACAGCGCAGCCGTCTTCCAGCCCGGGAGGTCCGGGATCGCGGGCGGCCTGAGACTGGCCATCAACGTGGCCGCCGTCCGGGCGCGCTCCTCGTACAGGCGCGCGTTGTCGACCGCGTTGCCCACGCGGCGCGCGAGCTCGTCCGCCAGCTGCACGTCCTCCTCCCCGAAGCAGCGTTCGCCCGTGGCCGCGAAGGCCATCGAGCCGAGTGTGCGCCGTCCGGCGCGCAGCGGGACGACGACGAGGGAGGCGACCCCGAGCTCCTCCATCTGAGCGAGGTGCCCGGTCGAGTGCGCATACTCGGCCAGGGTCGCGCGGCTCACCTTGGGATGGAGCGCGGGCACACCGGTCTCGATCACGCGCTCGAGCCCGCGCGGATTGGGCGCCGCGGCCTCCTCGGGGGTCGACGGAGCCCGGCCGTGTGGCGGGCGGCCCCCGAACCGCGAGTCCGCCGCGGCGCGTATGCGGCCGCGCGGGTCGGGCAGGTCGATCCAGCACCAGTCGGCCAGCTCCGGCACGGGAAGCCCGACCGCCGCCCGGAGCGTGCCCTCGTAGTCGCTTGCCGTGGCGAGCAGCTCGGCGATCCGAGCCCGGAGCCGCTGCGCGGTCTCGGCCCGCTGCTGGTCGGTGATGTCGCGGACGAATCCCGCGAACGCCTGCGGCCCGGCGCCGGGCACGCGCGCGATCGTGACGGCGACCGGGAAGGTCGTGCCGTCCGAGCGGAGCGCCTTGGTCTCCAGGCGTCGTCCGATGTAGGGGGACTCGCCACCGGCGCCGAGGCTCGCGAGCGCTCTCCGGTAGGTGTCGCGCAGGTCCGGCGGGACCACCAGGTCGCCGAGGTCGCGGCCCACGGCGTCCTCGGCCCGGTGGCCGAAGGTCTCCTCGGCGGTCGGGTTGAACAGCGTCACGATCCCGGCCGCGTCGACCCCGACGACGGCGGTCGGGGACACGGAGACCACGTCGCCGATCGCCGCCAGGGACTCGAGCCGGCGGGCGCCGAACTCGCTCCGGCACCGCCGCACCGCCGCGTAGTACGCGAGCGCGACGCCCAGGGCGACCATCCCGACCCGCGCGAAGTAGGCGTTGTCCACGCCGTCGTTCCAGAACGCGCTGGGCAGGGCGAGGAGGAAGGAGATCAGGCCGCCGAGCGCGACCACCCGAGGCCGGGCGGCCACCGCGAGCAGGAACGGGGGCACCATCAGCGTGGCCGTGAGCGGCCCGATCGCGACGTCGCCCGCGACGAGTAGCGCGTCGAGGATCAGCGCGACGCCGAGCCACCACAGATCCTGTCGGCCGTCGCGGTTCACACGACCGCTGTACCCGGCGCAAGAGCCCGATACCCGGCTCAAAAGCCGGACACCCGTTTGGGTGAGCGCTCCTCTTAGCGCGTGACTATCCGCACGTCCACGTGCGCTGCGCGCGTGGGCGTGGCGAGCGAGAGGAAGTCGCGCACGGCGCCGCCCGTGCCGCAGTACGGGCAGGCGATCTCCTCCGTGGGCGCGAGGGGCCGCGCGGGCGCCACCGGGGCGTCGCACGACGGGCACGCGAGCGTGCCGCGGGCGAACCGCGACGTGCGCGCTCGCCGGCGCTCCTCCTGGACCATCCGCCCGACCGGCCGGTCGCCGATCGGATCGGAGCCCTCGAATCGGCCCTCGATCACGAGGCCAGTCTAGGTTCGGGCTAGCGCGCCGTCGCGAGCACGTAGGGCCAGCGCGCCCACAGGGCGGCGAACCCGCGGCCGGAGGGGCCGGTCGCGACGGCCGGGCTGCTGGGGGAGGGCGGACACTGGTCTCCGCTGGGCTCGTGAGGATCCGCCGGAGCCGAGAGCGCCTCCGGCTCGCCGCCGAGCGGTTCTCCGCCCGACGCGATGCGCCGCGACCGGATCACCTGGTCGCTGCAGGCCGAGCCGGAGCTCGAGCCGCCGACGTCCTCCCAGACGACCGTGAAGGTGGCGTCGCCCGTGCCGTAGGCGAGCGCCGGCGACGTCCGGTACCGGCCCGGCCCCGGCGGCGCCGACGCTCCGACCGGCGCGCCCAGCGCCCGCCGCCCGTCGCCGCTCAGCCGCTGGAGGAGGATCGCCGAGACGCTCCCGTCGTCCGTGGTCCAGGCGACGCCGAACTCGCCGCGCTCCGAGTCGAAAGCCATCGCGGGATCGTCGACGTTGCCCTCGTCGCCGCGATACGCCGGGGCCGGCCGCCTGCGCGCGACCCGGAACGGGCCGGCCGCACCGCGGCGCGGGTCGACTCGCGCCGTGAACAGCCGCGCGCCCTCGCCCCACGCGACGACGAAGCCCCCGCCCGCGCTGTTGGCGGCGACCGCCGGAGCGCCGGCGCGTTCGTTCGGGAGCGACAGGGCGTGGGCGCCGATCGGCGAGCCGGTCGCGTCCACCACCCGCGCCTGCACGGCTGCGCGCTTCGACTCCGGCGTCCAGACGACCGCGAAGGTCCGCGTGATTGGGTCGTACGCCGCGTCCTCGTCCGACAGGTCGTAGGTCGCCCGGGCGTCGTCCGAGAGCCGGACGGCCGGGCCCGCCGGGCGGCCCTTGCGGTCGAGCAGCCGGGCGTAGCGCGCCGAGACGCCGTGCTCGGCGAACTCGCGCAGACCCGTGTAGGCGAGCAGGAACCGGTCGCGGCGGTCGTCGTGCACGAGCGCGAGCGAGTCGATGCCGTAGCGGCGGTCGCCGCTCGGGCCGAAGCTCGTGACCCGAACGGGCGGCGTGACCGGCTCCCCGCCGCCGTCGAGCACGCGCGTGTAGACCTCGTAGTCGCCGCGCGCGGTGGGCGCCGTGTACGCGGCGAGGTGGCCGGCGGCGCCGCTGCGGGGCGCGACCGCCGGGTTGCCGGCGCCCGTCTCCGGCGGCGGGGCGGACCGCGGCTCGCCCACGATCGTCGCCTGGCCGTGGGCCGGGACAGCCCACACCAGCGCAGCGCACAGCGCGCCCGCCGCCGCCCTCGTCAATCCCCCGGCCACGCCTCCAACAACAGGCGGGGCGGTGCGGAGTTGCTGGCTAGCCCTTCCCCGGCAGCCGCCGCAGCGCGCGCAGCCCCAGCGTGATCGACCGCGTCCAGAGCCGCTGCGGGACCATCGGCGGCGGCGCGATCGGCACCCCGCGCTGCACCGAGACGGTCTGCGACTCCGTGTACTTGAGGATCCCGTCGGCGCCGTGGCGGCGGCCCAGGCCCGAGGCCTTCATCCCGCCCATCGGCGCGTCGACCGAGCCCCAGGTGGCGATGTAGCCCTCGTTCACGTTCACCGTCCCGGCCTGAAGCCGCCTGGCGATGCGGCGCCCGCGTTCCTGGTCGCCGGTCCACACGCTGAAGTTGAGGCCGAAGTCGCTCGCGTTCGCGCGCTCGATCGCCTCCTCCTCGGTCGCGAAGGTCGAGATCGCGGCCACCGGGCCGAAGGTCTCGTCCGCGAACAGCGTCATGCCCTCGCGCACGTCGGCGAGCAGCGTCGGCTCGTGGAAGTAGGGGCCGATGTCCGGCCGCGCGTTGCCGCCGGTCAGCACCTTCGCGCCCTTCTCGATCGCGTCATCCACGTGCTCGCGCACGGTCTCGAGCTGCTTCTTCGAGATCAGCGAGCCCATGTCGTCGCCGTAGTCCAGCGAGCAGCCGAGCTTCATCTTCTTGATTCGCTCGACCAGCTTGGGGATGAACTCGCCGGCGATCGCCTCGTGCACGTACAGGCGCTCGATCGAGATGCAGAGCTGCCCCGAGTTCGAGAACAGCGCCCGCTCGGCGCCCTCCACGGTGCGCGTGATGTTCGCGTCGTCCATCACGATCATCGCGTTCTTGCCGCCCAGCTCCATCGAGCTGGGGATCAGCCGCTCGGCGGCCTGGCTCGCCACCTGGCGGCCGACCTCGGTGCTGCCGGTGAACATCACGTAGTCCACGCGGCCGATCAGCTCCGGCCCGAGCTCGGCGCCCGAGCCTGTGACCACGTTCATCAGCCCCGGCGGCAGCCCGGCCTCCTCCAGCAGCTCGAGGCCCAGGAGCGCACTGAACGGCGTCTGCGAGTCGACCTTCATCACCACGCCGTTGCCGGCGGCGAGCGCGGGCACCGCGTCGCTGACGCTGAGCACCAGCGGGTAGTTCCACGGCGCGATCACGCCGACGACGCCCACCGGGTGGTGGTGCTCCCACGTGGCCGTGAACACCGGGAAGGCGCCGCGGCGGCGCTTGGTGCTCAGGTGGCGCTCGGCGCTGCGCGCGAAGTAGCGCGCGGCGATCGCGCCGTCGAGCACCTCCTCGTACGCGTGGCGGCGGGCCTTGCCCGACTCGAGCTGGATCACGTCGAGGATCTCGTCCTGGCGGTCGAGGACGAGGTCGTGGTAGCGCAGCAGCACGTCGCGGCGCTCGGCGAAGCTCGTCTGCCGCCAGCTCGCCTGCGCCTCGCGGGCACGGCGCACGGCGGCGTCCACGTCCTCGGGCGTGCAGCGGGGAACCCAGCCGAGCGGGCGTCCGGTGACCGGGTTCTCGATCTCCATCTCCTCGCGCGGGCCGAGGGTCTCAACGCGCGCGGCCAGCGCGACGAGGCGCGAGGCGTCCACGCGCTCCGAGCCGGTCGGGGGCGGCGTCTTCGTGGCGGCGTTGGTCGCGGCCGTGGGCCGCTCGGTGGTGGTGGTCATGGGCGCCTCCTGGCGTCGAGCCTGACGGAGAAGAAGTCAGCGGCCGGCGACGCGCCGCTCTTGCGGCTAGTACCCACTGGCGGTCGGGGTACACCTATGTTTCTGGACGCTCGTCACACCCGCGACGGCGCGATCGGGGATAGTTGGCGCATGCGGCAACTCGAGATCACCGGCGCCCGATCGGTCGAGTGGCGCGAGGCGCCCGACCCGGCGCTCGGGGGCGACGGCGAGGCGCTCGTGCGGCCGCTCGCGGTGGCCACGTGCGACCTCGACACAGCGTTCCTGACCGGCGCCGTGCCGGTCGGCGAGCCGTTCCCGCTGGGGCACGAGTGCATCGGCGAGGTGGTGGACGTGGGC
>DASVVS010000105.1:0-8797 GCA_036386455.1 Thermoleophilaceae bacterium
TCGGGTCGCTCGCCCTCCAGGCACGCGCGCAGGCCGGCGCACAGCGCCGAGAACTGCGGCTCCAGGTGGAAGGTGCCGTGCAGCCCCGGCAGGCGCAGGAGACGGGTGCCCTCGGACGCCGCGTCCATCCACGCCCGCCGCGGGTCGCCGCCCGCGGGCACCGGCGTGCCGGAGCAGTAGAGGTACACGAGCTCGCCGTCGAAGCGACCCCCGATCGAGTACGCGCGGCGCGCCGCCATGTGCGCCTCCGCCACGCGCTCGCCCGCCGCCTCGATCGCGCGGCCGGGCGGAGCCGACCCGTCGTCGACCCCGTACGACCCCGGCGCGCTCGTGTCGACCATCGCCAGAAGCTCGACCTCCTCGCCCGCCCTCTGCAGCTGACGAGCCATCTCGAACACCACCAGCCCGCCGAAGCTCGTGCCCATCAGCCGGTAGGGACCGCGGGGCTGAAGCTCCACGACGCGCGCCACGTAGTTCGCGGCCATCTCCTCGATCGTCCGGCAGCCCGCCGCCTCCCAGTCCATCCCGGGCGGCTGCAGGCCGTAGAACGGCTGCTCCTCCCCGAGCTCGCGCCCCACGAGCAGCAGCCGGAACGCGTGCCCGTAGCGACCGCACACGCCGAACAGCGGCGCGGCCGCTCCGCCGCGGTTCACGCCGATGGTGTCGCCGGTGAGCGTCGCGTGCTCGTCGAGCCACCCGGGCCGCTCCAGCCCGCGCGCCATCGCGCGGATCGTCGGGAACTCGATCAGGCTCGCGAGCGGCAGTCGCACGTGCAGCTCGCGCTCCACCGCGGCGAGCAGCTCCACCGCGATCAGCGAGTCCCCGCCGAGCTGGAAGAAGTCGTCGCCGGGTCCGACGTCCTCGCGCCCGAGCGCCGCGCGCCAGAGCCGCGCGAGCGTGTTCTCGATGGCACCGACCGCAGGGGCTTCCGGAGCCGCGCCGTTACCTGCGTGAGGGCCGCCCGGGAGGGCGCCCGTCCCCAGCCGCTCCCCGAGCGCGCCGCGCAGCGGCTTGCCCGTGGGCCCCTTCGGGATCTCGTCCACCACGACGATCCGCCGCGGCACCTTGAACGTCGTCAGCCGCTCGAGCAGGAACCGGCGCAGCTCCCGCTCCTCCACGCGCGCGTCCGGCCGCAGCCGTACCGCCACCGCCACGTCCTCGCCGAGCCGGGGGTGCGGCACCCCGAACGCCGCCGCCTCCTCCACCTGGGGGTGCTCGAGCAGCCGCCGGTCGATCTCGAGCGGCGACACCTTCTCGCCGCCCCGGTTGATCACGTCCTTGAGCCGGCCGGAGAGGGTGAGGTAGCCGTCGGCATCGAGGCTGCCGAGGTCGCCGGTGCGGAACCAGTCGTCGCGGAACGCCGCCCGCGTGGCGTCCGGGTCGTCGAGGTAGCCGGCGAAGACGGTCGCTCCGCGAACCACGACCTCGCCCTCGGCGCCGGGTCCGAGGAGGGCGCCGTCCTCGTCCGCCACCGCCACGTCGCCGTCCGGCGAGACCCCGACCGTCCCGTGCTTGATCGGGCCCTCCGGCGGGTTGGCCGCGACCGGGCCGGTCTCGCTCGTCCCGTACGCCTGCACGACCGGCACGCCCAGAGCCTCCTCCAGCTCGTCGCGCACGCGCGGGTCGAGCGGCGCCGCGCTCGACCGCACGAACCGCAGCCGGTGGCCCGCGACCGCTTCGGGCCGCTCGCGCAGCCAGCCGGCGATGGCGAGCTGGTGCGTGGCGCCGGCGGTGTACCAGGTCGGCTCCAGCCCGGTCAGGCAGCCGAGGAACGCCTCGCGCCCGAAGCCGGGCGGGCAGATCGCGCTGCCGCCCGCCGCCAGCGGCCCGATCAGCGCCGAGTGCAGACCGTGGGCGTAGCAGAGCGGCATCAGGCCGAGGCAGCGGTCGTCCGCCCGCAGGCCGAGCATCCGCGCGGCCTTCCCCGCGCGCGCCACCACCGTGCGCTGCTCGACCGGGACGATCCTGGGCGCCGCCGCGGTGCCGGAGGTGCGCAGGAGGAGGGCGACGTCGCCGGGCTGCGCGCGCTCCGCCCGTGCGCGATCGGAGACGGGGGCGCCGTGCAGGCGGATGTGCCCGGCCGCTGCGCCGCCCGGCGCCGACCACGCGATCGTCGCGAGCCCCAGCTCCCGCGCCACGCTCCATGCCGCCGACTCGCCGCCCTCTGGCCCGAGCAGCGCCACGGCGCCGGTCTGCCGAAGCGCTCCCTCGCATTCGCCGGCCGTGAGGCGCGGGTCGAGCGGCACGCAGGTCGCGTGGCAGGCCACCGCGAGCACCGCGACCGCCGTCTCCGCCCCGGGCGGAGCGAGCGTCGCGACCCGCGCGCCGCGCCCGATGCCGAGCCGCGCGAGCTCCTCCCCGAGCTCGTCCAGCAGGGCGACGAGCTGCCCGAAGCCGAGCGGCTCGCGACCGGGCCCGAGGAGGGCGGGCGCCCCGGGATCGCGGCGCGCCCGGCCGGCCAGCAGCTCGTACAGCGTGCCGGCGCTCCGCCGACGCAGCCTCACGCCTCCCGGCTCCTCCTGCCGATCAGCGCGGGGTCGAACGCCTCGAACTCGCCCGGCTCCGGCAGGTGCGCGGGCGAGCGGTGCGCGAACGCGTACTCGCCCACGACCGGGGCCAGCGCGGAGACGGGCACGCCGCTGGCCCGCGCCACGGCCTCGGACAGTCCCCGCAGCGAACCCGGGTCCACGTCCGTGGTGCACCCCCTGAGCCTCAGCAGCACCACGAGCTGCTCGAGGCTCGCGTTCCCGGCACGGTCGCCGAGCCCGTTCACCGTCACGTCGAGCCCCGCGGCCCCGCCGCACACGGCCGCCCACGCGTTGGCTGTCGCGAGGCCGAGGTCGTCGTGGCCGTGGAAGAAGACCGGCACGCCCGCGGCGCCCACGGCGCGCCGGACCAGATCCTCGACCGTGGACGGATCCGCGCCGCCGTTCGTGTCGTAGAGCGTGATGCGGTCGGCGCCCGCGGCAGCCGCGCGGGAGGCCGCCTCGAGCACGAGGCCCGGCTCGACCTGGAAGGCGTGCGGCAGACCGGCCCCGACCGCGGCCGGGGCGCCGCCGCACTCGGCCAGCGCGCCCTCGAGCACCTCGAGCTTCCGCTCCGGGCCCACCGGCTCGCGCCGGTCCGAGAGCGGCATCAGCAGGTCCACCCGGCTGAGCGCGGTCGCCGCCGGCTCCAGGTCCTCCCGCCACGCCGCGCGGTTCGCGTACACGAGCCCGGTCAGCTTGATCGGCAGGTCCCGCATCCCACGCGCGATCTCGGCGTCCTCGCGCACCCGGCTCGGCGCCACGACCTCGGCCTCCGGCACGCCCGCCTCCGCCAGGGCCGCCGCGATCGTGCGCCGCTCCGCGGGACTGAACGCGACCCCCGGAACGTCTCGCCCCTCGCGCAGGGTCGCGTCGCGCAGCGTCACGCGCAGGCCGGGATCAGCCAACGCGGGCGCCGTCCCAGCGGCGCGCCTCCACGCGGCCGCGCGGGCGTGCGGTGCCGCCGGTGAGGCAGACGAGCACGCGGCTCCCCGGCGCGATCCGGCCGGCGTCGATCGCCCTCACGGTTCCGGCCAGCGCGAGGAGGCCGGTCTTGTCGAGCAGCGTCCCGTCGTCGCGGGTGGCGATGCGGATGTCGCACGCCGCCAGGGCCTCGAGCAGCGGCCGGCCGTCCAGCCGCGTCGCGATCGCGCGCCCGAATTCGCCGGCGTCGACGGTCTCCAGCGTGCCGCCGCTCTCGGCCAGCACGGCGCGCAGCGGCTCGAGCGTGCCGTAGGTGCCCGGCTCGCCGTCGTACATCACGCGTGCGAGCAGGTCGCGCGTGGACCCGACCGGTCCGGCGGAGCCGCCCGGCGTCTCGCGCCAGGCATCCACCATCGGCGCGTTCGCCGCCTGCTGCACGCCGAGGAACGCCGGCAGCTCGCCGAGCGCGCCGCGGTGGGCGCCGAGCACGCGATAGATCCCGATCGGCCCGAAGCCCGCGCTGATCGACTGCGCCAGCACGTCGAAGCGCGCTCCCGCGAGCATCTGCTCGAGCAGATAGCAGCCGACGAACGTGGAGGCCTGGATGCGCCAGGCGAGCTCGGGGACCCGGGGGAGACCGCGCTCCGCGGCGAAGGCGGCCGCCGCGCCCTTCACGTCGCCCGGGCGATCGACGGCGAACACGTGCGCCGCAGGACCCGCGAACGCCTCGCCGTCCAGCAGGTCGAGGTTTTCGGCGGGCACGAAGAGGAACGTCTCGAGCCCGCTCCGGCCGCCGTACACGGTCAGGGCGGTGCCGGTGTTCGCGCCCGATTCGAAGACGATCCCGCGATGGCCGCGGGCGACGCAGTGCGCGATCGTCACGCAGCCGTCGATCGACTTGAGGGTGCCGGTCCGCATCAGGGACGTCTCGTCGAGCACGTCGATCCGCACGTCGCGGTGCACGCCGAGCGAGGTGAGCCGCAGCCCCTCGCGGATGCTGGTCGTGCCGAGCAGCTCCTTGAGCCGGCGGTCCTCGGCGTCGTCGACCGCCAGGCGGACGGCGTCTCGGTAGCGGAGCACCGCGCTCTCCGCGGCGGGGCGGGACTCGTCGACCGCGGCGAGGAACCCGCCGGCCGAGACGCCGGGCACCGGCGGCGGCCACCCCGCCGGCTGGATCTCCGCGAGAGCCGGCCTCACGTCGTGCCGCGGCCGCCGAAGGTCTCGCGGTGCACGTGGTTCGCGAGCGGCCCGAGCTGCCGCGGCGGCCGCCGCTCCGCCGGGAACCCGAGCGGCAGCAGGGCGACCGGCTCGACGTGCCCGGGCAGCCCGAGCGTGGCGGCGATCGACTCGGCCAGGCCCGGATCGTCCGGGTTGTAGCCGGTCATGTACACGCCTCCGACGCCGCGCGCCTGCGCCGCGAGCAGCAGGAACGCCGCCGCCAGCACGCCGTTCTCGAGCGGCCGCCGCGCCGAGCGCTCGCGGTCCACGCACACGGCCACGACCACGGGCGCGTCCGCCACGAAGTCGGCCGGGTAGTCCCGCCGCTTCTCCGGGAGGCAGTACTCGTTCTTCAGCTCG
This sequence comes from Thermoleophilaceae bacterium, assembly GCA_036386455.1. Taxonomy (GTDB): domain Bacteria; phylum Actinomycetota; class Thermoleophilia; order Solirubrobacterales; family Thermoleophilaceae; genus AC-37. The sequence continues at coordinate 5,028 of DASVVS010000105.1, forward strand.
GCCAGGCGCCGGCGGGCCTCCGCGCCGCGCACCACGACGAAGCACCACGGATCGAGTCCCCTCGAGGACGGCGCGCGCCGCGCGAGGTCGAGGATCTCGTCGAGGAGGGCGTCCGGCACGTCGCGCTCCGCGTAGCTGCGGGTGGACCGGCGTGTGAGCACGGCCTCGTCGAGCGTGAGAATCGTGCCCTGGTCCTCCCGTGCCATAGGCGGAAGCAGGCTAACCAAACGGAGCTCCCCCCCGAGGGGATTGGCGCGAGCGGCCCTCCCTGGGCGCTCAGCGCGAGCACGCCCGGCCCGGATGTTGCGCGCTGACGCTCGCCTCATCTGGGACTATCTTTTCTGAAGTATTGGAATTGGCACCGGGCGGGGACTGGCCGCCGGAGCGCCCGGAAGCAGGGGAAACGTACGAATGTTCAGGACTCTCGCGCTCTGCGCGACGATCGTCGTCGCACTGCTCTGCGCGCCGCTCGACGCGGCCGCGCGCACCAAGCCGGGCTCGGCGCCGCCGGCCGGCGACCGCTACATCGTGCTCTACCACAGCGCGGTCCCCAGCGCCGACGCCGAGACCGACCGCCAGGAGCGGGCGCGCGGCTTCCGCGCACGTCACCGCTTCCGCCACGCGGTCGAGGGCTTCGCGGCGCGGCTCGACCCCGAGCAGGTCAGGGGGCTGCGCGCCGACCCCGACGTCGCGTTCGTCACGCCGGACCGCCCCGTCCACGCGCTCGGCCAGGTGCCGCTCGCGTCGGGCGAGCCGCTGCCGCCGCCCGGCATCCGCCGCATCGGCGCGGCCACGAGCAACTCGGCCCGCGAGGCCAGCGGGACCGGCGTGGCGGTGGTCGACACCGGCGTGGACCTCTCGCACCCGGACCTGAACGCCGTCGGCGGCGTGAACTGCGTGACGCCCGGCGCCGCCCCCACCGACGAGAACGGCCACGGCACGCACGTGGCCGGCACGATCGGGGCGCGCAACAACGGCGCCGGCGTGGTGGGCGTGGCCCCGGCCACGAAGATCTACGCGGTCAAGGTGCTCGACGCCGCGGGCGACGGGAGCTGGTCGTCGATCATCTGCGGGCTCGACTGGGTCACCGCCAACGCGGCCGCGCTGAACATCAAGGTGGCCAACATGAGCCTCGGCGGCCTCGGGTCGAACGACAACGACTGCGGCGCGACCGACGGCGACGCGCTGCACGCGGCGGTCTGCCGGCTCACCCGCACCGGGGTGCTCAGCGTGGTGGCGGCCGGCAACGACGGCTGGAACCTGGGCGACACGCCGCCCGACGTGCCGGCGGCCTACCCCGAGGTGCTGACCGTGACCGCGATGGCCGACAGCGACGGCACCGGCGGCGCGGCCGGCCCGGCGCCGGCCTGCCGCGCGGGCGAGGCCGACGACGCGCGCGCGACGTTCTCCAACTACGCGACCCGTCCGGGCGACCGGGCGCACATGGTGGCCGCGCCAGGCGTGTGCATCACCTCGACCGCCCCCGGCGGCGGGTACGCGACGATGTCCGGCACGAGCATGGCCTCGCCGCACGTGGCGGGCGCCGCGGCGCTGTGCCTGTCGGAGGGCGGCACCGCCGGCCCGTGCAGCGGCATGACGCCCGCGCAGATCGTGGAGCGCGTGCGCGCGGACGCCGCGGCCCACGCGGCGGCGAACCCGGCCCAGGGCTTCGCCGGCGACCCCGAGCACCCGAACGCCTTCGCCGACTACTACGGGAACCTCGCGCGCGTGGCGCCCGACCGCACCGCGCCGCAGACCACGATCGCCTCCGGGCCCTCAGGCGCCACCCGCAGCGCGTCCGCCACCTTCGCGTTCTCCGCGAGCGAGCCTGGCTCGCGGTTCGAGTGCCGGGTGGACGGCGGCGCGTGGGCCGGCTGCTCCTCGCCGCACACGGTGGCGGCGCTCGCCGACGGCGCGCACTGGTTCGAGGCGCGCGCCACCGACATGGCCGGGAACGCCGACGCCACGCCCGCGCGGCGCGACTTCGCCGTCGACACGACCGCGCCGGACACGCACATCGCCTCGGGCCCGGCCGGCACGACGAAGAACGCGACGCCGACCTTCGAGTTCACCTCACCCGAGGCCGGGGCGCGCTTCGAGTGCCGCGTGGACACGGGTGCCTGGGTGGCGTGCACGTCGCCGCACCGGACCGCTCCGCTCGCGAACGGGGGGCACACCTTCCAGGTCCGCGCGCTCGACGCGCTGGGCAACGCGGACGCCACGCCGGGGTCGCAGACGTTCACCGTGGACACCGTCACGCTCGCGCCGCCGCGGGCGAGCTCCGGCGATGCGAGCGAGGTGGGGGAGACGACGGCGGGCGTCGGCGGCACGGTCGTCCCGAACGGGCAGGCGACCACGTACCGGTTCGAGTACGGGACGACGGCGGGCTACGGGTTCGCTACGCCCGAGGTGAGCGCGGGGGCGGGCGGCGAGCCTGTCCCGGTGCGCTCCACGGTGTCCGGCCTGTCCGCCGCGACGACCTATCACTACCGCGTGGTCGCCACGAATCCCGCCGGCACGACCTTCGGCGAGGACCGCTCGTTCACGACGGCGTCGCCGCCCCCGCAGGGGACCGCGCCGGCCTCGAGCGAGCCACCGGCCGGAAGCGGCACGCCGCCCGCACCGGTCCCGCCCGCGCCGCCCGCGCCCGCGCCCGCGCCGCCCGCGCCCGCACCCGCGCCGCCCGCGCCCGCGCCGGACACGCTCCGCCCGGCCGTGTCGCTGACCGTCCCGTCACAGCGCCTGCGCACCGTGTTCTCCCGCGGGCTGCGTGCGTCGTTCGGCTCGTCCGAGCCCGCGCGCGTGAGCGCCCGGCTCCTGCTCGACGCCACCACGGCCAAGCGCCTGCGGATAGCGCGCGGCGCCGCGACGCTCGCGACCACCTCGGCCGCCCCCACGACGAAGCGCACGCTCGTGCTGAAGCTGTCCTCGAGGACCAGGGCCAGGCTCAGGGGCGTGCGCACCCTCAGGGTCACGCTGCGCGTCGTGGCCACCGACGCCGCCGGGAACGCCCGCAGCGTGGATCGCAGGATCACGCTGCGGGCCTGAGCCCCGGCGGTGTGGCGCCGTCTACCGGTCGCGGATCGTGATGTGGCCGCGCTCGATCGGGCTCTGACCGGCCTGATCGGCGTTGCAGAGCTCCGCGGTGGGCGGCTCCTGGATGAACAGGAACGGCACGAGGCTGTCGGGCAGCGTCTTCGACTTGCCGTTGTCCTCGGCGAAGAGGAGGAACGCGTCGCCCGGCTCGACCGAGTCGTACGGCGGCGCGCCCTGGATCGAGGTGATCCGGCCCGCGATGACCGCGCGCCGCGGACCCTCGAGCTGGAGGCAGATCACCTCGCCGCGGATCTTCGTCCCCGTCGAGCGGTTCACGAGCCGCAGCGTGCCCTTCGCGCTGTCCGTGTCGCCGATGGCGTTGAAGTTGAACTGGAAGCTGGTCCCCGGAGCATTGGGGTCGGCGATCGTTCCAGTTCCCTGGGCGTGGTCGTCACCCGGGCCGGCGCTCGCCGGCGCGGCGGCGGCGAAGGCGACGGCGATGATGGTGAGTAGGACGGTAAGCCGTCCCTGGCTTAGGAGTGTCATCGCGCCACCGTATCGCGATCGGCTGTGCGGGTGAGCCGGACCCGGCGCCTCTGTACGATGCCTCGTGGAGGCAGCTTTGCGCAGCAGAACCGTTGATTTCAGGCGACGCCGCATGAGTGCGGCAGCGACGGTGGCGTTCGTCGGCGCCGTGCCGTTCGTGCTCTTCGACGGCCTGTTCGCGGACGCGG
>DASVVS010000106.1:0-31697 GCA_036386455.1 Thermoleophilaceae bacterium
CGGGGCGCCGCCGAGCGACGGTCAGGGTCAGACGGGCGAGCAGACGCAGCGGCTGGCGTCGATCGCGCGCGAGCTGTCGTTCAACGACCCGGATTCGCGGAACGGCGAGGACGACGAGGGTGCCCAGCGCGGCGACGCGCGGGGTAACCCCGAGGATCGCAACGCGGAGCTGGTGGTGCGGAATCCGTACGCGCCGTAGCTAGGCCCAGGCGCTTCCGGCTTCCGCCGCCGGCTGCGGCTCCGCCGGCGGTTACGGCTCCGCCGGCGGTTACGGCCTCACTGCGGGGCCGTCCCGCTGCGTCGCGCGTCGCGTCCCGCTCGGGGGTACGCGAGCAAGCTCGCTCAGGGAGCCCCCCGATCGTGACACGCCGCGCGCCGCTGTTCAGCGGCCGGGTTACCTGCCCACCGCCCTGTCCCCGGCGCCGCGAGAAGCGGCGCACCGCCAGACGGCGCACCGCCGGAGCTACGCCACTGCCGGAGCTACGCCGCCGCTTCGACCGCCGCCGGCGGCGGCTCGCCGTCGCCCACGACCTCGCCCGGCGCCGGCACCGCTGCCAGGCCGCGCGGGGACTGGATGCCCAGCGCCGCGTAGATCTTGTCCTCGAGCTCGCGGGCCATCGCGGGGTTCTCGCGCAGGAAGGCCTTGGCGTTGTTGCGGCCCTGGCCGATCCGCTCCTCCCCGTAGGAGAAGAACGAGCCCGACTTCTGGATCAGGTTGTGCTCCAGCCCGAGGTCGATCAGGCAGCCCTCGGTGGAGATGCCCTTGCCGTACTCGATGTCGAACTCGGCCTGGCGGAACGGCGCGGCGACCTTGTTCTTGACGACCTTCACCCGCACCCGGTTGCCGACCGCCTCGGTGCCGTCCTTGAGCGTCTCGATGCGGCGGATGTCGAGCCGCTGCGACGAGTAGAACTTGAGCGCGCGCCCGCCCGGCTGGGTCTCGGGCGACCCGAACATCACGCCGACCTTCTCGCGGATCTGGTTCGTGAAGATGCAGAGCGTGTTGGTGCGGTTGAGGTTGCCGGCCAGCTTGCGCATCGCCTGCGACATCATCCGCGCCTGGAGGCCGACGGTCTGGTCGCCCATCGCGCCTTCGAGCTCGGCCTTCGGCGTGAGCGCCGCGACCGAGTCGATCGCGACCACGTCGACGGCGCCGGAGCGGATCAGCAGGTCCGCGATCTCGAGCGCCTGCTCGCCGTGGTCGGGCTGGGACACGAGCAGCTCGTCGACGTCCACCCCGATCCGCTTGGCGTAGATCGGGTCCATGGCGTGCTCGGCGTCGATGAACGCGCAGATGCCGCCGGTCTTCTGCGCCTCGGCGAGCAGGTGGTAGAGCAGCGTCGTCTTGCCCGAGGACTCCGGGCCGAAGACCTCGACGATCCGGCCGCGCGGGCAGCCGCCGACGCCGAGCGCGAGGTCGAGCGACAGCGCGCCAGTGGGGATCGCCCTGACCTGCACGGCGAACTGCTCGTCGCCCATCTTCATGATCGAGCCCTTGCCGAACGTGCGCTCGATCTGGCTCAGGGCGCCGGTGAGCGCCGCGTCGCGCGCCTTGGCGACCTTCTCCTGCTCCTTGTCCATTTCCTCTGCTCCTCTAGTTCTCGAACACTGCACGCTAGGCGTGCGGTCGGACGGAACGTTCAGGGTCGGAGCGGCCATTTCTCGCCCCCCTGAACGGGGGCTTGTGCGGGAGCTCCTCCCACCGGTCCGGCATAGCCTCCTGTCCGGTCATGGACGGTGCGGAGATCTCCCCGGGGACGGGCGCAGCCGGCGGGCGCGGCGCTGTGGCGCGGCGGCTCGCCGGCCTCGCCGCGCTCGCCGCCATGGGCGCGGCCTCGCTGGCGATCGTCGCGGGCGCCCAGTCGGGCCTCGACGTGCTCGTGCCCGCCGCCAAGCTCCGCTATCCGGACTGGCTCCACGGCCCGCTGAAGCCGCTCGAGCTCGAGCTGTCGAACGACGGGCTGGCCTGGCTCCTGCTCGCCCTCTGCGTCGCATACCTGGCCGCCCTCGCGTGCGCGCGCGCGATTCCGCCCCGCGCCGGCCTCACGGCGATCGCCGGCCTGCACCTGCTCTACGTGCTGGCGCCGCCGCTCCTGTCGAGTGACGTCTTCGGCTACATCGACCTCGGCCGCCTCGGCGCCGTGCACGGCATCGATCCGTACTCGCCGACCGACACCCCGCTGCCCGACGACGAGGTCTACGCCTACCGCCGCTGGGGCAGCGACCTCCCCTCCCCCTACGGGCCGCTCTTCGTCCTCGCGATGTACCCGCTCGGCGCGCTCGGCGTCCCGGCGGCGCTGTGGTCGCTGAAGGTGCTGCTCGGCGCGGCGAGCTTCGCCACGGTGCTGCTCGTCCGGCGCTGCGCGGAGCGCGTGGGCCAGGACCCCCACCGCGCCGCGCTGTTCGTCGGCCTGAACCCGGTCCTGCTGCTGTGGGGCGTCGGCGGCGCCCACAACGACTTCCTCTTCGTGCTCGCCCTCACCGCCGCGATCGCCCTCTCGCTCGACGGCCGCGAGCGCGTGGGCGCCGCCGCGATCGCGGTCGGCGCCGCGGTCAAGGCCTCGGCGGGGCTGCCGCTGCTCTTCCTCGTGGCGGGCGCGCGCGAGCGCGGGCAGGCCCTGAAGGGCGCCGCCATCGCGGGCGCGGCCATGCTCGCCCTGGCGGCCGCCTTCGGCTCGGACGTGGTCCGCCTGCTCGAGGCGATCCGCGACCAGCAGGACGCCGTGGCTCTGTTCAGCTTCCCCAACCAGCTCGGCGAGTGGCTCGGCCTCGGCGGGCTCACCGGCGGAATCCGCGCCGTGTCCGTCGCGGTCCTGCTCGCCGCGCTCGCCCTCACCCTGGTCGCCGCCGGGCTCCGCCGCCTCACCTGGTTCGCCGCCGCCGGCTGGGCCACCGCCGCGCTGCTCGTGACGAGCGCGTGGCTGCTGCCCTGGTACCTCGTCTGGCTGCTGCCGCTCGCCGCGCTGAGCGCCGACCGCCGCCTCGAGGCCGCCGCCATCGCGATCGGCGGCTTCGTGGTCTACACGCGCGTGGACCTGTGGTTCGGCCTCGCCTAGCCGGGCTGCTCCACCACGTCGATCGCGTCCTCGACCCGCGCCAGGTTGAGCACGCGCTCGACCGGCCCGTGGTCCTTGATCAGCACAACGCGCCCGCCCCGCTCGCGTGCGCGGCGGTTGGCCGCGAACAGCTCCGCGAGCCCGGACGAGTCGATGAAGGTGAGGCCGCGCAGGTCTATCTCGACCATCTCCGGGCGGGCCTCCTCCTCGTGCAGGAGCCGCGAGGCGAACGCATGCGCGTTGCTCATGTCGAGCTCGCCCCTCAGCCTCAGCCGCGCGCGCCCTTCGCCGCGCTCGACCGCGATCGCGAGGCTCTCGTCGATCTGCCCGAAACCCGGCGCGAGGACCGGCGCGGCCTCCGTCGCAGGTACCTCGTGCGCGATTCGCGGCAGCCACTCGAGCCAGCGCGGGAGGTACCAGTTCGCGTCCCCCAGGAGCTTCATCGAGGCCGGCAGCAGGACGGCGCGCACGATCGTCGCGTCGATCAGCACGGCCGCGGCCAGACCGATGCCCATCATCTTGAAGTCGAGCCCGCTGAGCGTCGCGAAGATCGCGAACACCGCGACCATCACCATCGCGGCGCTCGTCACCACGCTCGCGGTCGCCCGGATCCCGCTGCTGACCGCCTCCTCCGTCCGCATGCCCCGATCGAACGCCTCGCGCACCCGGCTGAGGATCAGCACGTGGTAGTCCATCGAGAGACCGAACAGGATCACGAACAGGAACAGAGGCAGCCAGCTCGTGATGCCGCCGGTGGACTCGTAGCCCAGCAGCGACTCGAACCGCCCGTCCTGGAAGACGAGCACGAGCGTCCCGTACGCCGCGCCCACCGACAGGAGGTTCAGCACGATCGCCTTCAGAGGGATCACGATCGACCGGAACGTGAGCATCAGCAGCAGGAACGCGAGCCCGAGCACGAACGCGAACACGTAGGGCGCGCGCTCCTTCATCAGATCGTTGAAGTCGGTCGAGATCGCGGTGTAGCCACCGACCAGCGCCGACGCACCGGCGACCGGCTCGATGTTCCTGGGCACCACCTCGTCGCGCAGCGTCTCCATCGCGGCGACCGACTCCTCGTCGGAGCCCGTGCCGGCAAGCGGGATCGAGACGACCGCGACGGTCCGGTCGGGGTTCACCCGCGTGTCGATTGGCGGCTGCATCCGGCCGGTGGCGATCGCGTCGGACTTCAACCGCTCGAGCGCGCTCGTGACCTCCGAGGCGGTCACGTCCTTCGCCTGGACGACGACCATCGCCGGCAGCGGCCCGCCGGGGAACGCCTCCTGGATGCGGTTGTAGGTCTTCGTGATCGGTAGGTCCGGCGGGAGCCCCTGGGCGCCGCTGTTGACCGTGTGCATCCCGAACGCCGGGATCGAGAGAGCCACCAGCAAGCCGCCGGCCACGACCACCGAGACGACCGGCCTGCGCAGCACGCGGTCGAGCACCCACGCCCAGGCGCCGCGGTCGCCGGCCTTGCGGTCGCTCAGGCGGTGGAGCAGCGGCACCCGGCCCTTGTCGATCCGGTCGCCGAGCTTCGACATGGTGGCCGGAAGGACGGTGATCGACGCGAGCATCGCGATGGCGACCACGACGATCGTCCCCGTGCCGAAGGAGACGAACGTCGTATTCGTGGTCAGGTAGAGGCCCGCCATCGCCACCATCACGGTGCAGCCGGAGACGAGCACCGCGCGCCCGGAGGTGGCCGCGGCCGCCTGCAGCGCGGCCTCGGGCGACTTCCCGGCCGCGCGCTCCTCGCGTTCGCGGCGGATGTAGAAGAGGCAGTAGTCCACGCCCACCGCCAGACCCACGAGCAGCACCACCGACGTGACGGCCTCGTCGACCGCCGCGACCTGGCTGATCGGCCCGACCAGACCGAGCGCGGCCATCACCGCCATGAGCGCCATCAGCAGCGGCAGCCCGGCGGCCATGAGCGCCCCGAACGCGATGACGAGGATGGCGAGCGTGACGGGCAGCGACAGGAACTCCGCCTTCCGGAAGTCGTCGGCGATCGCCTCGTCGAGTGCCTCGGCCGAGCTCGCGTCGCCGAACTGCTCGATGCGGAGCTCCGGGTGGGCCCGCTGTGCGGCCTCGACGGACTCGACGACCGGCACGACCTCCTTCGTCTTCTCGTCGCCGTCGTCCTGGAGCTGGAAGAGGATCAGTGCCGAGCGCCCGTCGCGCGAGACCTGACCCTCGTGGCCCTCCGCGAGCGGCGACTGGACCTGCACGACGTCCTCGTGCGCGCGCAGGCGGCGCTCGACGTCCTGGACTGCCGCGCGGAAGGCCGCGTCCTCGCCGCCGGCCGGCCCGCGGCGCTGGACGAGCACCTGCTCGCTCGCGCGATCGTTGAACCCGGACTCGGCCAGGACCTGGTTGGCCTTGCGCGAGTCGCCGGTGCCGAAGTCCTCGTCCTCGAGGTGCTTGGTGCCGGTAGCGCCGCCGAGCATGACGGCCACGAGGACGAACGCGAGCCATCCGAGGATGGCTGCCTTGCGGTGCTGGGCGCTCCAGCGACCCGCGCGGGCGGCGAGGTTGCGGCTCTCCTGCATGCTGTTTCTCCTTCGGTGCGAGTCGCCCGCGGGCCGGCGGGCGGCATCACCCTAACTCCGCCTCCGTGCCGCCGTCAACGGAAGCAAGTGTCGGGCTTCGGGCGTGTAGATCGCGCCCTGGGGGCGGAGCACCGAGCGGTAGAGGGTGACCGTGTCGGCGCGGATCGGACCGGCCGGCGGGGCGGCCTCGAGCGGAGCCGCGCGGGCGTGGCGCTTGACGCGCGCGATCGTCACGTGCGGCCACCAGGGCCGCTTCTCCGGGCTGTAGAGGCGAGCGCGTTCGAGCGCGTCCGCGGCGGCGGCCTGGATGGACCTGGCGCGCTCCCCCGGGTCGGCGAGGTCGAGTGCGAACAGGCGCGGCGAGCGCGGCGGGATCGGCTTGACGGCGCGCGGCTCGAGCGTGACCGCGGAAGCCTCGCCGATCGCCTCGAAGGCCGCCTCGGCGATCCGCGGGATCTCCTTCTCGGGGCGGTAGCCGAGGAAGACCAGCGTCAGGTGGAGCGACTCCGCTGGGACCGGGCGCAGGTCGTCGCGGCCGGCGACGGCCTCGTCGCGCCAGCGCGCGAGCGCCTCGCGGTCCGCGGCAGCCGGCTCGAGCGCCAGGAACAGGCGGGCGCGCGGGGAGCCCGGCCGCTCGGGCGGCACGCGTCAGTCGCCGTCGGCGACCGCGACGCCCTCGATCTCGATGAGCATCCCGGGCTCGAACAGCGCCGCGACCCCGATCAGGGTGATCGGAACCTGCGGCCAGGGCTCTTCGGCCGCGGCGAACAGCCCCGCCCCCAGCTCCTGAAGCTTCGACTGGTCCCAGTCCACGACGTAGACGGTGAGCTTCGCGAGGTCGTTCGGTGTCGCGCCGGCGGCTCGCAGGGCGCGCTCGACGTTGCGCATGGCCTGCTCGGCCTGGGCCGCGAGGCCGTCGGCGAGCGCTCCGTCGTCGCCGGTGCCGACCTGGCCGGCCATGTGGATCAGGCGCCGGCCGCGGGCGATCGAGACGTGGTGATAGGTGGACGGGGCGGACATGCCCTCGATGTTGCGTAGCTCGATGTGCATGCCGGCGTTCTAGCAGGCGCTAGAACGGGATCTCCTCGCCGCGCAGGAGGCGCCGCAGCAGGTGCATGCCGACCGTGGTCGAGCGGTCGCGTACCTCGGCGCGGTCGCCAGGGAGGCGCACGTCGCGCGCGAGCACGCCGCCGTCGGCGCGCTTCGCGCACCAGCACACGTACCCGACCGGCTTCGCCTCGGTCCCGCCGCCGGGCCCGGCCACGCCCGTGATCGCGATGGCGGTGTCGGCCCCGAAGCGCTCCAGCGCGCCGTCGGCCATCGCCGCGGCCACCTCCGGCGAGACGGCTCCGTGGCGCTCGATCAGCGCGGGATCGACGCCCAGCAGCCGGGCCTTGGCCTCGTCCGCATACGCCACCACGCCGCCGGCCACGTAGCCGGAGGAGCCCGGCCGCTCGGTCAGCCGGGCGGCCATCAGCCCGCCCGTGCACGACTCCGCGAGCGCGATCCGGCGCCCCTGCAGCAGCTCGGCGACCTGCTCGTCCACGGTCGACCCGTCGGTGGAGAACAGCATCTCCGCGTGGCGCTCGGCGATCAGGCCGGCGAGCGCGTCGTAGCTCGCGGCGGCCTCGCGCTCGTTGCGCACGACCACCTCCACCTCGCCGCGGCGCAGGCAGGTCGTGATCTCCAGCGCGTCGAAGCGCTCGACCGACCCCTCGGCCACGCGAAGCGTCTCCGCGATCTCCGACTCCGGGATGCCGAAGAGCCGCAGCATGTGCTGGTCGTACTCGGTCCGCCCGCCCACGGCCGCCGCGAACTCGCCCGTTTCCGTGGCGGCGGGCCACATGTCGTGCAGCTCGCGCGGCGGCCCGGGTAGGACGACGACGGTGGGGCCCCGGGCGCCGTCCGGCGGCGGCACCACCGCGCCCGGCGCCGTGCCGACCGGCTGGAGCACCGCCGCCCCCTCCGGCACGAACGCCTGCTTGCGGTTGGCGGCCCGCACGGCCTCCGGGTCGAGGTTGCGCCAGCGCTTCATCAGCGGCTCGAGGATCTCGGCGATCCGCGCCTCGAGCGCCTCGTCGAGCGCCAGCGGGCGGCCCTGGAAGTCGCCGACAACCTGCATCGTGAGGTCGTCCGCCGTCGGCCCCAGGCCGCCGCTCGTGATGACCAGGTCCACGCCCTGGGCGGCCATGAAGTCGAGCTGCGCACGCATGTCCTCGGGGCGGTCGCCGCAGATCGTGATGTGCGCGAGGTCGATGCCGAGCTCGAGCAGGCGGTCCGAGAGCCACGGCCCGTTGCGATCGCGCACGCGACCGGTCAGCACCTCGGTGCCGGTGACGACGATCCCCGCGCGGGCGCTCACGCGCAGGGCCTCCGGTTGGGCGGCAGCGGGCTCGCCTTCCCGGTGCGCGAGAACGCGAAGCCGGCGCCGGCCGAGCTGTCGGGCACGCGTACGCTCCTGCCGTTCACCGTCAGCCGCTCGACCGTGCGCCCGAGGTTGATCCGCAGGCGGCCGCCGCGGCGGGCGCGGAACGTCCGCGCCTGCGCGATCGTGCCCTCGAAGGTCGTGCGGCGCCCGTCGTCCACGCACACGTAGGTCGGGCCCGCCGGCACCACCCGGACGGCCAGCGCGCGCCGCTGGCGGCGCTCCCGGGCCTCGCGGCGCTCCCTGCGCTCGCGCCGCTCGCGCGCCTCGCGGCGCTCCTCCGCGCTGCGCTCCTCGGTCGTCGAAGCCGTCTTGCCGCGGCCGTCGCCGCCACCCTCGTCCTCCTCGGGCCCCGAGAGTCCGAGCACCAGGAACAGGATCAGCAGCAGGACGATCCCGATGGCGAAGGCCCCGCCGGGGCCGATCAGCGGGCCCCGGCGGCGCGGCTCGCGCGCGCGCCGTGGCGCGAGCGGCTGGGAGTCGCCCGGCCCGCGCGGCTCGTGCTGCGCGCGGTACTCCTCGAGCAGGAGCTGCGTGTCGAGGCCGAGGTACTCCGAGTAGGTCCGCAGGAACGTCTTGACGAGCGTGCGGTCCGGCAGGATGCCGAACTCGTCGTTCTCCAGCGCACGCAGGTACTTCGCGCGGATCTTGGTGTACGCCTCGGCGTCGGCGATGTCGAGCTCGCGCCGCAGTCTCGCCTCGCGGAGCCTCTGGCCGATGGTCACGGGGCGTATTCAAGCGGACCGGCGCCCGCGCCCCGCACCTTTGCAAGCGGACCGCCGCCCGTGGCCTGCACCTTCGGGCAGCCGGGGTGCCCCAATGGCTGTCTGCGCTCCTCTACCGAAGGCAGCCGCGCTTCGGAACCATCGCCGCACCAGCGATGAAACAGCGGCGCGTGGAGGCTGAATCGACCAACGCGCGCGGAGGGGCCCCTCCGCGCTCGGACGGTCGTGGGCCGTGCGGGCCGAGTCCCGGAGGTGGCCGTGTCGCCCACAGCGCTTGAGAACCTGATGACCGAGAGGCCGGCCGGCTCCGTTCCGGTCGCGCCGATAGTGACTCCGCCGGGGACGGCCGCGCCGGTCGCCGCCGCGGCGCCGGAGATCGTCCCGACCCGCCTGCGGATCGACGACCGCTTCCCGGTCCTCGGATTCACCGTCCGCACGGGCGGGCGCCCGTTCTACGAGGTGATCGTCACCACCGACCGGGCCCTGTTCGACCCGGCCGCCGCGGCACGGCGCACCGCCGGCAACTTCTACGCCAGCCGCCAGGACGGGGGTCTCTCCCGGTCGAACGGGCGGGACGCCAGCTACCTCGTGCCGACCGCGGTCCTGCGCGCGTTCGCCTCGGCGTCGCCCAAGCCGGCGGCGATCTACTTCACCGTGGCGTCGTACTCGTCCGAGGTCGGGGCCGAGCCGGTCTTCGCGATGCCGCCCGAGCGGCTGGTCGCGGCCGCGCCGTCGGTCGAGATCGCGGCCGACTTCACCGGCGAGTCGCTGTCGGTCGTGCTCGCCGTGCCCACGGCCAAGCTGCGCGTGGTCTCCGACGGCGTCGTCGCGGCGGAGCCGGCGGCCCCGGAGCCGAGCGCCGTGCCGCCCGCGGGCGCCGCGCCGGGCACAGCCCCGGTGGGCGCCGCGCCCGAGGTGGCCCCGCCCTCGGCGACGCGCCGCCCGGTCGAGGGCCCCGCGGATCCGCGCTCGGACGCGATCACCGGCGAGGACGGCGCCTCCACGCCGCGCACGCCCGGCGCGACCGAGCCCGGCGCGGCCGCGGAGCGCCACGACGCCGGCCCCGGGATGCCGCCGGCGGGCCCGGGTCCCGCGATCGGAGCCCCGGTCGTCGGCGGAGCCCCGGTCGTCGGTGGAGCCCCGGCGGTGGGTGGAGCCCCGGTCGTCGGCGGAGCCCCGGTCGTGGGCGGGACGCCGCCGGCCGGCGCCCTGCCGCCGCTCGGCACGCCTCCCCCGCTCGGCGCGGCTCCCTCGACGGGCGGAGCGCCCGCCGGCGGGTCTCCCCCGCTCGGCGCCCTGCCGCCGCTCGGCGCGGCTCCCTCGACGGGCGGCGCCCCCGGTAGCGGCGGGCTTCCCCCGGTCGGCGCGCTGCCCCCGCTGGGAACGCCCCCTCCGGCCGGCGGCGCTCCCAGCATCGGCGGCGTCCTGCCGCCGCTCGGCCCGAGCCCCGTGGCGGCCCCGGGCCCGGCCGTGGGCACGCCGCCCGCGATCGGCACGCCGATCGGCGCGCCCGGCAACGGCGCCACGCCGGCGCCCGGCACCACCCCCTCCCCCGCCCCGGGCGCGCTCGATCCCGCGCTGGCACCCGGCGGCAACGGCTCGGCCGGCGGCCCCGGCGCCGCGCTGCCGCCGATCGGCACTCCGGTGGGCGGAGCCCCCGCGGCCGGCGGGGTCGGACCGAGCACCACGCCGACGGCCGGCACCTCGCCCGGCGAGACGCCCGGGCGGCTCAGCTCCGGCGCGTCCGGGCTGTCGAACGGCGCGTTCGGCAACGGCGAGTTCGACTACGACGACGGGTTCGGCGACACGGCGAACGACCCGTTCGCCGAGCCGTTCGGCAGCAGCTGGCCGGCCGGCTCGGCCGAGCCCGTGGCCCTCGCCGACGAGAGCGTGGAGGAGGACTGGGCCACGTACGACGCCGAGCCCGACTGGACCGCCGCCCCCGACACCAGCGGCCAGGGCTTCTACCAGTCGCTCGACGACCCGCCCGCCGCGGCGCCGCCCGCCGCCGCACCGGCCGCCCCCGGCGCGGCGCAGCCGCTCACCGTCGACCGCAAGCTCCAGATCCTCGAGATCGTCGCGGGCCCGGAGTCCGGCGGCGACTACAGCGCCTGCAACGAGGACGGCGAGTACGAGGGGAGGTTCCCCGGCCACCCCGCGACCGGCCGCTGGCACGTCGGCCTGTCGTTCGGGAACATCCAGTTCACCCAGGACAGCGGCTCGCTCGGCCAGCTGCTGAGCGCGATGCGCGACCGCGAGGAGGCGACGTTCGACTCGATCTTCGGCGGCCCCGAGGCGGCGCGCGAGCTGATCCGGGTCACCAACGCGGCGGGTCCGCCCTCGCGCCAGGACCCGACCGGTCGCTCGGCCCGCGTGCAGCCGGTGGCCGGCGCGGACATCTGGAGGGAGCCATGGCTCTCGCGCTTCCGCCAGGCGGGCGCGCACAGGGCGTTCCAGTCGGTCCAGAACGAGATCGGCGCGCGCATCTACCTCGAGCCGATGCGGCTGTTCGCCCACTGGCTCGGCCTGAACACGGTCCGCGTGTTCGCGATCTGCGTGGACCGCTCGGTGCAGATGGGCCCCGACGGGGCCAAGCGCTGGCTCACCGAAGCCGTGGGCCCGGTCAGCACGCCGACACTCCGTGCCTCGGCGCTGGCGGCCGTCGGCGCCGCGGACGTGCAGGCCTTCCAGCGGAGCATCCCGGGCCTCCAGGTCGACGGCGAGTTCGGCCCGATGACGCACGCGGCGATGGTCGCGAGGCTGCGCGAGCTCGGCGCGTCGTCGCCGATTCCCGTGCCGGCCCTCCAGCAGATGCTCGACTCCCTCGTCCGCGCGGCCGCCGGCGAGAGCTGGGCGCACCGGGTCACGCGACTGCGGACCGCGACGACGGTCTCCGACGAGGTCCTGGAGCTGTGGCCGTGATCCGGCCTCCGGCGCCCCGCGGCGACACGGAGCTCTGAGGCATGGCGGCCGCGCACGGCGCGGGGCAGCCACCCGACCCGCGCGTGGTCGGGCAGGCCGTCGCGCAGCTCCTCCAGGACCCGCCCGCCGCGCAGCGCCTCGACCCGGCCACACGGGCGATGCTGCGCGACTCGGCGGCCAAGGTCGCGGGCTACCTGAGCGCGGACCCCCACGCGCTCGGCGGAGCCGGAGCACTCGGCGGGAACGGGCCGCTCGCCGGCCAGCTCGCGCCGCCGATCCGACCGACACCCGTCCGGAGCGACCTGGTACGCGGCCCGGCCCCCGGCGGCGGCGGCGCGACCGCCCCGGCGCCGGCGCCGGCGGGGCCGACCGGCCGCGTCGGCGACGTCGCGCGCGCCACGTTGAACGCGATCGACTTCCCGGCCTTCGTCGCATCGCTCATCCAGGGCACGTTCCAGGCGATCGTGGACGCGTCGATCCAGCAGATGGAGGCATACGCCGAGCTGCTGAAGAACTGCGCGCTGACGGTCGACCAGTTCATGGACGACCACGTCAACGAGGGGACCGCGAAGGACCACCTCGTGCAGCGCTATCCCGACGTCTTCGGCAGCGACCTCGAGAGCGGGTCGCCGCAGCTCGTGATCAACGAGCCGCCGGAGGGCGACGACGCGCCGCTGCCGAGCTTCTTCCAGGACCTCGGCTTCGAGGACCGCTCGGACATCGACGAGGAGGCCGTCCAGCAGAAGATCGTCCCCGCCACCCGCCGCACCCTCGCCGAGCAGCGCCAGCAGACCCTGGCGACGATGGTCCTGATGGGGATCAACCGCATCGTCGTGGACGACGGCGAGATCAACGCCAAGCTGCAGTTCCACATCGACGCGTCGGAGGAGACGAAGCTCCGCTTCACCGAGACGAAGACCTCGATGGGCAACCTCGGCGGCAGCGCCGGCCGCCGCCGCTTCGACGCGAACGGCCTGATGGTCAACACGTCGACGCTCAACGCGCAGAGCGACATGAACGTGCGCGCCGACCTGACCGGCGAGGTGCGCGTGAAGTTCCGCAGCGAGACGTTCCCGCTCGAGCGCTTCGCCGACTCGGCCGCGATCCAGCTGATCAACAACAGCGCCGCGGTGCCGGCCCCGGCGCAGGCCGCCGCGCCTCCGGCCCCGGGTGCGCCCGCCCCCGCCGCCGCTCCGGCACCCGCCGCCGCCCCGGCCCCCGCCGCACCCGCCGCGCCCGCGCCGGCCCCCGCCCCGGCCCCGACCGCTCAGGCGGGTCTCGTGGACGACCCATGGGCACCACGGAGCGCGACGTGATCCACCACGACCTCGCCGACACGCTCGCGGCGTTCGTCGAGAGCGTCTCGCCGCCGGTCGACGGCCCGCTGCGCGTGACCGACGTGGATCTGACCGTCCCGCTCGAGGTGAGCACCGGCGTCGGGCGCCGGGGCGAGCTCCTGTTCTTCGCCCAGCCGCCCCACAGCCGCTTCAAGTCGGGATTGCTGCCCCAGGTTCACCTGAGCCGCCTGCACGTCGTGGCCCTCGATTCCGAGGCAGAGGATGCCCGCTGATGGCGCGTATCCCGTCGAGGACTTCCTGGATGCGATCGCCTCGCAGCTCGACCGCATGCAGGACTCGCTGCGGCTCAAGGCCGTCAACCGCCCCCTCACCTACGCGGTGCGCGACTTCTCGCTCGAGCTGCAGGTCTTCATCGACCTCGACAGCGAGGGCCGCGTGCGCTTTCGCAACAGCGCCCCCAACGAGACCGGCGCGAGCACGGTGCGCGTCGAGTTCACGACGATCACGCGGCCGATGATCGAGGAGAACACGGTGGAGCTCGCGATGACCAAGAGCCCGAGCCTCGACGAGGCGGGACTCGCTCCGGAGGAGCGGCGCCAGCTCGAGCGGGTGGGCGTGCGCAACATCGCGCAGCTCAAGAAGCTCGGCAACTCGGCGGACGCGAGCACGGTCGCGCGCTTCTCCGGAGTGCCGATCGACCGCCTGCGCCAGGCGATCGCCGCGGGCCGGCCGAAGGTCACGGCCGCTCGGCCGGCGCCGGCCGAGCCGAACGGAGCCGGCGCAGCGCCGCCGCCGGCGCCTCCGCCCCCGGCCCAGCGGCTTCCGGTGGAGCCGCCGCGCGTGGAGCCGCCGCCTGCGGCCCAGCCGCCGCGCGTGGAGCCGCCGCGCACCGACGGCGGCCACGCGTCCCGCCGGCCCGGCGACGGCTTCCGCCGCCCGATCGCACAGGGGCTCGGCGAGGCCGCATCGGCCGGTGCCGCCGTGCCGCTGGCCGTCGCCGCCGGCACCCGCGCGCTCGAGCTGAGCGGCGAGAACCTGGCCGGGCCCGATCACCCGGTCGCCCGCCTGGACGGCGCCGAGCTGCCGGTGCTCGCCGCCGAGGACGACCGCATCGTGGTCGAGCTGCCGCAGGGCTCGCCGGGTGGGCGGCTCGAGCTCGACCTCGGCGACGGCGAGGTGCTCTCCTACGACCTCGCCCCGGCCGCGCCCGTCAACGACGCCTGGGCGCCGAGGAGCGCACGATGAGGCGCAGCGGGCACCTCGTCGTGACCTTCCGCCCGGGCGAGGCGCCTCCCGGCCCGGCCCACCTCGACGTGCTCGTGGGCGGCGCCCGCTCCACCGCCAGGCTCGACGGCGGGCCCGTGGATCGCACGCTCCGCGCCAGCGCCGCCGGCTTCCGCGCGGCGCGCGTGTTCCACGCGGCGGCGTCGCTGGGGCGCGTGGGCGAGCAGCACGTGGGCTTCGACGACGTCGAGGAGGCGGCCGGCTGCTCGCGCGCCTACCGCATCGAGCTGGCCACCCCCGAGTCCACCGCGGCCACGGTCGAGCGCCTGCGCGAGCTGCCGGCGGTCGAGTCGGCGGCGGTCCAGACGCTCGCCACCGCCCCGCTCCACGCGGCGACCGCCCTCGCGGACGATCCCGCCGCCGCCCAGGCCGAGACCCGGGCCGCCCACGAGCAGGTCCACGTGCCCGAGGCCCACGCGATCGAGCCCGGCGACGAGCGCGTGACCGTGACCGCGGTCGACTCCGGCATCGCGCTCGGCCACGCCGAGTTCCAGCGCAAGCTGCTGGCCGGCTACGACACGGTCAACCTCGGCCTGGGGCGCGTCGGCGACGTGACGCTGGTCGGCGACAGCCGCGGCCTCGACTTCCTCCCGCGCGACTACGTGGGCCACGGCAGCGGGGTGGCGGGCATCATCGGCGCCCACGGCTGGCGCCAGCCGCCGGGGGTCGCCGGCCGCTCGCTGATCCTGCCCGTGCGCGTGCTGGCGGCGGCCGCGACCGGCGGCGGCGACCTGACCGGCGTGGGCGCCGCCCCCGACATCGACGCCGGCCTGAAGGTGGCGATCGACCTGGGCGCCGCGGTCGTGAACATGAGCTTCGGCACTCCCGAGGAGAGCGTGGACCCGCACGCTCCGCGCCCGCACGAGGCCGTCGCGGCCTACGCCGCCCGGCGCAGCTGCGTGATGGTCGCGGCGATGGGCAACAGCGGCCTGGAGGAGCGCTACTACCCCGCGGCGCTCGAGTCCGTGATCGCCGTCGGCTCGGTGGACCGCCACGGAATGCCGTCGCGCTTCAGCACCTACGGCACCCACGTGGACATCGTCGCCCCGGGCGAGCGGATCCTCTCCGTCGCGCCCGACGGCTACCGCGCCAGCAGCGGTACGTCGTTCGCGGCCCCCTTCGTCTCCGGAGCCGCCGCGCTCGTGCTCGCCCACGCGCGGCGCCGGGGACTCGAACTCAGCCCGGCCCAGGTGCGCAGCCTCCTGCTCGAGACGGCCACGCCGCTCGCGCCGGAGTTCGACGTGCGCACCGGTCGCGGGCTACTGAACGTCGCCGCCGCGGTGCGGCGCGTAGAGCAGGCGCGGGAGGACGCGAGTCGTGCTCCGCCGGGCCAGGTCGCACTTCAACGGTCGGCAGACAGCTTCGCGGAAAGGACAGGCAGATGACCAAGTTCGCATACGACTCAAGAGGGCTCCCAAGGGACTTCCACCGAGGCCCGTACAAGACGCGGGTCCTCCAGGAACTCAACAGCGGTGGCATGACGGAGCCGTTCAAGGGCGACGAGCCCGTCTTCGGCGTGATCCTCGGCTCGCTGCTGCTCGACGGCCACACCGAGCCCCGCGGTGAGCGCTTCACCGATGCCGTGCTCAGGGCGCGCAACAAGACGGAGGGACGCATCCGCGTGTCGGGCGGCCGGACCGAGCCGAAGTCGACCGTCTACGCGGCGATCGCCAAGCAGCTCCCGCGCGCCGCCGGGCGTCCGCCGAACGACCCGGTCATGTACCAGGAGCTCGCGTACGTCGCCCGCGAGGTGATCGACGACGGCGACGTGCCGCTCGGCCATCCCGGCTTCAACACCAAGCTGGCGGCCTCGGCGCAGAACTACATGGAGACGTCCCCGCTCGAGTCCGGGCTCGACATCCCGCCCGTCACGCGCGACGGGCCGGTCGACGAGACCAAGCGGGAGAACATCCACGCCGTGGCGATGGTGTTCGCCGCCTACTGGCTCGAGCAGGCCGCCCTGTTCCACGTGGTCGACCGGATCACGGAGAACTTCATGAACGGGCTGCTCCCGATCGGCTACGGCGAGGCCGGCAAGGTCCTCGACGAGCACTACTGGAACAACGAGGACCGGATGAGCGAGGCCGCGCGGCGCATGCAGTACACGCGCTGCCTCGGCGTCGAGGGCGGCGAGGTGTCGCGCGAGGTGCAGCCGAACGCCGAGTTCGGCGACCTCTGGCTGCGCTTCCTGGCGAGCCTGGCGGAGTACGACCGCCAGCAGCGGATCGGCGACTTCTTCGAGAAGTCCCGCACCGGCCCGATGACGCTGACGGGCGAGGGCGTGCGCAAGGCCGGCCGCGACCTGGCGGCCAACTGCTCGCTCTACGGCTACGCGTACACGCACTTCGCCGCGCGCCGCCTCAAGCGGCACATCGAGGCGGCCTGGCGCGTGCTCGACCTGCGCGAGATCCGCGACGCCTACGGGGTCAACAACCCGTGGGAGGTCGTGGAGCGGGTCGCGACGACCGAGCTCAACATGTCCCCGAACGCGGTCCGCTTCAGCACGCTGGCCGACTCGGGCAAGAAGATCCTCGACATCGTCGCCAGGTACGCGGGCGTGTGGAACGGCTCGCCGGACGGCGCGCCGCTGTTCATGGATCCGATGGAGCGCGCCGCCCTGGCGGCCGTGCTCGCCTCGGACGACGGCCCGACGGCGCTGGCGGCGTCGAACCCGGACCTCCTCTCCGACTTCCTCCGCGAAGAGGATCCGGAGGAGCTCGCGGACTACCTCGACAACGCGGAGGAGAACTACCGCCAGGCCGCGGACGACGAGACGCAGGCGGAGGCACGGGTCACGGACCTCGAGAAGGAGCTCGAGGAGGCGCGCGCCGACTCGAGCTCGGGCTCGAGCAGCTCCGGCTCCGCTCCGAAGGCCGGCGGCTCGAGGGCGCGTGGGGCCAACCGCGCGAGGAGCGCCGCGGTGTCGAGAAGCGGCAAGAGCCTCACCGAGATCGAGCGCGAGCTCGACCTGGCTCGGGTCGTGCTCAACGACTCGCGCGAGGAGCGCCGGCAGGCCCTCGAGGAGCTGGCCCGCGCGCGGGCGGCGACCCGCAAGGCCGACAAGGACGACAAGCCGGGCACGCCGAAGCGGCGCCGCAAGCCGAAGTACGACATCCACCCCGACGACCAGGCCGAGCTGATGCGCAACGTGGAGCTCATCCTGGCCTCGGAGGGCGTGGCGGCCACGCGGGTCGACGAGCTGTCCGATCCGCGCGAGACGCCGTACCTGAGGAGCTACCCGGGGCGGGTGCAGCAGCCCGCCGCGGCAGCGCCGGACGAGAGCCCGATCAAGGCTCAGCTGCGGCAGATGGTCGCGAGCGGCCAGATCCCGCAGACGCCCGAGATCCAGCGGATGCTCAACGGCGGCGTCTCGGCCTAGCGACGACGCGAGAGGAGACACCATGTACGGCGTAACAGCCGCCGCCTCGGCGAAGTCGCTGCTGCACGCGGCGGCGAGGCGGCTCAACACGGCCGACCCGATCGGCGAGGTCGGATACCTCATCGACGAGTCGCTGCCGCTCCCGGCGGGTGACGGGCGCTACCGGCGCAGCCGGTCGTTCGAGCCGACGTTCGCCGAGTCGACGCCCGGCAACCTCGGGTTCATGGTCGCGCCCGGCGGCCCGACGGCGCAGGCGGCCGACCGGGTCTCCGAGGCGACCGACGCGGCCCGGCGGGCGGTCCTGCGGAACTTCGGGCCGCAGGCCGAGCGCTGGCTCGCAGGCCGGGCGCACGCCGCCAGCGAGGGCGAGTACCGCTCGGCCAACTGGGGGGCGTTCGTGGGGACCGGGTTCGACCGCAACGGGATGAGCGAGTCGTCGGTCTCCTACGAGTGGGGGCCGTGGCTCACCGAGTCGCTGCCCGCGCCGCTGTTCCAGATCGCGCAGGTGGCGATGGACGCGACGCCGGCGCTGCGGCCCGCGTTCAGCACGCTGCGCTGCGGGCGCACGACCGGCACCCAGCAGCTCACGTTCGAGGTGGAGAGCGCGCTGCCGCTGTCGGACCTCAAGCCGCTGATGGACCGGCTCGGGCTGGGCGAGAAGCACGGCGGGCTGATGAGCGCCGCGGCGCTGGTGCTCGGCGCGCGCTTCACGCTGCCGCCGAACACGGCGATGCTCACGCTGCGGCCGACCCGGGCCGGCGTGGAGATGCGCCTCGACGTGAACCTCGAGGCGCTGCCGGATCCGCCGCAGGCGCTCCTGCCGCTGCTGCAGCTCCAGATGGCCGAGCGCCCGCGCAGCCTGCGCGCGCTCGACCGCTGGATGACGGCGCTGACGCCGGATGGCTTCAGCGGGCCCGGCGAGGTCTCGGTGCTCTCGCTCGTGGTGCGGCCGAACATGGCCGCGCGGATCGCGATCTACCTGCGCCCGGCCCTGCTCGACGCGCCGCAGCAGCCGGCGGAGGCCGTGCCGCAGCCGGCGATCGCGGCTCCGCAGCCGGTGGCGGCACCGCCGGTGGCCGCGCAGCCCGCCCAGCCGGTGGCGGCTCCGCAGCCCGCCGTCGCGGCCGCCGGCGCCCACCCGTGGTCCGCCGCCGTGCTCGGAGGCGCCCGGTGACGACGAGCGGCCTCCCCGCCGGGATGCCGGCTCCGCGTGCGGAGACGCTTCCGGTCGTCCGCGAGAAGGTCCGCGACCTGCTCACGCGCAGTGAGTCCTTCTGGCAGCTCCCGCCGGAGCAGCGGAAGGCGCTCGCGCACGACACGGTGAAGGTCGCGGCCTACATGGCCGACGCCGGGGGCGAGACCACCGGCATGCCGATGCAGGCCGTGCTCCAGACCGACGGCGACGGCGAGGGCACGGTCGCCCCCAACGTCGCGCTCGCCCGCCAGCAGCTGTTCGAGCAGCCGAAAACGGCCGGCGAGCGCTACGGGCCGGGCGGCGCCGCCGCGGCGCAGGCGGGCACGCAGGCCATGACGGAGGCGATCGGGGACATCAACTTCCCGGCCTTCGTTGCCGGCTTGATCGACGGCGTGTTCAACGCGATCGTCGGCGCCTCGATCAAGCAGATGGACGCCTTCTCGAACCTGGTCTCGAACGTCGCCAAGTCGGTCGACCAGTACATGAAGGACAACATCACCGACAACCAGGCGCGCGACTACCTGGCCTCGAAGTACCCCGACCACCTGGAGGTGGACCTCGAGGGCGAGGAGCCGAAGCTCAAGCCGCGCGAGGACGCCGACCAGGAGAGCCTTCCCGACTTCTTCAAGGACCTCGGGCTCGACGCCCCGGTCGAGAGCCTCGACGAGGAGACCGCCGAGCAGCTCGTGCAGCCCGCGCGGCGGCGGATCGCGATGGACCGCCAGCAGCTGCTGGCGACGATGGTGCTGATGGGCGTGAACCGCCTCGTCGTGACGCAGGGGCGGATCAGGGCGCACGTGCTGTTCAAGCTCGACACGACCGACAAGGTCACCCAGCGCGCGCGGCAGGCGTCCAGCTTCGACTCGCACTACAAGGCCGAGACCAAGCGCTCCGAGGGCGGCTTCTGGTGGTGGTACACGCCGGAGGTCAACACGGAGTACTCGTCCAACTTCAACGTCTCGACGGTCCAGAACGACGACTCCGAGTCGAGCGCGAAGCTGCACGCGGAGCTCGGCGGCGAGGTCGACGTGAACTTCCGCAGCGAGACGTTCCCGCTGGAGAAGATGGGCGCGCTCATCCAGCCCGAGATCCTCCAGCAGAAGGCGGGCGGAGCGGCGGCTCCGGCAACGCCGCCGGCCGGCGGCACGACCGCGCCCCCGGCGGCGCCGCCGGCGCGGTAGGGGGCCCGGTGTGCGGACGAACGGACGGCTCACCCTCTCCGCGGCGCTCGTACTCGCCGAGGCCGCGCTGCGCGAGGCGCCGACCCGGACCGAGCACGACGACCCGCTGCGGCTGGAGATCCCGCCGGTCGTCGGCGTGGACCGGCCGCCGCCGCCCGAGGCGGTCCGCGGCCTCGCGGCTCTCTACCTGCACTCGGAGCTCGAGCAGGCGGGCGTGGTGCCCGTGGCCGAGCTGCTGGCGGCGGAGCGCGTCTCGCTGGACGTGCGAAGCGTGGAGGCCGCGGCGCGGCTCGACCGCTTCGCCCGGCGCTCGGGAGAGTGGTACGACCGCTCCCAGCGCGCCGTCCTGTTCGCGCGGCTCTTCGGGGGCGGGCCGGCGGCCGGGCCCCAGGAGGGCGCGGACGTGAACCGCGAGTTCGGGGAGCGGATGGCGGCGCTCTGCCACGAGCTCGACGCCGTGGCCGAGCTGGGGCGGGATCCGTACCGGCGGCGCTCCTACGGCGCGCAGGCGAGCGCCTACGTGCGGCGCGCGGCGCTCGACCTGCTCACGAACGTGAGCCCGCGGCTGCGCGGCAACGCGCTCGTGGCGGGCCAGCGGCTCCAGGAGCAGCTCCGCGAGGCGATCGCGCTGCTCGACGACCCGGCCGTCGGCGCGGTCTTCCAGGCGCGCGGGCTGTGGGCGACCGTGCGCGCCGTGCTCGGCGACGAGACGCCCGACCTGGCGCGGCTCGTGGACCGCGGCCAGTCGGGACAGCGCGTGCTGCTGTGGCTCGCGTCGGTGCTGCCGCGCCTCGGCGGCCAGGGCGACCTGCTGTCGGGGAGCGAGGAGACGGCGGCGGCCGCGACCACGTGGCTCCAGGCGTCCGGGCTGGGCCGTTCGGTGCGGCCGGCGGAGAGGGCGGCTTGAGTGACGACAGCCTCCACCGCCCCGCTCCCGCCCGCGCTTCCGGAGCCGTACGCCACGCCGCCGTCGCCGAGGGCGCTGCGGCCCACGCCCGCGACCGTCGACCTGGTGCGCGGCCAGGTCCGGGCGCTGCTGCTGGCGAGCCCGACGTACGCCTCGCTCGGGCCGGAGGACCGGCGGCGGTTCGCGAGCGACCTCGTCAAGATCGCCTCGTACGCCGCGGAGTGCGTGCGCGACGACTGGTACCAGTCGGAGCGCATCGGGCAGCGGCCGCTCGTGCGCAAGCGCGAGACGATCGAGGTGCCGCAGCAGCCCACCGCCCGCGCCCAGGAGACCGCCGGGGACCAGTTCCGCCCCGCCGCCGCCGGGCAGGTCGCGCGCATCACCCAGGAGACGCTGCGCGCGATCGCGTTCCCGGCCTTCGTCGCGGATCTCATCAACTCGACGTTCAACGCGATCGTCGACGCCTCGATCAGGCAGATGGAGGCCTACGGGGAGCTGCTCTCGAACGTCGGGCGGACCGTCGACGACTTCATGTCGCGCAACATCTCGGACAACCAGGCGCGCGACTGGCTGCAGTCGATGTATCCCGAGTACGTGCGCGTGGTGCGCGAGGAGGGTCGCGGTGACGAGCCGCCCAGCGCCCATCTCGAGCCCGCGCCCGGCGCCGACGAGCGCCCGCCGCCGCCGTTCCGGACGGACCTCGGCATCGAGGGCGACGTGGGCCTCGACGAGTCGTCGCTCGAGGAGAAGCTCGTGCCCGCCGCGCGGCGCCGGCTGGCCCAGTCGCGGCTCCAGACCCTCTCGACGATGGTGCTCATGGGCGTGAACAGGATCGTCGTGACCGGCGGCAAGCTCCGCGCGACGATGGGCTTCCACATCGACGCCCACGACCGCACGCACGCCGAGTCCGCGAGCGAGCTCGACACCCGGATGGGGATGGGCGGCAGCGTCGGCTGGGGGCCGTGGTCGGTGCAGGCGTCGATGTCGGTCGCGTACGTGAGCTCCTCGCGCGCGGACAGCGACTCGGAGATCAACGTCGAGACCGACCTCACCTCCGAGGTCGAGATCCACTTCAAGAGCGACTACTTCCCGATCGAGCGCTTCGCCGACTCGCAGAGCATCGGCCGGATCCGGGGCAACACGGCGGTGCCGGAGGCGAACCAGCCGGTCGTGGCCGCTGCCGCGCCGGCTTCGGAGCCGGCCTGGGGCGACACGGCGCCGCCGCGCGAGCGCACCCGGCTGCCCGAGCGCCGCCCGAGCGCGCCGCCGATCGGCACGCCGATGCCCGGCATCGCGGAGCCGACCCGCCGCCCGCCGGAGCCGCCGCCCGTGCGCCAGCAGCCGGCGGCCGCGCCGGGGGCCGGAGCCGCGCCGGGGGCCGCCGCTCCGGCGGCGGGAGCCGCGCCTGGGGCCGCCGCTCCGCGACCCGCCGCGCCGGGGGGAGCCGCTCCGGGCGCCGCCGCTCCGCCCGCCGCGGGCGCTCCGCCTGCCGCGGGCGCTCCGCCCGCCGCCGCTCCGGGCGCCGCCGCTCCGCCCGCGGCCGGCGCTCCCGCCGCCCCCACTCCCCACGCCGGCGGAGAGGAGCACGAGACTCCATGACCGCGACCCAGCTCGCCCCTCCGGCGGCGGGAGCCGCCTCCCCCGGCCTCGACCGCGACACGATCGCCGCGCTCCTCGCCACCCCGATCGACCCGCTCCCCGGCCCGTACGCCTCCGACCCCGGCCCCGACGGCCCGCAGCCCAGCGCGGCCGTCATGCAGCTCGTCCGCGGCCAGGTCCGCGCGCTGCTCGAGTCGAGCCACTCGTTCCGCGCGCTCCCGCCCCAGGAGCGCCGCACGATCGCCCACAACCTCACCAAGATCGCCGCCTACAGCGCCGCCCTGGTGCACGACGAGTTCGCCCAGGCGAAGAAGCTCGGCCAGCAGCCGATCCTGCGCCGGCGCACCGAGGTCCCCGCCGGCAGCGACAACCGCCAGCTCGCGCCCCCCGGAGTGCCCGCCGGCACCTACAACGCCCTGGCCGCCGCCGAGCAGGCCGGCATCCCGCCCAGCCGCGCCGGCCTCGCCGCCGCCCAGGCCGGCCCCGCGCCCGCCCCCGGCCCGGCGGCCGACGAGTTCAGCCCGCGCGCCGCCAACAACGTGGCACGGATCACCGGCGAGACCTTGAACGCGATCGCGTTCCCGACCTTCGTGGCCGATTTGATCAAGGGCACGTTCAACGCGATCGTCGACGCCTCCATCCAGCAGATGGAGGCCTTCGCGCAGCTGCTCGCCAACGTGGCCAAGACCGTCGACCAGTTCATGGCCGACAACATCACCGACAACCAGGCGCGCGACTACCTGGCGGCCCAGTACCCCGGCCACTTCCGCATCGAGATCGAGGAGAACGCCGCCCGCATCAAGGTCCGCGAGGGCGCCGACGACCTCCCCGCCCCCAACTTCAAGACCGACCTCGGCATCACGCAGGACGTCTCGCTCGACGACGACGCCGCCGAGGAGGCCCTCGTCCCGGCCGCCCGCCGCAAGCTCGCCTCAAGCCGTCACGAGCTGCTCTCGACGATGGTGCTGATGGGGATCAACCGGATCGTCGTCACGAGCGGCCGGATCCGCGCGACGATGGGCTTCCGGATCGCCACGGAGGACCGCGGCACCGCCCAGAGCGCGAGCCAGTTCGACTGGAAGAACACGACCGCCGTGGCCGGCGGGTTCCTCGGCTTCGGCGCGGTCAGCGTCAACTCGGTCGCGTACGTGAGCTCCAGCAAGAAGGAGTCCTCAGACGAGATCGACGTGCAGGCCAACCTCACCGGCGAGGTCGACCTGAAGTTCAAGAGCGACGTGTTCCCGCTCGAGCGGTTCGCCGACGCGGGCGTGATCACGACGATCCAGGGCAACACCCCGAACCCGTCCGGCAACGCACCGAACACCGGTGGCGGAGGCGGCGGCGGAGGCTCTGCAGCAGGCGGCGGCGGGGGCCAGTGATCCCGCATCACACGACACCAGGGAGTTAGAGAATGCCACCCGACAGCAACGCTCCGGTCATCGTCATCGACCCCGGCCACGGCGGCACGGCGATGGTCGGCGGGTCCTCGCCGAACAACGCGACCGCGCCGAACGGGCTGCTCGAGAAGAACATCACGCTCTACCTCGGCCAGCAGACCGCCTGGCGGATCGGCACCGCCGCGCGCGTGATCCTGACGCGCGACTCCGACGTGAACCTGGGCCTCGAGGACCGCGCCTTCGTGGGCCGCGACAACAACGCCTCGCTGTTCCTCTCGATCCACATGAACGGCGTGGCCGACGCCTCGGTCGACGGCACCGAGTCGTGGGTCGCCGTCAACGCCAGCCAGCGCAGCCGCGACTTCGCCCAGGCCGTCTGCGACGCCGTGCACGGGGTCGTGAACGTGCGCAACCGCGGCGTCAAGTCGAGCGACCTCGGCGTGCTGCTGCCCGCCCGCCACGCGCCCGGCACCGCTGCCACGCTCGTGGAGATCGCCTTCATCACGAACGCCGCCCAGGCCCAGCGGATCGCCGACAGCCGCGGCCCGTACGGCTACCTCGACCAGATCGCCGAGGCGATGGCGAACGCGTGCATCGCGAACCTGCCCGCCGCCGCGCCCGCGGCCGCCCCCGGCGCGCCCCCCGCACCGGGCGCCCCGGCGCCCACCACCGGCCAGGGCTTCGGGTTCGGCTACGGCGGCGCGCTCTCGTACGGCATCGGCCGCGCGCTCGGCGCCGGCGACGGCGCCCCGTTCGTGGACCAGGCCACGCAGGCCTGCTTCGACAAGTGCGAGGAGCTGCGCCGTGGCGCGAGCAACGTGGACGCCCCGAACCGCGTGAGCGCCGAGCGGATCCACCGCGAGACCGGCCAGACCATGCAGGCCAACCCGTACACCGGGATCACCCGTCAGGAGATCGAGGCCGTGGTGCGCGCCGGCTTCAACTCGCACCAGATGCCCGAGGTGCTGCTCGCGCTCTGGTCGAAGGAGGGCAGCACGAAGTCGGTCACGACGGCTCAGCCCGTGCACGCCTCCTCCGAGGCGAACGCGAAGTCGCTGTTCCGCTCGAAGGTGTTCTACGAGGACCTGGGCATCGACCACTTCATCGTGGTCACGGCCGCCGCCGGCCAGGACAACACGTGGGACTCGCGCGACTCCGCCGCGCCCGGCCACGAGACGCACTTCGCCCAGCGCGTGCAGGACCTCGTGAACGGCGGGTTCCTGGACAACGACGTGACCGCCGCGACGATCAACGGCGAGCTCACGGTCACCCCCGGCGGCTCGGGCGTCTTCAACGTCGTGCCGACGACGAAGTTCTACGCGCTCGCGCTGCTCCTGGCGGACGCGTACTTCACCCAGCTGCAGCGCAACACATACCCGGAGCTGTCGAGCATCTCGCCGGCGATGAACTACATCCAGTGGAACGGCGGGACCGCGCTGTTCCAGCGCTTCCTGACCTCGGCGGACACGCACCGCCAGGAGCCGCGCTGGCAGCTGAACGGGCAGCCGCGCACGATCGAGCAGTGGGCGCTGGAGACGCCCCCGGCCTCGACCGAGTGGCCGCAGCCGCGCATCAACGCGGTCAAGTTCAAGCACCTGATCGAGAGCTACCGGCCGATCTTCGAGCTGCAGATCAACCTGATCAAGCCGGGGATCGAGGACCTCAACCGCACGGCGCCCGGCACCGCGATCGCGGGGCTGGCCGGCGGGCTCTCGGTACCGATCGACCCGTACCGCTACGACACGACCGGCACCGCCTGCGCGCGCGGGCCGCAGCCCGGCACGATCAGGCTGCGCGACGAGTTCCGGCGCCGCTACGTCGGGCGCTCGATGGGCATCTTCAACTGCCGGCCGGTGCGCGGCGGGACCACGCTCAGCCTCCACGGCGAGGGCCGTGCGCTGGACTGGGGCCTGAACGCGAACGACGAGACCGAGCGCGCGGCGGCGGACGCGATCGTCGCCGAGCTGCTCGCCACGGACGCGGACGGCAACACGCACGCGCTCGCCCGCCGGATGGGCATCCAGGAGATCATCTGGAACCGCCAGATCTGGAGCGCGGGCAGCCGCGCGGCCCAGGGCCTCCGCCCGTACGGCGGGACCAATCCGCACACCGACCACATCCACGTCGGCCAGAACCACGACGGCGCGCAGGGGCGGACGAGCTTCTGGACCGCCGCGGCGGCTCCGGCCCCGGCCACGCCGGGATCGGCTCCGTCGACGGCTCCGGCCGTGCCCGCCCAGGGGCTGCACGTGGGACCGCCGCCGACCGTGGCGCTCACCGGGCCGCAGCCCACGCCGGACCAGATCGCGCAGGCCTACGGCGCCGCGGACTACGCCAGCTTCGCGGCGGCGCAGCGCGGCCGCACGGACACGGTCTTCGGCCATTCGGTGACCGGCCTGATGCCTGACTTCCTCACCAAGCTCCAGGCCGCCGAGACGACCCTGCGCGCTAGCACGACGGAGACGCTCGCGACCGCGGCCGACTGGGAGCGTGTGTTCGGGATCTACAACCTGGGCGGCTGGCGCGACGACCCGCGCGTGCGCGGCATGCACCCGTGGGGTCTCGCCATCGACGTCAACTACCTCGGGCTGCCGTACATCATGCACGAGTCCGGCGAGGCCGCCCGCGACGTGGAGCTCGGGAAGATCTACCACCGGATCTCACGCGCGATCCTGGGGCGCGACTCGCTGATCCCCGGCGAGATCGCGCGCCGCACCGCGCGCACGCAGGGCTGGGACACCCGGGCCTGGTACCGCGGGCTGCGCGAGGAGTCGGACGCGATGAGGACGTACTTCCGGCTCCTGGGCAACCGCTCCGACCCGGAGTGGAACACCGTCATCCAGTCGATGACGGCCGAGCGCTGGCAGAGCCTGGAGCTCGGCGTGCCGCTCCCGGGCCAGGCGGACGGGATCGGGCTCGAGCTCTCGCGCCAGATGGCCCAGGACTACGTGAACCTCGGCGGCGTCGACCCGGCGGCGACGCCGGGTGTGCCGCTGCCGAGCGCCGGCACGTGGCCGGGCGACGCGCCGTTCGTGGTGCGCGACGTGAGCCACTCGGCCCAGCGCGACCCGCGGCTCGGCTTCCTCAACATGAGCGAGGAGGTGGTGGTGGCACTGCGCGACGGGCAGCACCTGCGCTGGGGTGCCATCGACTTCGGCGGGGCGAGCGGCGACGTGATGCACTTCGACGACCGCGACGGCATCCACGCCGGCCTCGTTCGCCGGGCGCGTGCCGCGGGGGCCGCACCGGCGCCCGCGGCGGCCAGCTCGCTGCGCCCGCACGTGCTGGCGGCGCACTAGACCCGCGGGTAGGTCGCACCCCCCATTCCGGGGGGTGTGACTTTGCCCCTTGCGCCAACTCAGGGTGCCCACAAGTAGACAACCTCCGCTAAGTGCGAAACAATCGCGCCGCGCCGGCAGGGGGGTCGTACACCTTCGATCTGGGGAGCAGGGGTGGCGGGACTTCGGGTAGCGGTCATCGACCAGCACGACATCTTTCGGCGGGGTCTCGTCACCTGCCTGGAGGACGACGGGATCGACGTCGTCTTCGAGGGCCCGAAGGGACCGGTCAAGGACCAGGTGGCCGTCGCGGTCGTCTCTCCGGAGGAGGCGCGGCGGGCGCGGTTCGACTGCCCGCTGGTCGTCTGCGGGTCCGACGACGCGGCCACGAGCGGGCGAGGGCGGGCCGCGACCAACTCCAACCGGGTCGCCGGCGTGCTGCCGCGCAGCTCCCTGACAGCCGACCAGCTCGCGGCCACGGTGCGCGCCGCGGCGGCGGGCCTCCAGGTCAGCGCGGAGCCGGCGGAGGCCGAGCAGTCGCGCATGGACGCCCGCAACCTGAAGGTGCTCCGCCTCCTCGCGGCCGGATCCGACACGCGTGAGATCGCGCGCTCGCTGAGCTACTCCGAGCGGACGATCAAGACCGTCATCCGCGAGGTCGAGCGCGAGCTGGGCGCACGCAGCCGCGCGCACGCCGTGGCCGAGGGCATCCGCCAGGGCCTCGTCTAGGCGGGGCTCGCCCCCGCGGCGCCCATGGCGCCCGCGCGGGCTCCGGCGCGTGGTCGCCCGGAGGGGCTGCCCGCCCGTCCCCGCGCCCGCACGTCCGGGCTGCACCTTCGGGCAGCGCGGCTCCGAGCGCGGGCCGAATGATTGTCTGGCGGCCCCTTCCGGCGGCACGCCTCGCGTGGTGGGATTGCGCGCCTATGGCGAACGGGGTCGCGCGCGTGGTCTGGCTCGACGACCAGAACCCGATCTTCCGGCGCGGGCTCGCCTCCTGCCTCGAGTCGCGCGGGTTCGAGCTGGCCGGCGAGAGCGCGCTGCTGAACCCCGAGCCGGAGCTCGACGGCGTCGGGATCCTGCTGTTCGACCTCGACACGCCGTCGGCGCTCCAGCGGGCGGTGCAGCTCGTCAAGGGGCGCGAGGTGCGGCTGGTCGGGCTGGTGGGCGACGCGCGCGAGGAGAGCCTGTTCGACGCGGTCGAGGCCGGGCTGTCGGGCTTCATGGTGCGGGGCACGCTCACGCCGGAGGCGCTCGTGAGCGGGCTCGAGGCGGTGGTCGAAGGGCACGGGTCGCTGCCCCCGGCGCTCCTGGCCCGGCTGATCGACGGGCTGGCCAAGGGCGGCGGCCGCGGCGCGGCGGCCGGTCAGCTCGGCGGGCGCGAGCTCGCGGTGCTCCAACTGCTCGCCGAGGGGTCCGGCACGCGCGAGATCGCGCAGGAGCTCGCCTACTCCGAGCGGACCGTCAAGAACATCGTGCACGACGTCCTGGTCAAGATGAACTGCAAGACGCGTGCACATGCGGTAGCCACGGCGACCCGCCAGGGCTTCATCTGAGGACATCCGTCCGGGCCAGAGTGACTCCACGTCTGCCCGTTTGCCTCTACCGGGCGGCGCGCGCAGGTGGCAGATTCCCTGCCGGTGAAGACGACGGCAACGCGGATCCTGATCGGTCGCTTCGGCTCGATCGCGGAGCTGGGGCTGCGCGGCGTGCTCGAGGACGAGGGCTTCGAGGTCGTCAGCGAGCAGCCGGCCAGCGACGGGCTGCTCGACGTGCTCCAGCGGATCGTCCCCGACGTCGTGATCATCGACCTCGACGCGCACGAGGCGCGCGAGCTCGCGTTCCGGATCGCGCGCGGGTTCCCGAAGATCCAGGTGGTGGCGTGCTCGTCGGACCGCCCGTCGATGCTGGTGTTCCCGCCGGGCGAGGGCGGGCGCTCGTACCGGGTCAACCTGAGCCCGGAGCGGCTGGTGGAGGTCCTGAGGAGCTAGCCGGGCTCGCCGACGCCGGCGCCCGCTCCGACCGGCTCGTCGAGCGCCGCCAGGGTGCGCGGCAGGTCGCCCTCGGTGATCAGCACCTGCCGGGCCTTCGAGCCCTCGTAGCCGGAGATCACGCCGCGGCGCTCCATCATGTCGATCAGGCGGCCGGCGCGGGTGTAGCCCACGCGCAGGCGGCGCTGGAGCATCGAGGTGGAGGCGCTGCCCAGCTGCACGACGGTCGCGATCGCCTCGCCCAGGAGGTCGTCCTGGTCGGCGCTGAACTCGTCGGCGGCCTCCTTCTCGTCCTCGGTCTCGACCGCCTCGAGCAGCTCCTCGTTCATCTCGGGCTCGCCCTGCCGGCGCCAGTGGTCGGTGATCTTCTCGATCTCCGCCTCGCTGATGAACGCGCCCTGGATGCGGGCCGGGCGCGACTCGGACGCCGGCCGGAAGAGCATGTCGCCCTGGCCCAGCAGCGACTCCGCCCCGTTCTGGTCGAGGATCACGCGGCTGTCGGTCTGGCTCGACACGGCGAACGCGATGCGGGCCGGCACGTTCGCCTTGATCATGCCGGTGATGATGTCCGCGCTCGGGCGCTGGGTGGCCAGCAGCAGGTGGATGCCGACGGCGCGTGACTTCTGCGCCAGGCGGATGATCGAGTCCTCGACCTCGCCCGGCGCGACCATCATCAGGTCGGCCAGCTCGTCGATGACGCAGAGGATGTAGGGCAGCGGGCGCTCGCCCTCGCGCTCCCGGATGCGGTTCAGCTCGATGAGGTTGCGTGCGCGGGCCTTGCTCATCACCGCGTAGCGCTGCTCCATCTCCTTGATGAGGTTGTTCAGCACGTTCGCCGCGAGGCGCGGGCTCGTGACGACCGGCGTCAGCAGGTGCGGCACGTGCTCGTAGTGGTTGAGCTCGACCTGCTTCGGGTCCACCAGCACCAGGCGGACCTCGTTGGGGGTCGCGCGCAGGAGGATGCTCGAGAGCATCGCGTTCACGCAGCCGGACTTGCCGGAGCCGGTCGTGCCCGCCACCAGCACGTGCGGCTGCTTGGCCAGGTCGGTCCCGATCGCCTTGCCGGCGATGTCCTTGCCCAGCCAGACGGTGAGTGGCGACCAGCCACTCGGCGCCTCCTGGTAGACGTCGCCGAGGTGCACGAGCTTGCGGTCCTCGTTCGGCACCTCCACACCCACGGCCTGCTTGCCGGGGATCGGGGCGAGGATGCGCACGTCGGTGGCCGCCAGGGCGTAGGCGAGGTCGTCGCGGAGGTTGGAGACCTTGGACATCTTCACGCCGGGGGCGAGGCGCAGCTCGTAGCGCGTGACGTGCGGGCCCACCACGGCGCCGACGATCTTCGACTCGATGCCGAAGTGGCTGAGCGCGCTGACCAGCTCGCCGGCGGTGCGCTCCTGGGCGGCGGTGTCGACCTTGGCGCCGTTCTTGGAGCGGTCCAGCAGGGACGGCCGCGGGGGGCGGTAGTCGATCTCGTCCGACTCCGTCACGTCCGAGCGGCGGTTGCCCATGGGCGTGAGCTCCTCGGCGTCCTCCCCTTCCACGGGCTCCGGCTCGACCGCGACCTCCTCCTCCGCTTCCAGGGCGGCGTAGTGCTGCTCGGCGACCGGATCGGTCTCCATGGGGTCCGTCTCGAAGTCGATCTCCTCCGACTCGTCGCCGTAGATGGGCGGCGCCTCCACGTGCGTGGCGCGGACGACCGGCTCGCCGTGCGGCTCCGGTGGGAGCAGATCGCCGTCCTCGTCCGCCTCGCGCTGGCGGTCCTCGGGCGCCGGCGGCGGGGCCGGCTTGCGCTCGCGGCCGGTCACCACCGCCGCGAACTCGCCGGTGGAGCGCTTGACGCGGTGGGTGGTCGTGACGAGGCCCTGGCGCGTGCCCTTGATCACGCCGGCGATGGAGGCTCCGGTGAGCAGCAGGACTCCCGCCACCAGGAGGAACAGGAAGATGATGTGAGCGCCGACGTCCTGGAAGAGGGTGCTGGCGACCCAGTAGAGCGCCTCGCCGAACGCGCCGCCGTGGTCCTCGAAGTAGTCGGGCTGCATCCAGCCGTCGCGGGCCGGCTCGCTCGGCCCCAGGCCGAACAGCTCGCCGGCCAGGCCGAGCATGAGGGCACCGAGCAGGCACAGCCCGCCGGACTTGAACGGGCTGATCGACGGCAGCATGGGCTTGAGCACCATCACCGCGCCCGCGATGAAGAGCACGATCGGCACGAGGTACGCGACCCCGCCGGCGAGGAAGACGAACCCGTCCTTGAGCGCGCCGCCGACCTCGCCCCCGTCCCAGCCGAGGTAGAAGACGAACGCGAAGAACGCGCCGAGCGCGACGAGCCCGAGCCCTATGAGGTCGTAGTGGCGCTGCTCGAGCTCGGGGAGCTTGGGCAGCTTGAGCTGCGGAGCCGGCCGGGCGGCCTTCGCCGACCGCGACTTGGCGGGCTTGGGCGGGCGGCTCTTGGGAGGGCGGCGGCCCTTCGCCTTCGTCTTGGGCGCGGAACGGCGTGCCATGCGGGTTGGGGGTTCGACG